>NZ_JAJFAU010000101.1 GCF_022614595.1 Streptomyces sp. CNQ085
CCCGCGGAACGGCCGCGGCCCCCTAGGGCTTGCGCGCGAGCCCGCCGTACACGGCCGTCTCCGGCCCCGGCCCGCCCTCCGGCCGCCACCGCGAGCACGAGACGACACCGGGCTCCAGCAGTTCCAGCCCCTCGAAGAAGCCCGCGATCTCCTCGGGATCGCGCGGGGTGTAGGGGGTGGCGGTGCCCCGGGCGTTGTGGCTCTCGATGGCCCGGACGTAGACCGGGTCGGTGGTGGAGCCGTCGTTCAGGCCGAGGAAGCTGCCCGGCGGCAGGGCGTCCACCAGCCGCCGCACCACCGCGCGGGCCTCGTCGTAGTCGGGGACCAGGCCCAGGATGCCCATGAGCATCAGCCCGACCGGGCGCGAGAGGTCCAGCGTCCGCGCGGCCTCGGACAGGATCCTCTCCGGGTCGCGGACGTCGGCGTCGATGTAGTCGCAGGCGCCCTGGGGGGAACTGGTGAGCAGGGCGCGGGCGTGCACCAGCACCAGGGGGTCGTTGTCGACGTAGACGATCCGCGACTCCGGGGCGGCGCGCTGGGCGACCTCATGGGTGTTGTCCCTGGTGGGCAGGCCGGTGCCGATGTCCAGGAACTGCCGGATGCCCTCCTGCCCGGCCAGGTGCGTCACCACGCGCCCGATGAAGGCGCGCGAGGCGCGGGTGATGTCGCGCATGCCGGGGAAGGCCGCCAGGACCTTCTCGGCGGCGTCGGAGTCGACCTCGTAGTAGTCCTTGCCGCCCGCCAGGTAGTTCCAGATCCTGGCCGAGTGGGGCCGGGAGCTGTCGATCCCGCCTCCGCCGCCCGCCGCTGCGACTGCCATCCGTCCGCCTCCTCGTACTGATCGTGAGAAACACACGATCCCACACGGCGTCAGCCCCGGCCCACCCCTGGTCCAGCCCTGTGGAAGACCGCGTTCCGGAACCCCGGCCCCGGGGAACGGCCGCCCTCCCGACCGCCCTCCCGGCCGAACGCGGCATCCGGCCCGGCGGCCGGCCCCCCGTGGCCGCCGGGTCCGTGCCCGGGCGGCCGTAGACTCGTACGCACTGTGTCCGAGAAGATTCCCCAGTCCGCCGAAGCGGCGGAAGCGACCGAGACGCCCGAAACGCGGCCCGGGGCACGCGGAGCGCTCGCGGCCCCCGTCCGGGACGGCCGGAGCGCGCACAGCGCGCCCGGTGCCATGTTCCCCGACGGCACCGGCCCCTCCGCCAACCCCGTCGGGGACCGCCACGAGCGGCGCATCCGCAGCTTCCAGCCGCGCCGCAGCCGCGTCACCGCTGCCCAGCGGGACGCGCTGCTGCGACTGTGGCCGAAGTGGGGCGTGGAGATCGACGGCGACCGCCGCCTCGGCCTCGACGAGCTCTTCGACACCCTCCCGCCCGGCTCGCCCGTGGTCCTGGAGATCGGTTTCGGCATGGGCGAGGCCACCGTGCGGATGGCCGCCGACGCCCCGGACACCGGCATCCTCGCCGCCGACGTACACACCCCGGGCCAGGGCAACCTACTGGGGCAGGCCGAGCGGCGGGGGCTGTCCAACGTCCGGGTCGCCAACGGCGACGCGATCATCCTGCTGCGCGAGATGCTCGCCCCCGGCTCCCTCTCCGGGATCCGCGTCTTCTTCCCGGACCCGTGGCCCAAGAAGCGCCACCACAAGCGCCGCATCGTCCAGCCGGAGTTCGTGGAGCTGGCCGCCGCCCGGCTGCGTCCGGGCGGGCTGCTGCACTGCGCCACCGACTGGGAGCCGTACGCCGAGCAGATGCTCCAGGTCCTCACCGACTGCCCGGCCCTGGAGAACACGCAGGCAGAGGGCGGCTTCGCACCGCGCCCCGACTTCCGGCCGCTGACCCGCTTCGAGCGGCAGGGCCTGGACAAGGGCCACGTCGTCCACGACCTCCTCTTCCGCCGCCTCCGATAAAATCAAAATGGCTATTTTCAGCGACCAAGGAGGTCTGTTGACCTATCCTTCCACTTCATGACGACAGCGTTCGCAAGTCACCTGTACGGCTGGCGCAAGCCCCGGGGGAAGAGTCATCTCGTTCCCAACTGCGCGGACTCGGCTAACATCCAGTCGGTCGATATCGCCACAGCCATGATGGCGCACATGGGAATAGCGCAGACCGAGAACCCTGCTATTCCGGCCGACCCAGGCCCTCTCATGGAGAAGAAAGTCAGGGATGACCTCGTCCACGTGCTGCCATCACTGGATTCCACACGCCACTGGCTCATTCAGTGCGGCAAGGTAGTTACCGAGTTTTCTCAGTATGGTCATCTGCGACGAGTCGACGAACTCGTCAGGAAAAACCCTGAACTCCGGGTCACGATCGGGCGCGACTACCTCATCAAGCCAGATGTCACTATTGGCTTGACAGACCTGGAGATTCTGGGCGATCTCCCTTTTCTGCACGGAGCAATCGCCTGTAAGTGGACTATCCGGTCAGACCGTGTACAGAACATCAGGCACGAGTGCAACCAGATGATCCGGCATCGCAGAGGCCGCCAGCCTCACCTTGTCACTGTCACCGCTGAACCGCTCCCTTCCCGTCTCGCGGCCATTGCTCGCGGGACCGGGGAAGTAGACGCCGTCTACCATATTGCTTACGACGCACTCGATCATGCGGTACAGACAGCAGCCAACAAGGAGCAGCAGGCTGCATGGCACGAAGCCGTCCAGCAACAGCGTCTGCTTCCATACGGGAAACTGGCAGAGACACTTGTGAAGTGGTGATCAGCGTCTCGGAGGCGGCGTAAGTGGAGCGCGGCAAGGCTGAGTCGGATACTTGGCAGCCACCCGAGGGTTCGTGGGCCTCGTCGGCCGCACGGCGGCGTAACATGCAGGCCATCCGAAGCCGGGATACAAAGCCCGAGCAAACGGTACGACGACTTGTACATGCTCTGGGACTGCGCTATCGAGTGTCGGCAAGGCCGATCAAGGACCTTCGCCGGACGGCGGACATGGTGTTCCGTCCGGCGAAGGTCGCCGTGTTTATAGACGGCTGCTACTGGCACGGCTGCCCTGAGCACTACGTGTCGCCCAGAACCAATCCCGGTTACTGGTCACGTAAAGTAGCGGGGAACATAGCCCGGGACCGGGACACCAACCAGCGTCTCACCGAGGCAGGGTGGACCGTACTACGGTTCTGGGAACATGAGTCACCCGACGACTGCGCGCTCAAGATCGCCGCTACGGTCAGCCGGCTCCGCACCGAACGGGACAGGCGGGGCGGGAAGCTCGAATAGTGCCGCTTCCCGGTCCTCGTCCCACTCTGCGGGGGCAGCAGAGGGTTCCTTTGCCCCCGCTTCGAGTGCTGTGATGATCTGTGTGCCGATGGCCTGCGCGACGGGGGGCGGGAAGGCGTTCCCCACCTGGCGGTAGGCAGCAGTCTTACGTCCGGAGAACTTCCATTCTTCAGGAAAGCCCTGGATGATCGCGGCCTGGCTCACTGTCAGTTTAGGGCCGATCGGTACACCTTCCTTGTCCACGCTGTACAGGTCCCGCTTGGAGTCCTTCATGTCCTCTGGCTCGTTCGCCACTCCCATGGCGTCGACACCAAGCTTGCGCCATGCCTTCTTGGCACGCGTGGGGCCAAGGTCCGCTCCACCGTGTTTCTTCGAACCACCCACCAGCGTGGGTGCTACGCCGATGCAAGCTTTCTCGTACCAGCGTTCGTACGCGGCCCTGCCTGTCGGCGAGTCACCGAAGCGCCTGTTCATCGACTTAGCCAGGGCCTCACCCACCGTCACCAGTTTGGTCTCGCCCGGGTCCGGCCACTCAAAGTGCCCGGCATACTCTCCCCTCAAGGCGACCAGGATCGCTCGGGGGCGAAGCTGCGGAACCCCGTAGTCACACGCCTCAATGACTCTCCAACCGCAGATCACGTACCCTGCTTCGCACAGACGACGCTTGATCACGTTCTCTCGGTAGTTCCGAAACTTGTACTCCGGTTCGAGCAGCCCTCGCACATTTTCGATCATGACGGCCTTGGGCTTGAGGTACTCCACCATCGCGAGCGCGTAAGGGAACAAGTCGCGTTCGTCACCCTCGCCCAACTGCTTGCCGGCCGCAGAGAACGGAGGGCACGGAACCCCTCCGGCAAAGAGGTCAAGTTCCCCCTCACTCAAGCCCAGTTCCTCAGCAAGCTCCTCGGGGCTCAGCTTGGTGAGATCCTTTGGAAGGATCCGGCAGTCCCCCCAGTCCGGGTTCCCTTCCACGTTGTCCCTGAGAGTGTTGCAAGCGTTCTCGTCGATCTCGACGAGAGCTAGGTGACGGAAGCCGGCATTGTGTAGCCCCAGGGCCTGTCCCCCGGCTCCGGCGCAGATCTCCACTGAGGCAAACATGGGCTCAGTGCGGCTCATGCGCCCTCCTTTCAGGCGTGCCTGACGGATACCTTGTGCCATCCGCCGTCACAGAGGGTTACATGGCCCACTGACAACGCTACGGCTTCTACAAGTGTCCAGCATGACCCTGTACCCCATGAGTCACCCTGCACAGCCCTGCGACCATTCATACGATATTGCCCCTGCGGTTGCCGCCCTAAAAGGGGGGCGCTGTAAGTCCTCGCGCCCGTGCCACTGCAACGCATCATGTCGCACACCTGACACGATTCGCAGCGCGGGCTTGTGCGCATGCTGAGGTCATGCGGCACCCGACTCCGCCTCGTAGTGCATCTGTGCCCGGTCGAGGAAGTCGTCCGGGTCCCGCCCCTGCTCCGCCAGCCAGTAGAGAAGGTCGGTGATGAGCCCTGTAGCCGACCCTTCGAGGACAGCGAGACTGCGCGTGCTGGTTGGTGCCACCCGGCCAGAGATGCGGCCGTAGACCTCCAGGGTGCTCGCGGCTCGCCGGAGACGCTGATACTCCTCCTTCACTCCCAGGGAGAACTCGCACCAGACCGCCTTACCAGAGGCCGTGAGCATCGTTCCCCAGTCGGCGGCCAGTGCGGCGAGCAGACGCAGTCCACGGCCATTCTCGTCGTAGTCACCGGGTTGCCTGACCGCAGGAACCGCATGGGAGCCGTCATGAGCTTCGAGCCGCAGCCGTCCATTACCCACCACCAGGACAAGGGTTGCCGCGGTGTTCTGCCCCACATGCCTGATGACATTGGCCGCAAGTTCTCCCGCGACCACTTCCACATCGTCCACCAGATCGTTCAGCCCCCAGAGATTCAACTGTTCCCTGATGGCCAGCCGCAGCCCGCTCAGCTCGTCCGGAGCCGCTCTGAAAGGCAGTACTGAGCGCAGCCGAGGTTCCGTGATGCCGTAGCCGTCCATGGATCGCACTCCCTTCGCGCCACACCGACGCTGCGCCTGCCGCTCTGTGCGGCTTCGTCGGGTGACCGCCTGACTGCGATTGTGTCATGAGACATCCTCTCGTGTAACTTCTCACAAGAATCGATCGAGTGAATCACCGGAAGATCAACTTGGCTCACTTCTAGCCTGGTTGGCCACATGCGGGCAGGAGTCCGCAGAGCAGAAGGGTTGCCGTCATGCCGCCAAGGGTCACCACACGACGCCGTCAGCTCGGCGCGATGATGCGGAAGCTCCGTGCCCGCTCGGGGATGACTCTTGAGGAGGCAGGCCATCTCGTTGGGGTGTCGAAAGCGACCGTCAGTCGCTACGAGACACAGGAAGGGCCCGTGCGCTGGCTTGTCGTGGACGCCCTCTGCCGCCACTACGGGGCGAGTGACGCTGAGCGTGAGGCCACCGTCAGACTCGCCAAGGACGCCCGTCAGCAAGGGTGGTGGGCACCCATCGCGGACAAGCTTCCGGGAACCATGAACCTGCTGCTCACCCTTGAGGACGAGGCGGTGCGCGAGGACCACTTCGCCTGCCTGTACGTTCCCGGCCTCCTCCAGACTCGCCGCTACACCGAAGCGGTGCAGCACGCATCCGAGATGCGCTTCGCTCCCGGAGAGATCGAGCGGCTCGTGGATCTCCGTATGAAACGGCAGGAGGTCCTCATCCGGGAGAAGCCACCTCACATCTGGGCTGTGCTTGACGAGTCCGTCATCCGCCGTGTCGTGGGATCGCCGGACGTGATGCGCGAGCAGCTCGGACACCTTCTGGAGGCCGGCGACTCACCCAGCATCACGCTTCAGGTCCTGCCCTTCTCCAAGGGGGCGCACTCCGCCGCGCTGGGCAGTTTCGTCATCATCGGCGGTGCCGAACCCTCGCTGGACGTGGTGTACGTGGACATCCACGTGGGGTCGATCTTCCTGGAGAAAGAGGACGAGCTGGACCGGTATCGGCTCGCATTCGACTACCTTCGCGCTCAGGCCCTGGACATGACAGCCTCAGCCAACCTGATCGACAGCGTCCGTAAGGAGATGTGATGCGCCCAGCGATATCAGGTGTTCCGGACAACGCCTGGGTCAAGTCCTCGTACAGCGGTGCGGGAGCAACCGAGTGCGTGGAGGTGGCGCTCATCCCGGAAGGCACGGCCGTGCGGGACAGCAAGGAGCGTGACGGGGGTGTGCTGCTGCTATCTCCCGCTGCCTGGGACGCGTTCGCGAGCAGACTGAAGGATCACCTCACCGGAAGTGTCTGTGATCAGAGTCAACTCGACTTCACCCAAAGAGACATGCTCACGGCTGACACCCGCGTACACTCCCAGGGCCAGTAGAAGCCACGGGCCGCTGCTCCCCCACTCAGGCCCAACCTGTGTGTTAAGGAACCGCTTGCGTATGCCGCCCTCCGTCTCCCTTCCCGCAAGCTGGCAGTACGATGTCCCGACCAGCGGAAGCACGCACCTGCCTCCGGACGCCGGATATGCCAGAGCTCTGACCAACCAGGGGTACGGCTTCGAAGCCGCCGTTGCTGACCTCATCGACAACTCGATTGACGCTGGGGCCGATTCCGTCGTGGTGCACTTCCTCCGCGACTCCGACCGCATCCTGTCGCTACTTGTCCTCGACAACGGCCATGGCATGAACGACGCGGAGCTCGACCAGGCCATGACCGTCGGCCGCCGCCGCGACTACGACGGAGAGGCGCTCGGCATGTACGGGACTGGCCTCAAGGCAGCCTCTCTGTCGCAGGCCCGGTCGCTCACGGTCATCAGCCGTACCAAGCGCAGCCGGGCCGCCGGCCGCAAGCTGACAGCGGAGAGCATCGAAGACGGCTTCCGGTGTGACACGGTCGAGCCGGGATTCGCGCAACAGCAGATCGACACCTACGACGGCCTCATCGAATGGCATGGGACGATCGTGCGTTGGGACCACGTACGCGCCTTCGAGACCGTCGCTCCCGGACAGAGCGAGCAATTCCTGTCGAAGGCCATCACGCAGCTCGGCATACATCTCGGTCTCTACCTGCACCGTTTCCTCAGCAACGGGCTCAAGCTGGACATCGCGGTCTGGGATGTGGCCACGGGGGAGGAGGTGGACCACAACAGCGTGGACCCTCTGGACCCGTTCGGTTACAAAGTTCCCGGTAAGGCGGGCTATCCGAAGAAGTTCACCGCTCCGGTGGAGGGCGTAGGCCAGGTCACGCTGGAGGCTCATATCTGGCCTGCCAAGTCGAACCTCGCCGGCTTCCGCCAGATCGGCTCCATCCAGGACCGCCAGGGGTTCTACTTCTACCGCAATGACCGGCTCGTGCAGGCTGGCGGCTGGAGCAATCTGCGCAGCCTTGAGGGGCACTTGGTGCTCGCCCGCATAGCCGTGGACCTCCCCAGCGCCCCGAATGAGGTGTTCAGCCTCACCGTCAAGAAGGACGGGGTCGAGGTCACACCCGCCTTCACTCTCGGCGTAGAGAAGGCGACCGACGAATCCGGCACCATGTTCCGCACGTACCTTGCTGAGGCGGAGACCGCGTACCGAGAAGGGGCTTCGCGTTCGGTCATCGAAAGGGCCACCGTCAACGAGCCGGGCAAGGGTTTCGACCCCAAGGTCAAAAGGGCCGTCCGTGAAGAGCTGCCACTCAAGGATGACGACCCTGTCCGCATCGACTGGGTGCCGCTCCCTGATGACCGCTTCTTTGACCTGGACCGTGACAATTACGTCATCCTTCTGAACAGGGACTTCAGGGAGGACTTCAACGACGGACGGCGTAGCGGCGCCAATGACGCCCCTGTGACCAAGACCCTCCTGTACCTGCTTCTCCAGGACTGCTTCGGGCTTGGCCGCTGGGAGAGGAAGAGGGCCGACCGTATCGAGTACTGGAACAGCATCCTTCTCGCCGCGGTGCACGCTCAGCGCGAACGCCGTAACCGCCTCGCCTCCTGACCTCGCCGCCCACTTCAGAGGGAGATCGCCATGCCAGATGTGCTCCTGGAGATCCACACCGATGTCCTGAACGGCATGGGTGCCAACCCTCGCCAGTTTCAGAAGCTTGCTGAGAGCATCGCCGACGAGGACTTTCCCGGCACCGATCTCAGCGAGGAGACTCTCCACGTACGCCTCACTGATGAGGCACCCCGTGGCGGGCCGCTTGTGGCACTCTGGGCCCGGGCCCTGACGACCTGGGACTTCGCAAGCGAGCCACGATGGGCGCCAGAAACCGAGCCCCGTACAGACGAACGCCGTGCCGCGGTCTATGACCGTCTCCGTTTCGGTGACGACCTGCGCAAGGTTCTCGACACTGTGGTCCCTGTCGCCCACGCCGCAGGCGCCACCGTCATCGCGCGTGAACACGTCCCTTGGTACACCCCCGAGCGCGCCGCAGCCCGTTCTTTCTACTGGCGTGCGTACGAGAACAAGCTTCGTGAGAAGGGGTGGTCCAATACGGCGGTCGTAAGCCTGGACGAGGCAAGCAAGGCAGTAGTCGAGCGGCTCGGCGATCCTGAGCAGAAGGCCGTGCGGCAGGCTAAGGGCTTGGTCGTCGGGTATGTGCAGTCCGGCAAGACCGCTAACTTCACCGGTGTCATAGCGAAGGCGGTCGACGCGGGCTACCGCCTGGTCATCGTCCTCGGCGGCACGCTCAGCCTGCTGCGTGCCCAGACACAGCGCCGTCTCGACATGGAACTGATCGGCCAGGAGAACATCCTGCGCGGGGCTGACCCCAGTGACATCGACTCGCTCGTCGGTATCGATTACGTGGGCGACGATGACGACTGGCCGAAGTTCGTACAGCACGGCGGACGCCCCTCCACACAGCAGGCCTTCGACATCGACCGCCTGACGACGCGAGACAAGGACTACGTGGGCCTTGCCCAGGGAATCCGGGCCCTGGAGTTCGATAAGCGGAAACCGGCACTGCCGCTGTACGACCCGGCCAACCTGCACCACGCGGCGGCCCGGGTGATGGTCGTCAAGAAGAACAAGAGTGTCCTGACGAAGCTGGTCAAGGATCTCAAACAGGTTCACGGCATCCTCGGCGAGCTTCCTGCGCTGATCATCGACGACGAGTCCGACCAAGCTTCGGTCAACACCTCTGACCCCAAGAAGTGGTCACAGGGCTCCACCGGGCGCACAGCTATCAACAGCCTGATCTCACAGCTTCTGGGACTACTGCCGCGTGCCCAGTACATCGGCTACACGGCCACGCCGTTCGCAAACGTCTTCGTTGACCCAGGCGACGCCCAGGACATCTTCCCCAGCGACTTCCTCATCTCCCTGCCCCGCCCTGAGGGTTACATGGGCGTCCAGGACTTTCACGACCTCGACTCCTCGCTGCCCCCCTCCGAACGGACGGTCGCGAACTCCCAGGAGAAGGCACATGTGCGAGGCGTCTACGGTGATGTCGATGACCGCCTCCAGGAGGCCATGGACAGCTTTGTCCTCACTGGTGCGCTGAAACTCTTCCGTGCCGACCATGGTGTGGCCGCCGGGCCGTTCCGTCACCACACCATGCTCGTTCACGAGTCCGTGCGTGTAGACGATCATGCCGATCTCGCTCTGCGTATCAACACGATGTGGCACCAGGCCGGCTACATGTCCACGGAAGGCCACGCCCGTCTCGCCAAACTGTGGAAGAACGACTTCGCCCCGGTCTCCGCGGCTCAGGCCGCCGATCTTCCCTTCCCGGAGTCATACGACGAACTCCGCCCGTACGTCAGCGAGGCGAGAAAGCGCATCGGCTCGGGTGGCAATGCGGTCGTGATCGTCAACGGCGACTCGGACCGCTACTTCGAACAGCTCAACCTCGACTTCGACCGGACTCCGAACGTCTGGAAGATCCTCGTAGGCGGCACCAAGCTCTCCCGTGGTTTCACCATCGAGGGCCTGACCATCACCTACTACCGCCGCACGACCCGCCAGGCGGACACGCTCATGCAGATGGGCCGCTGGTTCGGGTTCCGTCCCGGCTACCGCGATCTCGTACGTCTCTACATAGGCCGTGAGGAAGCTCTGACCAAGACCTCGACTGCCGATCTCTACGAGGCCTTCGAAGCCATCTGCCGGGATGAGGAGCTGTTCCGCCAGCAGCTCACCCGGTACGCCGAACTCGTTGACGGTAAACCACAGGTCACCCCGGCACAGGTCCCGCCACTGGTCGCTCAGCACCTGTCGTGGATCAAGCCATCGGCCCGCAACAAGATGTTCAACGCCGAGCTCATCGAGGTCCGTTCGCCCGGCAGGCCGATCGAGCCTGCGGCCTATCCGCAGGACTCGGCCGCTCTCCGGCGCAACACCGAGCGATGGAGCCCCCTGCTCAGCAGCTTCTCCTACGAGCCGGTCACCTTCACGAACCCACCGAACGGGGACACCGGCCTGAGCCGTACCTTCTCCGCCCTAACCACACGTGTCAGCCACTCAGAGCTGCTCGCTGTGCTCAGTGCGCTTGAGTGGGAGCGCGAGGGTATCTTCCAGCCGCATCTGCGATATCTGGTTCAGCTTGACGGCCGTCTGGCCACGGTCGATGACTGGCTGCTGATCTCCCCGCAGCTCGCACAGGAAAGCCGGGTCGAGATGTCTGTAATGGGCTCTGTCCCGCTCTCACTTGTACACCGAAGCAGGCAGGCCGGAAAGCCGTCCTTCGGACGTATCGCGAGCGTAGAACACCAGCTTGCTGCCCAGCGGCTTATTGACGCGGCTGCCGCCTCACCATCCGCTCCTGCCGGGAACCCGTCAGTAGGACCCAACACCGGTGTCGCACTGCTCTACCCGGTCGTTGAGGGCAAGGGCGATGCTGACGTCAAGGCTGCTGTTTCACGTGGCAAGGCTGACCCCGCGAAGGTGGTGATGGCGTTCACCCTGATCCCGCCGAAGACAGCGATCGACTCCTCTCGGCGTCTCGTCCGCTTCCAGGCCAAGAATTCCCGGCACGATGACGCGATCATTCCGGTGACTGATCTTTGACCGGGCAGGCCCTGAGCCGCCTCGACCGTCCCCGTCGGCAAGCTACTCAAGGAACTGTGATGTCCTCTTCTCACTCAAGTCGCTTTGAGGACCCCGTACTCACCCACTGGTTCAAGTCCAGCCACAGCGGCGGGCAGGGACTGGAATGCGTCGAGATCGCGTTCCTCCCCAACCAGACCGCCGTGCGGGACAGCAAGGGGGCGGGCGGCGGGCCCGTGCTGAGGTTTCCGGCGGGGGCGTGGGAAACGTTCCTGGGCGGTGTGAAGGCTCACGGCGGGTACGGGCGCGATCTCTGCTAGACAGGGCGCATGAGCCTCTACGAGATCCCCCTGCGCACCCTGGCCGGCGAGCCCACCACCCTCGGCGAGCACCGGGGCAAGGTGCTGCTGGTCGTCAACGTCGCGTCCAAGTGCGGGCTGACCCCGCAGTACGAGGGCCTGGAGCGGCTGCAGAAGAAGTACGCCGACCGCGGGTTCACCGTGGTCGGCGTGCCGTGCAACCAGTTCATGGGCCAGGAGCCCGGCACCGCCGAGGAGATCGGCGCGTTCTGCTCGGCCACCTACGGCGTCACCTTCCCGATGCTGGAGAAGACCGACGTCAACGGGGACGGCAGGCACCCGCTCTACGCCGAGCTGACGGAGCTGGCCGACGCCGAGGGGCAGGCCGGGGACGTGCAGTGGAACTTCGAGAAGTTCCTCGTCGCGGCGGACGGCGCCCCCGTCGCCCGGTTCCGTCCGCGCACCGAGCCGGAGGCTGCGGAGGTCGTCGCCGCGATCGAGGAGCGGCTGCCCGCCTGACCGCAGGCGTTCCGTCCCGGCCGTGAACGGGTGGCCGGTCCGCGCGGACCGGCCACCCGTTCGCCTTGACCTCAAGGCGACTTGAGATGTGAGCGTGGTTCCGCGAAGCGAGGAACACCCTGGCCGACGAGGAGGCACACCCATGCCCGCTATGCCCGTACACCCCGACCCCGCCCACCCCGACGCCGGAGCCGTCCTCATCAGCGCCTGGGACGTCGGCACACCCGAGCGGCAGCGGGCCGCGGCGGACGCCATCGCCGCCACCTGGGGCAGGCGAGAGTGGCCGACGCCGGACATCCTGTCGTACGGCGTCTACGCCGGGACCGACGGCCGGACTCTGCTGCACTACTCCCAGTGGACGGACGAGGAGGCGTACGAGGAGTACGCACGCACCCACCGTCGGGACCGCAACGACGAGATCGACGACGCGGTGCCCGGGATCGAGCGGCTGCGCCTGGCGCGCACCCGGCGCTACCGCAGCCTGCCCGAGGGGCCCGAGGAGCGGGAAGGGGTCGGGCGGCGGCCCGAGCCGGGGTGCGTGGTGGTCGTGGAGGTGGAGTTCGAGGGGCCCGACGAGGCGCGGCAGCGGGCGTGGGTGGACGCCGTGGCCGCCGCGATCGAGGACGACGGCGCCGGCGGGGGCCTGCCGCCCGGCGGCATCTCGGCCCACTTCCACCTGAGCACGGACGGCACACACGTGATCAACTACGCGGAGTGGGAGAGCGAGCGGGCGCACATCGCCGCGCTGGAGGCGCCGGGTGAGGGGATTGGTGAGTCGTCCCCGCTGTGGGACCGGGTGCGGGACTTCCCCGGGCTGGTGAGCAGTGACGTGGCACGCTACCGGCTGCTGTTCTGCGCCGCGCGCCCCGGGGAGCCGGCGGGACGGGCGGCGGCGCGGTAGGCGTACACGGTGGAGGGGAACCGGCGGCCCCGGTGTCGGGGGGATGAGTCACCGGGGCCGCCGGGGTGTGTGGGGCCGGCGTGCGGCAGCGGAGTGCTTCGCGACGCCGGCCGGACAGGCCGGACAGGCGTGGTCAGATGGACTGGCCCTTGCTCCGCAGCCAGGTCAGCGGGTCGACCGGGTCGCCGCCGCCGGGACGGACCTCCAGGTGGAGGTGCGCGCCGGTGGAGTTGCCGGTGGAGCCGACGCGGCCGATGACGTCGCCGGTGGTCACCTTGCCGGTGGTGACGGTCATGGAGGACAGGTGGCAGTACCAGATCTCGGTGCCGTCGTCGAGCCTGAGGATGATGCGGTAGCCGTAGGAGCCCGCCCAGCCGGCCCCGACGATCTCGCCGCTGTGCACCGCCTTGACCGGAGTGCCGGTGGGAGCGGCGAAGTCCAGGCCGGTGTGGTTGTTGGCCCACATCGAGCCGGACTGACCGAAGGTGGAGGTGAGCTGGTACGAGTTGAGGGGGAGGGTGTAGCTGGCCGCGAGCTTGGCCAGGCGCTCGGCCTCGGCCTTGCGTGCCGCCTCCTCGGCGGCCTTGCGCTTGCGCTCGGCCTCCTCCTCGGCGGCCTGGTCGGCGGCCTCCTCGGCCGCCCTCTCCGCGGCCTGGTCGGCGGCCTCCTCGAGCGCGGCCTGGGCGGCGCCGGTCTGCTGCCGGTCGGCCTGCTGGAGGATGCGTGCCCGCAGCGCCTCGCCGGCGTCCGCCGTCACGACGGTCGTGACGGCCTCGGAGGTGTCCAGGCCGGCCTGGGTGACGGTGCCGCCGAAGGGGTCGGCGGTCTCCGCCGGGGGGGCGGAGTCACCGTCGTGGCTGTCGGAGACGAGACCGCCGACGACGGGGATGCCCTCGGCGACCGCGCCGAGGTCGACGTCCGGCATGGAGACGGCGAGGGGCGACTTGTCCTTGGCGGTGGCCATACCGCCCGCGCCGACGGCGGCGATCACGCCGACGCCGAGGACGGCTCCGCTGCGGGCCATGCCGTTGCGCTGCTTGACGACGCGGTGCCGGCCGCGGACCGGGCGGACGGAGTCCTCGGTCGGGTTCCACACCGGCTGGTCGCCGTCACCTTCCGGACCGAACGGCGCGAACGGGGTGAAAGCGGCGGTGTGCGGGTCGTACGAGACCTCGGGGGCCGGACTGCTGGACGCCACGGAGGCGCTCTCCTTTCCTTCCTTCTCGCCTACCGGGTTAGCTGACGGGTTCGGAGCAGGAAGGTCTCCTACGGATCCACACGGACGGGCCGCATGGGTCCGATTCACCCCAATTGGTGGTTCCCCGGTTCCCTGGGCGCGTCCTCGCTGTTGACGGGGTTGCGCCTACGGGATTCGGCGACGGCGCACGGTGCCGCCCTCTTCGGCGACAGTGACGACCGCGCTGCGTTATCGAACGTTAATAGAGGTGAGCTCCGGATTCCAAGCCCCCTCTTCAGAGATGGGACTTTCTTGACGGAGGAATATCCGGTCATTTCAGATCCGATTCGGGCGAGTCGACCACCTGATCAGGGCATGAGACACACACCACACCATCTGACGGTTCGTCATTTGTTATGCGGAGGGATGTGCATCGGCTACGTGGAGTCACCGGCGGCCGGGGGTGGTGGGGATGCCTGGCCGCGCATGACCGCCATCAGCGCCATGTCGTCGCCCCGGTGCCCGCCGGTGTGCGCGCCGACTTCCGCGAGGAGGTGGTCGAGCAGGGCCGCCGGTTCGGAGAAGCGCCGTTCCCGCAGCCCCTTCCCCAGGTCGTAGAAGACGTCCGCCGCGTTCCGCGCCTCCGTCAGGCCGTCGGTGTGCAGCAGCAGCAGGGAGCCGGGCGGGAAGGCCACCGGTCCCGTCCGTCCGCTCTCGGAGGCGCCCGTCAGGCCGCTCAGCCCCAGCGGCAGCGCGTATGCCTCCGGGTCCGGCTCCAGCAGCCGCACCTCCCCCTCCCCGGTCAGCAGCACCGGCGGCGGATGGCCCCGGTTGACGAGCCGCAGGCTCCCCGGGGCGTCCGCCGGGACCTCGGCGAACACAGCCGTGGCGAACTCCTCCGACCGGCCCGGCCCAGCCCCGAGCTGCGCCGCCCTGCGCAGCAGCGCGTGCTCGACGCGGTCCGCGACCGCCGCCAGGTCCTCCTCGGCCTCGGCCGCCTCCCGGAAGGCGCCGAGCAGGACGGTGACCGTGCCGACGGCGCCCAGCCCCTTGCCGCGCACATCGCCCACCATCATCCGCAGCCCGTACGGTGTGCGCTCCGCGCCGTACAGGTCACCGCCGATCCGGGTGTGCGCCTGCGCGGCCTCGTAGCGGACCGCGATCCTCAGCTCGCCCACCCGGCCGGGGGGCACGGGCAGCACGGCGAGCTGCACCGCCTCGGAGACACGGCGGGCCGAGGCCAGGTCCACGTCACTGCGTGCCAGGACCCGGTTGATGACGAGGGCCAGCAGGGCGACGGTGGTGTTGGTGGCCATCCGGACCACGACCTCGTCCGCCGACCGCCCGCTCGCCAGCAGCAGGACGATCTCGGTGGCCAGCACGGCGGCCACCGTGTACACCGTGCCCCGGAGCGTCCACAGGGACGCCGTGAGCAGGATCGCCGCGGCGAACGGCGCCCCCACGATGAGCCTGTCGGGTGTCAGCAGGGTGATGCCCGCACCCAGCAGGATCAGCAACAGGGGCAGCAGCCAGGGCGGGTGGCCGATGACGGGGATGGTACGGACGCGGATCCTGCCCCCGCCTGTCTCCTGCCGCCCGTCGCCGTGCACTCCTCCGTCCCTTCCCGATGTCCGGCTCCCGGCGACTCGACCGGGTCCGGCCAGGCGATGCCGCGGTGCCGCCGCACCGCCCGCCGCTCAGGCCAGGATCTTCTCCTTGGCCCGCTGGTACTCGCCCTCGGTGAGGTCCCCCTTCGCCTTGAGCTCGGAGAGCCTGGCCAGCTGGTCGGCTCCGGTGGCACCGCCGGTACCGGTCCCCGTTCCCGCGGTCTCGCGGATGTAGGCGTCGAAGACCTCCCTCTCCGTCCTGGCCCGCCTCGTCTCGCGCTCACTCATCCCCTGGCCGCGGGCGACCAGGTAGACGAGGACGCCGACGTAGGGGAGGGCGACCACGAAGACGAGCCACCCCGCCTTGCCCCAGCCGCTCAGCTCGTGGTCGCGGAAGACATCGGTGATGACCTTGAACAGCAGGATCAGCCACACGACCCACAGGAAGAACCACAGGAAGGTGAGGAACGCCCCCAGCACCGGATAGTCGTAGGCCATGTACAGGTACCCGTCCATCGCTCCACCTCACGGTCGGACGGTCGCTCCGCCCGGACGCCCCGGTCTCCGGGTGCCGGGTCGGCACGGCTGTCGTGTTCTGTCCACCGCCGGAGCGCGTCCCTCCCCGGAACGCCGCCCTGCCAACTTCCACAGGGCCGGACGGGCGCTTTCACGCACTTTCGGCTCTCTCGTTCAGTATTGCGCTCCCGGTCGGGCACGCAACACGGCGCCCGCCCGGGCGCGGCGGTCTCAGCGGCCGGTACGGCGGCGGGAGCGCCGCAGGGAGATGACCAGGACCGCGAGCACCAGGACTCCGATCCCGATGAACAACAGGTAGAGCAGCCCCTCCACCACCGCGCCGAGCACTCCCAGCACGACCGCGACGAGAAGCAGGAACAGGAAGAACCCCATGCCGTGGACGCCTCCTCCACACTGTTCGGGCGCGGCCGGTCAGCCGCGCGCCAGCCGGCGCTCGCCCCCGGCGCCCGGACGGTAGGGGAGGCCGTAGTGCCGGAAGACCGGTTCCTCCCCCTCCGCGGGCAGCACGTCGTCGGTGCCGATGGACGGGGCCTTCTTCACCAGCGCCTTGCCGTACCGCACCCTGAGGTGGTCCGGACCGGCGACCGCCTCGTCCAGGGGCACGAACACCAGGCGCTGACGGGTGGGCAGTCCGATCCGGACGGTGACCATGACGGGTTCGTCGGTCGCCGTGTCGGTGTAGACCGCTTCGAGCGGGCCGACCTTGTGCCCGTCCGCGTCGACGACGTCACGGCCACGCCACTCACGGATGTCTGCTGGACGGATCATGTGCTCAGCTCCCTGGACGGACGGTCCGGACGGCGAGCCCGCGCCACGCCCGAGCCGTTTTCCGGGTTCGGGGTGTGGGTTCCCGTCTCCGCGGACCCCACACCTGCCGTACGGCGCGCTCACCGCCGCACCGGGCCCCGAGAACGGCGGAACCCCCGCCGACCTGCGTCGGCGGGGGTTCCGACCCCGAGGGGTCCGGTAGGCCGTGTGGGACTCGAACCCACAACCAATGGATTAAAAGTCCACTGCTCTGCCAATTGAGCTAACGGCCCGCCCCCCGAAGCATAGCCCGGACAGGCGCCGCGCTTCGAAGGCATCGGCACAATGTGACGGCACGTCGCGTCGTATCCGCGCCCGGATGGCCGGGCGCACCCGGACGGGCGGAGCGCGGAACCGGACACGGAAGCGGGAGGGCCCGGCCCGGAGCGGTGCTCCGGGCCGGGCCCTCAACTGGTCTGTCCGGCTCAGCCGTTGCGCTTCCAGCGCGGCTTGTCCGAGCGGCGGTCGAACGAACGGCCGCCGCCGCGGTGGTCACCACCCTGATGCCCGCCGCCCTGGTAGCCGCCGCCGCGGTGGTCGTCACGGCGGCCGTAGGGACGGCGGTCGTCACGGTCGCGGTCGCGGTCGCGGTTGAAGGGACGGCGGTCGTCGCGGTCCCGGTTGAGCGGACGGTCGCCGCCGCCGCGGTGGCCGAACTCGCGCCGCTCGTTGTCGCGGCGGAAGCCGCCCCGGTCGTCACGGCGGTCCCGGTTGAACGGACGGCGCTCACCGCGGTCGCCACGCTCACCGCGGTCGTCGCGCCGGTCGCGGTTGAACGGACGCCGGTCACCGCGGTCACCGCGGTCGTCCCGGTCCCGGCCGTAGGGGCGGCGGTCGTCACGGTCGCGGTCCCGGCGGAAGTTGCCCCGGTCGTCGCGGCGCTCGTACGACCGCTCCTCGCGCGTCCGGCGCGCCTCGGCCTCGGCCCTCGCCTCCGCCGCGTCGGCCTCGGCGGTGAACTCGGCCACCGCCGCCTCGGTCGCCTCGGCGACCGAGGCGTGGACGTAGTCTCTTCGCCGACTCCTGGCAG
>NZ_JAJFAU010000102.1 GCF_022614595.1 Streptomyces sp. CNQ085
CATCCCGGCCGGGATGCGCCGAGTGTGCGGGACGGAGCACGATACGTAAGCACCGTACGCCTTAACGGAAATGACAGTCGGGGCGTACGGCGCTACCGTCTTGATGTCGGCCGGTCCGGCCGGACCGGCCACCTCGGAGGAGGAACGTTGGAGTCGCAGGGCGAGCAGCGCACAGGACTGTTGTTCGGCTTCGCCGCCTACGGGATGTGGGGCCTGCTGCCGCTGTACTGGGCTCTGCTGGAGCCCGCCGGCGCCACCGAGGTCCTGGCGCACCGGATGGTGTGGTCGCTGCCCACCGCCCTGGTCATCCTGGCCGCGCTGCGCCGCTGGGCCTGGGTGCGCCCGCTGTTGCGCGACCCCCGCAAGCTCGGGCTGATCGCCCTGGCCGCCGGGTTGATATCGGTCAACTGGGGGCTGTTCATCTGGGCGGTCGGGACCGGGAAGGTCATCGAGGCCTCACTCGGCTACTTCATCAACCCGCTGATATCCATCGCCCTCGGCGTCCTGCTGCTGCGCGAACGGCTGCGGCCCGCCCAGTGGGTGGCCGTCGGCATCGGGGCGCTGGCGGTGGGTGTGATGACCGTCGCGTACGGCCGGCTGCCCTGGCTCTCGCTCGCCCTGGCCGTCACCTTCGCACTCTACGGACTGATCAAGAAGGGCGTCCGGCTGGACGGGGTGGCGAGCTTCGGAGCCGAGACGGCCGTGCAGTTCCTGCCCGCCGTCGCCTTCCTGGTCCTCCTGGGCTCGCGGGACGAGGCCACCTTCGCCACCGAGGGGGCCGGGCACGCACTGCTGCTCTCCCTGGCCGGACTGGCCACCGCACTGCCGCTGATCTTCTTCGGCGGGGCGGCCGTACGGCTGCCGCTGTCCACGATCGGCCTGCTGCAGTACCTGGCGCCCGCCTCGATGTTCCTGCTGGGCCTGCTGGCCTTCGACGAGGAGATGCCGCCCGAGCGCTGGGCCGGCTTCCTGCTCGTCTGGGCTGCGCTGTGCCTGCTCACCTGGGAAGCCCTGCACACCGCACGCCGCTCGCGGGCACGCCTGCGGGCGGCGGCCGCGTCCGCACTGACACCGCGGACGGGCGGCGGAGAGGCCGAGGGCGCGGAGCCCGGAAGGACCGGCCGTCCGGCGGACCGCCCGGCGGTGGCGGGCACACCGTCGGACGCCGCGAAGAACTGACCCCGGAGGCCGGCCGCGGCCGGTCTCCCGGTTCCGGCCGGCCCTCCGTAAAGGAACCCCAAAGGAGGGAACGGCCGGAACCGGCCTTTTCCCGGCGTAACGCGAGGGTGCGCCACGTCAGCACGGTAGCGTCCGATATTCGGATACATATGTCCGAATGTCGCCCTTGACGACACGCTGGCACCCCATCAGCATCCTGTCCACGTCAACCCCCGCAGGAGGCATGGTGCCCACTCACGCCGGACGCCGGCTCCCCCGACGATCCTCCCTCCACCGCGCCGGACTCGGAGCCGGACTCGCCGGCGTGCTCGCCGCCGGGCTGCTCACCGCGACGACCGCCCCGGCCACGGCCGAAACCGCCCCAGCCGCCCCAGCCGCCCCGGCGCCGGACATCCCGCTCACCAACGTCAAGGCGCACCTCTCGCAGTTCCAGGCGATCGCGGGCGCCAACGGCGGCAACCGTGCCCACGGCCGCCCCGGTTACCGGGCGTCGGTCGACTACGTCAAGGGCGAGCTGGACGCCGCCGGCTACACCACCACCCTCCAGCAGTTCACCTACAACGGGACCACCGGCTACAACCTGATCGCCGACTGGCCCGGTGGCGACAGCGGCGCCGTCCTCATGTCCGGGGCGCACCTGGACTCGGTCAGCAGCGGCGCCGGCATCAACGACAACGGCTCCGGCTCCGCCGCCGTCCTGGAGACCGCCCTGGCCGTGGCCCGTGCGGGGTACCAGCCCGACAAGCACCTGCGGTTCGCCTGGTGGGGGGCCGAGGAACTCGGTCTGGTGGGCTCGAAGCACTACGTCAACAGCCTCTCCTCCACGGAGCGGTCGAGGATCGACGGCTACCTCAACTTCGACATGATCGGCTCGCCGAACGCCGGCTACTTCGTCTACGACGACGATCCGGCCATCGAGAGGGTCTTCAAGGACTGGTTCGCCGCCAAGGGCATCCCGACCGAGATCGAGACGGAGGGTGACGGACGGTCCGACCACGCTCCGTTCAAGAGCGCGGGCGTCCCCGTCGGCGGGCTGTTCACCGGCGCCGGACGCGTCAAGACCAGCGCCCAGGCGCAGAAGTGGGGCGGCACCGCCGGGCAGGCCTTCGACCGCTGCTACCACTCCTCCTGCGACACCACCGCCAACGTCAACGACACCGCCCTGGACCGCAACAGCGACGCCGCCGCCCACGCGGTGTGGACGCTGAGCTCGGGCGCCACCACCCCGCCGCCGGACGGCGACACCTTCGAGAACACGGACGACCACCAGATCCCGGACCCGGGCACCGTGGAGTCCCCGGTCTCCGTCACCGGCCTCGCCGGAAACGCCCCGAGCGACCTCGAAGTCGGTGTCGACATCAGGCACACCTACCGCGGTGATCTGGTCATCGACCTGGTGGCGCCCGACGGCAGCAGCTACCGGCTGAAGAACTCCGGCTGGGACTCGGGCGACGACGTGATCACCACCTACACCGTCAACGCCTCCTCCGAGGCGGCCTCCGGCACCTGGAGACTGCGCGTGCGGGACGTGTACCGCAGCGACTCCGGCTACATCGACAGCTGGAAGCTCACCTTCTGACCCGTCCGGCTCCTCCGGTCCTCGTCCCGGTCCCGCCCGCCGGTCCGCCCCGCCGGACCGGTGGGCGGGCGATCGCCGCGAGCCCGTGGTCACTCCCCCCCCTCCCGGCGGGTGCGCAGCGCCCGGACCTTGTGGCGGTTGCCGCAGCGCTCCATCGAGCACCAGCGGCGGCGTCCGGGCCGCGAGGTGTCCACGAAGACCAGGCGGCAGTCGTCCGACGCGCACTCACGTATCCGGTGTGCGTACGGGCCGCCGAACAGGTCGACGGCGTCACGCGCGACGGTCGAGAGCAGGTGCGTGCCGGTCGCGCCCGGCCCCCATTCCCTCGTCCAGCCTCGTCCGCCGTCCTGCCGCAACCGCACCGGCAGCGGCGGACAGGACGCGGCCTCGTTGACCGCCGCCACGTCCTGCGGGCGCGGCGTACGTCCGTGCACCCGGTCCACCGCCATCCGCCACAGCGTGGCGCGCAGCTCCCTGGCGGCGGTCAGCTCCGCCTCCGTCACCTCGATCGACGGTGCGGGACGCAGCCGGGAGCGGGCGGCCCAGACCGCGAGGTTGACCGGCTCGTGCAGCACCTCGCGGCGGGCGTGGCTCCCGGCCCCGCCCGTCGGCAGCAGTTCCAGGCACAGGGCACCCGGGTCGAAGCGGTAGGGCACCCCTTCGGGTGAGTGCAGCATCAGACCTGTTGCGGACTCCGTCACGTAACCACTATAACTGGTTACCGATCAAGGGGAAGACGGCGGACGGGAGACGGGACGATGGCGGAGTCCTCGGGCACGGCGGGTTCGGCGGACGGGGCGGATTCGGCGGACGGCGCTCACGAGGTGCTGGGCTGGAAACTCGTGATCGACTGCGCGGACCCGCACCGGCTGGCCGACTTCTGGGCCGCGGCCCTGGGATACCGGGTGGAGGACAACAGCACCCTGATCGAGCGCCTGCTCGGTGTCGGTGCCGTGGGTGAGGACATTCTGGTCGAGCACCATGGCCGCCGCGCCTGGCGCGACCTGGCGGCGGCACGCCATCCGGAGGACCCGGCCGACCCCGACAGCGGCGCGGGGCTGGGACGGCGTCTGCTCTTCCAGCGGGTCCCGGAGGCGAAGACGGTCAAGAACCGCCTGCACATCGATGTCCATTCGGGCCCCGGCCGGCGTGAGGAGACCGTTGCCCGGCTGGAGGGCCTGGGCGCGGCGGTCATACGGCAGGTGAGAGAGCCGGGCGGTGAGTGGACGGTGATGACGGATCCCGAACGTAATGAATTCTGCGTGGCATGAGGAGGGCGGACCGGGGCGTCGCTCGGGCGGCTCAGACAGTGACGTCCCGGCCGGCGAACCGGGCCCATGCGCCGCCGCCGGACCGAGGCGCTGCTTCAGCCCAGCGAGTACGCCCGTGCCCTCTTGCGTGCGGCGGCCGTGAGCCCCACCCGTTCCAGTGCCTCTTCCACCCGGGCCGCACGGGTGCGGGGATCGGCGGTCGAATCGGCCGCGTCCAGCCGCAGCTGGTTGTCACGGCCAGGAGGAAGCCGTACGGCGCCGGGCCCTCGATCAGCGCGCCCACCCGCGGCAGCACCCGCCGGGCCGCGTCCGGCATCGGCTCGCCCAGCAGCCGCGCGCTGCCACCGCTGGGCTCGATCAGTCCGAACAGCATCCGGATCGTGGTCGTCCTGCCCGAACCGTTGGGCCCCAGGAAACCGAAGACACTGCCGCGCGGCACCGCCAGGTCGAGGCCGTCCACGGCGAGCTGTCCGCCGCGGGACCGGGCGGCGGGCGCGCTATCCGGCCCGGCCGGCGGAGTCGGCCGCCTTGACCAGCCCCTCACGGGTGACGGCTCCGACGTACACGGTGCCGTCATCGGTGATCAGGGCGTTGACGAGGCGGGTGCCGAAGAACCGGCCGGTGCCGAAGTCGCCCTTGACCTCCTCGGTGAAGCCGTCGAGCAGCCCGCGCACCTCGGGCGTCGCCTCCTGCCCGGCGTCCTTGCCGGGGCCGGTGCCGGGCACCGGGCCTCCGCCGGGCAGTTCGATCCGGGCGACCGAGTTCCAGCCCTCACCGACGACCTCCAGGCCGGACGGCGGTCCCCCTGCACCGTCCAGGCCCTTGCCCTCGGTGCCACCGCCGCCCTCGTGCGGCGTCCCGCCGGAGCCGTTCCGCTTGCCGTCGAGCCTCTCCTCGGTGACCTTCGCGCCCTTCGGCGGCTTGAAGGCGAAAGTATCGGCGTCCGGTTTGGCGAACTTCACCTCGGTGAAGCCCACGTCGACGGCGGCCTTTCCGCCGTCCTGGGGGGTGAGTGTGAACCTCAGCGGCACACCGCTGTCCGCGTCCACCGCGATCCGCACCGAACCGACCGTGCTGTCCGGCTGCCTCGGCTCGACCAGCAGCTGGTAGGCATCCTGTCCGGCGACCTTCGCCGTACCGTCGACGGTGACCGAGGTGGTGGCGTCGACGGCCTTGAGAACCTCCTGGGCGGCCTTCTGCGGGGTCGCCTTCTCCAGCCCCCCGGGGACCTCCCCCCGGCTGGCTCCCCGCTCGGTCTCCCGCGGGAGGACGGTGTGGTGGACGGTGTCGGAGGCACTGTCGTACGCCCACACGTCACCGCCGTTGCGGATGAGGCTGTACTCCGCGGCCTTCTCCACGATCGAGAGGCGCTGTCTGTCCGGTCCGTCCACCGCCACGCGCAGGGTGTGGGATCCGGAGGCCAGCTCGGTGAGCCTGCCACGCGGATCGGCGCTCCCGGAGCCGTCCCCGCCGCTCTCCTCCCGGCCGCCGCCGTAGCCGCCCGAGCCCATGCCGGGCAGAGCCGGCAGACCGAGGTCGGTGGTGATCCTCACCGTCCCGGACAGCTGCTGGGTGTCCGAGGCCGCGATCTTCGCGACCAGCTCCTCGGCGGTGATCTTCGCCAGATCCGGGCTGCCGCCGGAACTGGCCAGTGCCGGTACGAGGCCGACGGCCACCACCGTCGCTCCGGCCACGGTCGCCGGCACCGCGTAACGCAACGTCTTCTTCATCGGTCGGGTCCGTGCCATGTGTGCCCTTACCTCCGTGATCGGCGGCGGTTCGTCCGTACGTCGCACTCGTCAACCCCTGGCCGCCATTCTCACCCATTCCGGTGCGGGGTGACGGTGTCAATCCCACCAAATTGCTCCGGACAGGGCGTCAGACGACAGGGTCGAGCCGGTCTACTCCCGAGGTATGACAACCGCCGGCGCCGCCTCGTCCCACGGGCACCGCGCGCGGCTCCCCGCCCCCTCCCCGAGGCGTACGGACCCTTCCGGGTCGGGGCGGACGGCACCCTCGGCGCGGTCAGCCCGCGCGGTGGACCACCGAGTCGCACAGATAGGAGAGGGCCTCCTTGGCCGCGCAGTCCGGCAGGGGCGCCAGGACGTTGCGGGCCTCGTCCGCACAGCGGATCGTGTCGCGTCGCGCCTCCTCCAGCGCCGGATGTGCGCGCAGTCCCGCCAGCGCCTCCGCGTGCCGGGTGTCATCGCTCAGATCGCCGTCCAGTAGCGCGCACAGGGCCAGGTCCTCCGGCGAGCCGCCGCGGGCCGCACGGGCGCGCAGACGCAGGACCGGCAGC
This sequence comes from Streptomyces sp. CNQ085, assembly GCF_022614595.1. GTDB lineage: Bacteria > Actinomycetota > Actinomycetes > Streptomycetales > Streptomycetaceae > Streptomyces. The sequence continues at coordinate 6,329 of NZ_JAJFAU010000102.1, forward strand.
GTCGCGATGCCCTCCCGCAGGTCCGTGCCGGGGGTCTTGCCGGACTCGTGGGAGTCACTGACGATGTCGAGCACGTCGTCGGCCAGCTGGAAGGCGGTACCGATCCGCTCTCCGTACTGGGTGAGGATGTCCACGACGCTCTCGTCCGCGCCCGACATCATCGCGCCGAAGCGCCCGGCCACCGCGATCAGCGAGCCGGTCTTGCCCGCGATCACGTCGAGGTAGTGGGCGATCGGGTCGTCGCCCTCCCGCGGTCCCGCCGTCTCCAGGATCTGCCCGGTCACGAGCCGCTCGAACGCCTCGGCCTGGATCCGGACCGCCTCCGGCCCCAGGTCGGCCAGGATGTGCGAGGCCCGGGCGAAGAGGAAGTCGCCGGTGAGGACGGCCACGGAGTTGTCCCAGCGGGCGTTGGCGCTGGGCACTCCGCGCCGCACGTCCGCCTCGTCCATCACGTCGTCGTGGTAGAGCGTCGCCAGATGTGTCAGCTCCACGACCACCGCCGAGGGCACCACCCCCGGGGCGTGCGGATCGCCGAACTGCGCCGCCAGCATCACCAGCAACGGGCGGAACCTCTTCCCGCCGGCCCGCACCAGATGCTGCGCGGCTTCCGTTATGAAGGGCACGCCGCTCTTGGTGGCCTCGACGAGGCCCTCCTCGACCGCCGCCAACCCCGCCTGGACATCGGTTTCCAGCGCATGGTCCCGCACGCTCAGCCCGAAGGGCCCGACGACGGTCACGAGGGGTACTCCTGTCTGCGTACGATCAGCCAACGATCACGCGGCTCGTCGCGGCATACGCGGTGTGTCGCCGTACCGCCGGGCCGCTGTCGCCATCGTCATCCCTGGCAGCGTAGCCGGTCCCGAGGGGATCACGACCGTCGCGTTACCTCTGTGACGGAGGCCGCGTCCGGGCCCTTCCCGGGGCCCCGCAGCGGGTCGCTTCTGCCGCGGATCACCACCGCGTAGCCTGTTCGCGGCCCTGACCGGCGACGACCTCGAAGGCGAGGCACCTCACCCATGTCCGACGCGACCCCGCTCGAACTGTCCGAAGGCGATCTCTTCGGCCCGGAGAACCTGCCCTACGGCGTCTTCACCACCGAGGACGACCCCGATCTGCGCCGGATCGGCGTGCGCTACGGCCCGTACGTCCTGGACGCGGGCTCGGCGGCCGACGCGTTCGGCTCGCCCTACACCGGCCTGCTCCAGAAGCCGGACCTCAACCCCCTGATGGCGGCGGGGCGCCCGGTCTGGCAGGCAGTGCGCGCGGAGCTGCGTTCCTGGCTGACCGCACCCGAGCACGCCGGCGCCGTCACGCAGTACCTGATCCGGCTCGAGGACGTCACCCTCCACCTCCCCTTCGAGGTGGCCGACTACGTCGACTTCTACGCCAGCGAGCACCATGCCACCAACGTCGGGCGGATCTTCCGTCCCGGCGGCGAACCGCTCACCCCCAACTGGAAGCACCTGCCGATCGGCTACCACGGCCGCTCCGGCACCGTCGTCGTCTCCGGCACCCCCGTCGTCCGCCCGCAGGGGCAGCGCAAGGCTCCCGACGAGGCCTCCCCCTCCTTCGGCCCGTCCCGCCGCCTGGACATCGAGGCGGAGGTCGGCTTTCTCGTCGGCGCCCCCTCCCGGCTGGCCGAACCGGTGCCGCAGGCTGACTTCCGGGAACACGTCTTCGGCGTCTGCCTGGTCAACGACTGGTCGGCACGCGACATCCAGGCCTGGGAGTACGTGCCGCTGGGCCCGTTCCTGGGGAAGTCCTTCGCGACCTCAGTCTCGGCCTGGGTCACCCCGCTGGACGCCCTCGACTCGGCCCGCACCGAACCGCCGCGGCGCACCCACCCGCTGCTGGACTACCTGGAGGACGCCGCGGGCGGGGAGCCGGGCGGGCTGGACCTGCGGATCTCGGTCTCCCTCAACGGACACACCATCGCCGAGCCCCCGTTCTCCGCGATGTACTGGACGGCCCCCCAGCAACTCGCCCACATGACCGTGAACGGCGCCTCGCTGCGCACCGGGGACCTCTTCGCCTCCGGCACCGTCAGCGGCCCCGAGGTGCGACAGCGCGGCTGCCTGCTGGAGCTGACCTGGTCCGGCCGCGACCCGGTCGGACTCCCCGACGGCGAGCGGACGTTCCTGGAGGACGGCGACGAGGTCGTCATCACTGCCTGGGCGCCGGGCCCGCACGGATCCCGCATCGGTCTGGGCGAGGTGTCCGGCCGCATCCACCCGGCCGCCGGCCGGGACACCTGACACCGCGCCGGCCCGGCCGGGAATCCGTCCCGGGCCGCCGGCGGGTGTCGCCTGCTAGTTTGACGTGTCCTTGCAGTACGCAGTGATACGCATAGGGGGACCATGTGCGCACATCGGCGCGGCACGCGGGAGCGACCGCCGCCTTGGCCGCAGCCCTGCTGGTGAGCGGCTGTGGAAGCGACGGCGACTCCGGGGAGCCCGGACCGGGAACGAGCTCCGGGCGGACCGCCGAGCCTACCGGCGGGGAGGCGGCGACCGGCGGGGTGAACGGCACCTGGAGCGCCGAGGGCGGCGGCAAGGCGATGGTGCTGAGCGTCAGCGGCGAGCAGGCGGCGCTGCTGGGCGAGACCACCTGCACGGGCACGGCCGACACCGGCGCCGATCCGGTCACCTTCACCCTCAAGTGCACCGACGGCAGCACCGACCGCACCAGGGGCACGGTGAAGAGCCTGGAGGGTGAGCGCCTCACCGTCGTCTGGGAGTCGGGCACCACCGACACCTTCACCAAGGTCGAGGTCCCCGAGGTCTCCACCGAGATCCCCGAGAGCGGCGGCCTGCCCAGCGGACTGCCCAGCGGTCTGGAGCTCCCCGCGGAATGAGCGCGCCCGGGTAGCGGAACCCGTGCACGACGGCGCGTACGGCGACGGCCGCCCGGCACGGACGCCGGACGGCCGTCGCCGTACGGGCGCCCTCAGCGGGCGAACACCCCAGCCTGGGAGGCGAGGTCCAGGAAGTACTGCGGGGCCACGCCCAGCACCAGGGTGACCGCCACACCGACGGCGATCGCCGTGGTGGTCAGCGGGCTCGGCACCGCGACCGACGGCCCCTCCACCTTCGGCTCGCTGAAGAACATCAGGACGATGACGCGGATGTAGAAGAACGCCGCGATGGCCGAGGCGATCACGCCCACGACCACCAGCGCCCCCGCGCCGCCCTCCGCAGCCGCCTTGAACACCGCGAACTTGCCCGCGAACCCGGAGGTCAGCGGAATGCCCGCGAAGGCCAGCAGGAAGACCGCGAAGACCGCGGCCACCAGCGGGGAACGGCGCCCCAGCCCCGCCCACTTGGACAGGTGCGTGGCCTCGCCGCCCGCGTCCCGCACCAGCGTCACCACGGCGAAGGCGCCGAGCGTGACGAAGGAGTAGGCCGCCAGGTAGAACAGCACCGAGGAGATGCCGGAGGGCGTCGCCGCGATCACACCGGCGAGGATGAAGCCCGCGTGCGCGATCGAGGAGTACGCCAGCAGCCGCTTGACGTCGGTCTGGGTGATGGCGATGACCGCGCCGACCAGCATCGACACGATCGCGACCCCCCACATCACCGGTCGCCAGTCCCAGGTGAGCCCCGGCAGTACGACGTACAGCAGCCGCAGCAGGGCGCCGAAGGCGGCGACCTTGGTGGCGGCGGCCATGAAGCCGGTCACGGGGGTCGGAGCGCCCTGGTAGACGTCCGGCGTCCACATGTGGAACGGCACGGCGCCGACCTTGAACAGCAGGCCCATCACCAGCAGCGCGCCGCCGATGAGCAGCAGTACGTCGTTGCCCGTCGTCCCGGCGAGCGCCTCGGTCGTGCCGCGGTTGGTGTCCGCGATCACCGACGCGATCTCCGCGTACTTCACGCTGCCCGCGTAGCCGTACAGCAGGGCGATACCGAAGAGCAGGAAGGCGGAGGAGAAGGCGCCCAGCAGGAAGTACTTGAGCGCGGCCTCCTGCGACATCAGCCGCTTGCGGCGGGCCAGCGCGCACAGCACGTACAGCGGGAGCGAGAAGACCTCCAGCGCGATGAAGAGCGTCAGCAGGTCGTTGGCAGCCGGGAAGACCAGCATGCCGCCGACCGCGAAGAGCAGCAGGGGGTAGACCTCGGTGGTGGTGAACCCGGCCCGCACCGCCGCCTTCTCGCCCTCGCCGCCGGGCACGGCCGCGCCTTCGGCGGCGAAGGAGTCCACGTGCCTGCCGTGCGCCCGCGGGTCGAGCCTGCGCTCGGCGAAGGTGAGGACCGCGACCAGCGAGACCAGCAGGATCACGCCCTGCAGGAAGAGCGCCGGCCCGTCGACGGCGAGGGCGCCCATGGCGACCAGCCCCGCCTCGGTGGTGGCCCGCCCTGCGGCGGCCAGCCCGACGACGGCCGCGAAGGCCGACGCCAGGGCCAGGCCCGCCAGCAGCGCCTGGGCGGCGTACCGCGCCCGGCGCGGCACGAACGCCTCGAGCAGGACGCCGACGACGGCGGCACCGATGACGATCAGCACCGGGGCGAGTTGCCCGTACTCGATGTCGGGCGCGGGGATGACCTCCTGCGCCCGCAGGGTGAGTTCCGTGGTGGTGCTCACTTGGCGGCCTCCACCTCAGGATCGGGGTCGGTCTTCTGCACGTCCGAGAGGGTGTGCTCGACCGCCGGGTTGACGATGTCCGTCAGCGGCTTGGGGAAGACGCCGAGGAGGACCAGCAGGGCGATCAGCGGTGCCACCACCGCCAGCTCGCGCTTCCTGAGATCGGGCATGCGCTCGACCCCGGGCCTGACCGGTCCGGTCATGGTTCGCTGGTAGAGCACCAGCACGTACAGCGCGGCCAGGACGATGCCGAACGTGGCGACGATCCCGGCGGCCGGGTAGCGGGTGAACGTGCCCACCAGAACCAGGAACTCGCTGACGAACGGCGCGAGCCCCGGCAGCGACAGGGTGGCGAGTCCGCCGATCAGGAAGGTGCCGGCCAGTACCGGGGCGACCTTCTGGACCCCGCCGTAGTCGGCGATGAGCCGGGAGCCGCGGCGCGAGATCAGGAAACCGGCGACCAGCATCAGGGCGGCGGTGGAGATCCCGTGGTTGACCATGTAGAGCGCCGCGCCGCCCTGGCCCTGGCTGGTCATCGCGAAGATCCCCAGGATGATGAAGCCGAAGTGGGAGATCGACGCGTAGGCGATCAGCCGCTTGATGTCGCGCTGGCCGATGGCGAGCAGGGCGCCGTAGACGATACTGACCAGCGCCAGTACCAGCACCACCGGGGTGGCCCAGGCGCTGGCCTCGGGGAAGAGCCCGAGGCAGAAGCGGAGCATCGCGAAGGTGCCGACCTTGTCGACGACCGCCGTGATGAGCACGGCGACCGGCGCGGTGGACTCGCCCATGGCGTTGGGCAGCCAGGTGTGCAGCGGCCACAGCGGCGCCTTGACCGCGAAGGCGAGGAAGAAGCCGAGGAACAGCAGCCGCTCGGTGTTCTGCGCCATCGCCAGCTCGCCGGAGGCGCGGGCCTCGACGATCGCCTGGAGGGAGAAGGTGCCCTCGCCCAGCTGGTCGGCGGTGACAGCGTACAGGCCGATCACCGCGGCCAGCATGATCAGGCCGCCGGCGAGGTTGTAGAGCAGGAACTTCACGGCCGCGTAGGAGCGCTGCTTGGCCGCCTCGCCCTCGTCGCGGGAACCCGCCCGGTCCCCGAAGCCTCCGATGAGGAAGTACATCGGGATGAGCATGGCCTCGAAGAAGACGTAGAAGAGGAAGACGTCCGTGGCCGCGAAGGAGACGATCACCATCGCCTCGACGGCCAGGATCAGCGCGAAGAAGCCCTGGGTGGGCCGCCACCGGCGGCGGTCGGGCTCCGGCTTCTCCAGGGGGTCGGCGTCGTGCCAGCCCGCCAGGACGACGAACGGGATCAGCAGGGCGGTCAGGGCGATCAGGGCGACCCCGATGCCGTCCACGCCCAGTTCGTAGCGGACGCCGAAGTCGGCGATCCAGGTGTGCGACTCGGTCAGTTGGTAGCGGTCGCCGCCGGGGTCGAAGCGGAAGGCCACGACCGCGGCGAGGACCAGGGTGGCCAGGGATACGGCCAGCGCCAGCCACTTGGCGGCGGTGCGCCGGGCGGCGGGTACGGCGGCGGTGGCGACCGCTCCGACCGCGGGCAGCGCGGCCAACGCCGTCAGCAGGGGAAATGACATGGGATCAGACCGCCCTCATCAGCAGGGTCGCGGCGACCAGGACCGCCGCACCGCCGAGCATCGAGACCGCGTAACTGCGGGCGTAACCGTTCTGGACCCGCCGCGACCGGCCGGACAGACCGCCGACCGCCGCGGCGGTGCCGTTGACGGCCCCGTCGACGACCTTGTGGTCGAGGTAGACCAGCCCGCGGGTGAGGTACTCGCCGGGTTTGACCAGCACCACGTGGTTGAAGTCGTCCTGGAGCAGGTCGCGGCGCGCGGCCCGGGTGAGCAGTGAGCCGCGCGGGGCGAGTGCGGGCACGGGCTTGCGCCCGTACCGCAGCCAGGCGGCGCCGACTCCGATGAGCAGGGCGACGACCGTGGCCGCGGTGACGGTGAGCGCGCTGACCGGCGGGTGCCCGTGCTCGAAGGGGACGACCGGCTCCAGCCAGTGGACGAACGCCTCGCCCCAGCTGAACAGACCGCCGGCGAAGACCGATCCGAAGGCCAGGACGATCATCGGTACCGTCATCGACTTCGGGGACTCGTGCGGGTGCGGCACCTCGTACTCGCTCCTGGTCCCTGCGGCCGGCTCCACGCCCGGTTCCCCGGGCGACGGGGTGGGGGCGTTGCGCCAGCGCTCCTCGCCGAAGAACGTCATCAGCATCACGCGCGTCATGTAGAACGCGGTGATGGCCGCGCCCAGCAGGGCCGCACCACCCAGGATCCAGCCCTCGGCGCCGCCCTTGGCGAAGGCCGCCTCGATGATCTTGTCCTTGGAGAAGAAGCCGGACAGACCGGGGAAGCCGATGATCGCCAGATAACCCAGCCCGAAGGTGACGAAGGTGATGGGCATGTACTTGCGCAGACCGCCGTAGCGGCGCATGTCCACCTCGTCGTTCATGCCGTGCATCACCGAGCCGGCGCCGAGGAAGAGCCCGGCCTTGAAGAAGCCGTGGGTGACCAGGTGCATGATCGCGAAGGCGTAGCCGATCGGGCCGAGGCCCGCGGCCAGCACCATGTAGCCGATCTGCGACATCGTCGAGCCCGCCAGGGCCTTCTTGATGTCGTCCTTGGCGCAACCGACGATCGCACCGAAGAGCAGCGTGACCGCGCCGACGGTGACCACCGCGGTCTGCGCGGCGGGCGCGGCGTCGAAGATCGCGCCGGAGCGGACGATCAGGTACACCCCGGCGGTGACCATCGTCGCGGCGTGGATGAGGGCGGAGACCGGGGTCGGGCCCTCCATCGCGTCGCCCAGCCAGGACTGGAGCGGCACCTGGGCGGACTTGCCGCAGGCCGCCAGCAGCAGCATCAGGCCGATGGCCGTCGCCGTGCCCTCGCTCGTCTCGCCCACCGACCCCAGCACCGGGGAGAAGGCGAAGGTGCCGAACGTGGTGAACATGATCATGATGGCGATGGACAGGCCGATGTCGCCGACGCGGTTGACGATGAACGCCTTCTTCGCCGCCGTCGCCGCGCTGGGCTTGTGCTGCCAGAAGCCGATCAGCAGGTACGAGGCGAGGCCCACGCCCTCCCAGCCGGCGTACAGCAGCAGGTAGTTGTCGGCGAGGACGAGCAGGAGCATCGCCGCGAGGAACAGGTTGAGGTAGCCGAAGAAGCGGCGCCGCCGCTCGTCGTGCTCCATGTAGCCGATCGAGTAGACGTGGATGAGCGTGCCCACGCCGGTGATCAGCAGGACGAAGGTCATCGACAGCTGGTCGAGCCGGAAGGCGACGTCGGCCTGGAAGCCGCCGACCGGGATCCAGCTGAAGAGGTGCTGGCTCAGGGTGCGGTCCTCGGCCTCGCGGCCGAGCATGTCGGCGAAGAGCACCGCGCCGAGGACGAAGGACGCGGCGGCCAGCGCCGTGCCGATCCAGTGGCCGGTGCGGTCCAGCCTCCGACCGCCGCACAGCAGCACCGCCGCGCCCAGCAGTGGCGCCGCGACGAGCAGTCCGATCAAAGTCTCCACTGTTCGCTACCCCTTACAGCTTCATCAGACTGGCGTCGTCGACCGAGGCCGAGTGGCGGGAGCGGAAGATCGTCACGATGATCGCCAGACCGACCACGACCTCGGCGGCCGCGACGACCATCGTGAAGAACGCGATGATCTGGCCGTCGAGGTTGCCGTGCAGCCGGGAGAAGGCGACGAGCGCGAGGTTGGCCGCGTTCAGCATCAGCTCGACGCTCATGAACACGACGATCGCGTTGCGCCGCAGCAGCACCCCGCTGGCCCCGATGGTGAACAGCAGTGCGGCCAGATAGAGGTAGTTGACCGGGTTCACTTGGCGGCCTCCCTGTCACGGTCTCCGGCGCGGTCCCCGTCTCCGTCGCGGTCTCGGTCCGCGGCCGGGGAGTCGTCCGGGGCGTCCTTGCGTACGTCCGCCGCGTCGCGCACGCCCCGCTCTCCGCTCTCGCCCCGGCCCAGGTACTCCCCGGTGCGCCGCTCCAGCGCCGCCAGGTCGGACAGCGCCTCGCGGGAGACGTCCCGGACCTGGCCGCGAGAGCGCAGCGTCCGGCTGACGGTGAGTTCGGAGGGTGTGCCGTCCGGCAGCAGGCCGGGAATGTCCACGGCGTTGTGCCGGGCGTACACGCCGGGCGCGGGCAGTGGCGGGAGGTGCTTGCCCTCGCGGACGCGCTTCTCGGCCATCTCGCGCTGGGTGTCGCGGCGCTCGGTGCGCTCGCGGTGGGTGAGCACCATGGCGGCGACGGCCGCGGTGACCAGGAGCGCGCCGGTGATCTCGAAGGCGAACACGTAGTCGGTGAAGATCGACCGGGCCAGGCCCTGGACGTTGCCGCCCGCGTTGGCCTCCGCCAGACCGGTGAAGGTGCCGACGGAGGCGTTGCCGATGCCGCCTACCAGCAGGATGCCGAAGCCGAGCCCGCACAGGACCGCCATCCAGCGCTGCCCCCTGATGGTCTCCTTCAGCGAGTCGGCGGCGGTGACGCCGACGAGCATCAGCACGAACAGGAAGAGCATCATGACCGCGCCGGTGTAGACGACGATCTGCACGATGCCCAGGAAGTAGGCGCCGTTGGCCAGGTAGAACACGGCCAGGACGATCATCGTCCCGGCCAGGCAGAGCGCCGAGTGCACAGACCGCTTCATCAGCACGGTCCCGAGCGCGCCCAGTACCGCGACGGTGCCAAGGATCCAGAACTGCACCGCCTCGCCGGTGGAGGTGGTGGAGGCGGCCGCCAGCAGGGTGCCGTTCACTTCTCGCTCACCGCCTCGGAGGCCGCCGGCTCGTCGGGACCGAAGGTGTCGGCGGCGGCCTGCGGGGACTCGTCCTTCGGGTTCTTCGAGTGGGCCTCCTGCCGGACCGTCCCCGCGGCGGCCTCGGTGACCAGTCCTCGGTAGTAGTCCTTCTCGGTCATGCCCGGGAAGATCGCGTGCGGGGTGTCGACCATGCCCTCCTCCAGACCGGCGAGCAGCTCCTCCTTGGTGTAGATGAGCGACTCGCGGCTCCGGTCGGCCAGTTCGTACTCGTTGGTCATGGTCAGCGCCCGGGTGGGGCACGCCTCGACACACAGGCCGCACAGGATGCAGCGCAGGTAGTTGATCTGGTAGACGCGCCCGTAGCGCTCACCGGGCGAGTAGCGCTCCTCGTCGGTGTTGTCCGCGCCCTCCACGTAGATCGCGTCGGCCGGGCAGGCCCAGGCACACAGCTCGCAGCCGACGCACTTCTCCAGCCCGTCCGGGTGCCGGTTGAGCTGGTGCCGGCCGTGGAAGCGCGGCGCGGTGGGCTTCTTCTGCTCGGGGTACTGCTCGGTGAGCCGCTTCTTGAACATGGCCTTGAAGGTCACGCCGAAGCCGGCCACCGGGTTCTCGAACTCAGGCATCGTCGGCCTCCCTGGCCTTGCCGGTCTCGCTGGACTCGCCGTCCGCGCCGGCCCCCACGCCCGCGGTCTCCCGCTCGCGGCGCGGCCGCCGACGCGGTACGGGCGGCAGGGTCTGCCCCGGCAGCGGCGGTACGGGGTAGCCGCCCGCCATCGGGTCGAAGGTCTCGTCTCCGGCCGCCTCCCGGGGCTTCTCATCCTCGCCGGCGCGCTCGCCGCGTGCGCGGACGGCGTCGTGGACGAAGGAGAGCAGGAGCAGCACCAGCGCCGCGCCGGCGACCCAGAGCACGATGTCGCCGAAGGCGTAGCCCTCGTTGCGCAGCGCCCGCACGGTGGCCACCAGCATCAGCCAGGCCAGCGAGACCGGGATGAGGACCTTCCAGCCCAGCTTCATGAACTGGTCGTAGCGCACGCGCGGGAGCGTGCCGCGCAGCCAGACGAAGAGGAACAGCAGCAGGTTCACCTTGACGACGAACCACAGCAGCGGCCACCAGCCCTGGTTGGCGCCCTCCCAGTAGGTGCTGATCGGCGCCGGGGCGCGCCAGCCGCCCAGGAAGAGGGTGACCGCCAGGGCAGAGACGGTGACCATGTGGACGTACTCGGCGAGCATGAAGAACGCGAACTTGATCGACGAGTACTCGGTGTTGAAGCCACCGACCAGGTCGCCCTCGGACTCGGGCATGTCGAAGGGCGCGCGGTGCGCCTCGCCGACCATCGCCACCATGTAGATGAGGAACGACACCGGCAGCAGCAGCGCGAACCAGGTGTCGGCCTGCGCCCCGACGATCGTCGAGGTGGACATCGACCCGGAGTAGAGGAAGACCGCCGCGAAGCTCAGGCCCATGGCGACCTCGTAGGAGATCACCTGGGCCGTGGCGCGCACACCGCCGAGCAGCGGGTAGGTGGAACCCGAGGACCAGCCGGCCAGCACCGTGCCGTAGGCGGCGATGGAGGCGGTGGCCAGGATGTACAGGATCGCCACCGGCAGGTCGGTGAGCTGCATCGCGGTGCGGGTGCCGAAGATCGACACCTCGTTGCCGGGCGGGCCGAAGGGGATCACCGCGATGGCCATGAAGGCCGGGATCGCGCCGATGATGGGGGCCAGGATGTAGACGGCCTTGTCGGCCGCCTTGACGTTGACGTCCTCCTTCAGCATCAGCTTCACACCGTCGGCCAGCGACTGGAGCATCCCCCATGGGCCGTGGCGGTTGGGGCCGATGCGCAGCTGCATCCAGGCGACGACCTTGCGCTCCATGACGATGGAGATCAGCACGGTCACCATCAGGAACGCGAAGCAGAACACGGCCTTGAGGCCGATCAGCCACCAGGGATCGGTGCCGAACATCGACAGGTCCTCGTCGGCGAGGAACCTCGTCCCGCCGACCGGGACGGACGGGCTCATCACGCCTCCACCCCCTTCGTCTCCTGCGGGCTCCCGGCGGCAGGGGCCGCCGGGGCCGCCGACAGCTTCACGAGCCGGCCGGGCACGGTGCCCAGACCGTCCAGGACACCGGATCCCGTGGAGTTCAGCGGCAGCCAGACCACGCGGTCGGGCATCTCGGTGATCTCCAGCGGCAGGGTGACCGGCCCGGCCGGGCCGGTCA
>NZ_JAJFAU010000103.1:0-10499 GCF_022614595.1 Streptomyces sp. CNQ085
GCGCCGGCCGGGGCGGCCCGCATCGGCGACCGCGAGGTCCGCGCGGCGGTGGTGGGCGGCGGCATCGCCGGGCTCACCGCCGCCACCGCGCTGGCCGAACGCGGTGTGGCCGTCGACCTGCTGGAGCGCCGGGAGGTGCTGGGCGGACGCGTCGGGGGCTGGACCACGGAGCTGGCCGACGGCACGTCCGTCACCATGTCCCGCGGCTTCCACGCCTTCTTCCGGCAGTACTACAACCTGCGCAATCTGCTGCGGCGTATCGACCCGTCCCTGTCGATGCTCACCCCGCTGCCGGACTACCCGCTGTGGCACAGCGGCGGAGCGCGGGACAGTTTCGCGCGGGTGCCCCGCACCCCGCCGTGGAGCGTGCTGGGCTTCACCGCCCTCAGCCCGACCTTCACCCCCTCGGGACTGGCCGGCATGAACCCCCGCGCGGCGCTTTCCCTGCTGGACGTGCGGGTGCCGGAGGTCCACGAGCGGCTGGACGGCGTGAGCGCCGCGGAGTTCCTGGACTCCATCGGCTTCCCCGAACCGGCCCGGCACCTGGCCTTCGAGGTGTTCTCCCGCAGTTTCTTCGCCGATCCCCGCGAGCTGTCGGCGGCCGAACTGGTCCTGATGTTCCACATCTACTTCCTGGGCTCGGCCGAGGGACTGCTCTTCGACGTCCCTCGCGACCCCTTCCCCGACGTCCTGTGGAACCCACTGGCCGCCCGGCTGGAGCGACTGGGAGCGCGGGTGCGCACCGGTACCGCCGCGGGGACGGTGCGCCCCGAGCGGGACGGTTTCACCGTGGTGACGGCCGAGGGCCGGGGACCGGGAGCGGAACGGGGCGAGCGCTACGACGCGGTCGTCCTGGCCGTGGACGGCGCGGGCCTGCGCGCCGTGGTCGACAACTCCCCCGGCCTGGGCGGCCCCGGCTGGCGGGCGTCGGTCGGGCGGCTGCGCGAGGCCCCGCCCTTCCTGGTCTCCCGCTACTGGCTCGGCCGGCCCGTGGCCGCCGACCGGCCCGGTTTCCTGGGCACCAGCGGCTACGGCCCCCTGGACAACGTCAGCGTCCTGGACCGCTGGGAGGGCGAGGCCGCCCGCTGGGCCGCACGCACGGGCGGCAGCGTGGTGGAGCTGCACGCCTACGCCGTCGGCCCGGGCGCGGACCGCGTCGCCGTCCAGCGGGCGGCCCTGGCCGAACTCGCCCGCGTCTACCCGGAGACGGCTGGCGCCCCGGTCGTCGACGAGCGGCACGAGTGGCGGCAGGACTGCCCGCTGTTCGCCACCGGCACCCGGCGGGACCGGCCGGGGGTTCGCACCGGCCACCCCCGACTGGTGCTCGCCGGGGACCTGGTGCGCACCGCGCTGCCGGTGGCACTGATGGAACGGGCGGCCACCACCGGTTTTGAGGCGGCCAACGCCCTGCTGGCCACCTGGGGGGTGCGCGGTCATCCCCTGCTGACGGTGCCCCGCCGGGGCCGCTCGGCGCCGCTGCGGCTGCTGGCCTCGGCCCTCGTCCGCTGAGGGACGGTCAGAACACGCAGAGCTGCCGGGCCCCGGCGGCCGGCAGGGCGCGTTCGTGCTCCAGCAGCGCCCGTTTGCGCTCCACTCCCCCGCCGTAACCGGTCAGGGCGCCGTCGGCTCCGACGACGCGGTGACAGGGCACGATGACGCCGATCGGGTTCTTTCCGTTGGCGAGGCCGACGGCGCGGGAGGCCGACGGCCGGCCGATGTGCTCGGCGAGCCGGCCGTAGGTCCAGGTCCGCCCGTGGGGGATCTCGCACAGCGCGGCCCAGACACGCTGCTGGAACGGCGTTCCGTTCAGCCTCAGCGGCAGGTCGAAGGTCTCGCGGTGCCCGGCGAAGTACTCCTCCAGCTGCCGGGCCGTCTCGGCGAGCGGCGGTCCGGCGGGCTCCGGCAGCCGCTCGCCGAAGGCCGACTCGTCGGGCCGGTGCCGCTGGGCCTCCATGTAGAGGCCGATCAGGTACTCGTCCTCGGCGACCAGGGTGAGCGGGCCGCAGGGGCTGCCGACGACGGTGTGTGTGCGCCGTCCGGACGCCCGGGGCACTGCGGGCATGTACTGGGTCTCCTCTCGGCCGCGGCCCGGATGGTTCCGGTCCGCCCGGTACCAGCATGACCCGGCGCCCGCCGGCCGACCGGCGGTTTCCGGACAACCACCCGTCGCCCCGCGTTCTCCGGCCGGGCAGGGCGGAGCGGCGGAAAGCGCGGTCAGACGGCGCCGGGCCGCCGGCCGGAATCCTCGGCCCGCCCCGGGGACTCCTCGGCAGGCGGCGCGGTGAGGTGCTCCAGGGTGCCGGTGATGTCCAGGAACCGCTCCAGGAACGGCGGGCGGTCGTCGAGGTGGAGGCGGGTGCCGCGGGCGACGGCGAGGCGGTGGACGAGCAGCAGCCCGGACAGTCCCGTGGAATCGCAGGTGCTCAGCGCGGCGAAGTCGAGGTGGAGGTCGTCCGGAGCCTGCCGGCCGCCGAGGTGCAGGCGTACGGCGCCGACCAGTTCCCCGGTGGTCTCGTGGTCGAGGTCGCCGGTGACGCGCAGCCGGACGGTGCCGGGGCCGGTCTCGGCCATGAGTGCGAAGGAGGGCCGGTGCATGGGTGTCATTCGGGCTTTCCGTGGCCGGTGGGGTCGGGGGCGGGGGCCGAAACCGTGCCGAGGGCCCGGCGGGCCCCCTCCAGCAGGCGGGTGGCGCGGGGGAAGTCCTTCAACTGCCCGGCCAGCAGGTCCAGCGCGGGGTGCAGGGAGTGCGCGGGGACCCCGCGGGCGGTGAGGATCTGCGCGGTCCAGGTCATGAAGCCGGTGAACAGTTCCTCGTCGTCGACGTAGAGGGCGGTGGACAGGAAGTCGACGATGTGGGCGACGTCCTCGGCGGTGTGCAGCCGCTGGCGTTCGGTGTAGCCGCGCATGGCCGGGAACCGCTCCTCCAGACCGGCCATGGTCTCCCCCACCAGCCGCGGGGCGGTGCGCGAGACCATCGTGTACTCCTGGTCGGCCAGGTGGGGCAGGTCGTCGACCGGGTGGTGCGCGGTGCGCGGGCCGGGCAGCGTCAGTGCTTCCCCGCTCAGCCTGTCGGCGGCGGCGCGGGCGTCGGGGGCCCAGGCGTCGGCGCCGAGCAGGCGGGCGTAACGTCCGTCGGAGCCGAAGGCCGCGCCGCCGGCCAGCACCGGGGTGCCGGCCGCCTGGCAGGCGGTGATCGCGGCGTGGGCGGTGGGCAGGCGGGTGGAGATGGAGGAGGACAGCGCGACGGCGCAGGGCCCCGTACGGTGCAAATGCGCTATCAGGTGCGGGACGGGAACCTGGGCGCCGAGGAAGTCGACCTGCCAGCCGCGCAGCGCAAGCACCTCGGCGAGCAGCCGGGCCGGCAGGGCGTGCCACTCGCCGTCCACGCAGGCGACCGTGACGCGGTCCGCCCCGGCGACGGGCCGTGCGCGGCCGCGCACGCGGTGGGCGAGCGCGGCGATGATCCGTTCGTTGATGGCGGTGGCGGCGTGCTCCTGCGCCACGGTGATGCGGTCGGCGGCCCATTCGGTGCCCACCTTCCGCTGGACGGGCGCGATGACGTCCAGCAGCACCGCCTCCGGGTCCGCTCCGGCGTCCAGTGCTGCGAAGACGGCCTTGGAGGCGGCGTACTCGTCACCCTCGCGGACGGCGTCCCACAGCCGTTCCCGCGCCGCGTGCGGGTCGGCCGCCGGCCCGGCGACGGTGGAGGCGTGGTCCGTGTGGTCGGTCAAACCGTGTCCCCGCCCCGGGCGTGACCGTCCACCGCGCCCGGGCGCACGGTGCGCGGCGCCGTGATGGCGACGACCGCCATGTCGTCGTGGCTCCTTCCCCCGACCCACTGGCCGACGAGCATCCGGACGCGTTCGACCACCGCCTCCGCCGGCATGGCCGCGCACTCCCCGAGCGCCTCCTTCAGCCGCTCCTCCCCGAACATGTCCCCGCCCAGGGGCCCGCCGCGGGCCTCGGTGACGCCGTCGGTGTACAGCAGGCACGTCTCGCCCGGCGCGAGTCCGACCGTGGCCGTGCGCGCCCTGACCTTCGGCAGCACACCGATCAGCGACCCGCGGGTGTCGGCCTCCTCCACGCTTCCATCGGCGCGCACGATCAGCGGGGCGGGGTGGCCGGCGCTGGTCAGCCGGAGCCTGACGTGGCTCCCCACGCGGGCGGCGGAGGCCAGCACGAGGGTGGCGAAGCGGGTGTGGTGCGAGCTGACCAGCGCGCCGTTGAGCAGCCCGAGCACGCGCGGATGGTCGTCGGCCATCGGCAGCAGCGCGTGCAGCGTGTTGCGGATCTTCCCGGTCAGGACGGCCGCCTCCAGTCCCTTGCCGCACACGTCCCCCAGGACGATCAGGGACTCCTCCTCCGGCCCGGCGGCGGGGTGGAGGTCGTAGAAGTCGCCGCCGACCCACTCCCTGATCTCCGAGGCGCGGTAGCCGCCGGCGAACTCGATCCCGTGCACCCGGCGCAGCTTCGGCGGGAACAGCTCGCGCATCAGCGTGGCGGTCACTGCGGCCTGCTCGGCGTACAGGCGCGCGGCCGACAGCGCGGCCCCGGCGCGGGCGGCGAACAGTCTCGCGAAGGTCTCCTCGTCCCGGCTGAACGCGGTGTGTTCGGTGCGGCGCAGCAGGATCAGCGCCCCGGCCGGGACCCCGTGGCCGGGCAGTGGGGTGACCATCGCCGAGCCCGCCGTGCCGCCGAACCGGGGCGGTACGGCCCAGTCGGGCAACAGTGCGGGATCGATCCAGCGCGAGGGCACCGGCGGAAACCCCCGGAGCGCCTCGCTCAGTCCCGGCACCGTCTCCGGGTCCGCCTCGACCGTGCCGTGCGCCGGGCCTTCGGGAGTGCCGTAGGCGACCGGGAGCCCGCGTCCGGCCGCCGGGGCGACCAGCACGGCCGCGTCCGCCAGGTGCTGTACGGCCAGGCGTACGGTCGCCTCCATGCACCGCTCGACGTTCAGGGTGGCCGACAGGGTCTCGGACACCTCCACGAGGAAGGCGGTGCGCTTCCGCTCGTTTCTCAGGGCCTCCTCGGCCAGGCGCAGCTCGGTGTCGTCGACCAGCCACCACACCACCTCCCCGTTCCCGTCACGGGCCGGGTGCGCCCGCAGGCTCCGCCCGCCGACCTCGCCTCTGGGCGCCTCCCCGGGCCCGGAGCCCGGGGAGGCGGAGAGGCGCCGGTGGGCGTCGGCCAGCCAGCACGGCACCGCCTCCTCCAGCCGCGCGCCGGGCACCGCGTCCGGGAAGAGCCCGGCGGCGGCCGTGTTGACCCCCGCCACCGCGCCGGACGGGTCGACCGCCACCGCCGCACAGGGCGCGTCGTCCCACGCCGTACCGGGCCCGGCGCCGCGCGGCCGGGTGGATGAGTCCTCGGAGATCGTCACAACCGGGGGCCTGCGGGCCCCACCACCTTCCTGCTGTTTGCCGGATGACTCGGATGACACTGCGCGGAACGCCGGGCCGGACGCCGAACAGAGGATTACCGTCCGGCAACCTTCCCCCAGATACCGTGATCAAGGCAACCGCGCAGCCCGGGCACCCCACCGGACGCCGGGGTGCGCCACACGCTGTTCCGCCCCCGCCCACAGGGAAGGCCGACGGAGCGCCCTCCGGACGAAGACCGGGATCTGGGCGGCGAACATGAGAAACCTCACCGTCTTCCCGGTTCGGGTGCGGTCGCCACACCATCCCGGAACCGAGGGAGCCCGGAGTGCTCGTCGTCGCCGCCGAGGTGACCGGGGAGGTCGCCTCGGCCGAACACGTCCGGGCGCTCGCCGAGGAACGGCGCCGGACGCTGCTGCGCTACGAGAGCCTGGGCTCGACGAGCACCGATAAGTTGTGGGTGGCCGACGCCGACGGGCTCCTCGTCGAACGCCCCGGGGGCGTCACGGGCGAATGCGCGGCAGGCCGCGGTGAGTTCCGGTGGCCGGGAACATCCCGGGCCCGGAAGGCGCTACCCACTGCGCCCCTGCGTTATGAGCGGTATGAGATGGAAGGCGTGGAAACAGTGGTGGAGACAGGACGGGCCCTTCCCCAGCCGGCCGGTGAGACGCCGATGGTCACCTCCTGCGACCGGCGGATCGCCGTGAGGTGTCTGCGGCTGCCCACCGCGGACCGGCCGATCAGCCGGGTCACCCTGGATCTCGGTCCGGGCCGCGACAGCACGCCCGGCACCTGGGCCGCGCTCACCGTCCCCGAGGCCCGCGAACTGGCACGGCGGCTTCTGCTCCAGGCCGCCCTCGCCGACGGCGAGGTCCCCCCGCTCCCCGGCTCGTCGGCGGGCTCCGGCCTTCTGCCGGACACGCCGCCCTCCCCGCCGGTGCCGCCCGGCGTGTCCGGCGCGTCCGGCCTCTGAACCGGCCCGGAAGGCCGAGGACGCGCGTCCATCCGCCCCGCCGCCGGTGGCGGCGGGGCGCGGGGCGCGGGGCGGGAGCGGACCGCGGCGGCCGGGGAGAAGAAGGTCTGAGGCGGGGGGTTACCGCCCGGTCCGCGGGAGGCGTTCCCTCACCAGATGGCCTCGACCCACTCGGGGCGGTCGATGAACGGGTTCCGGTTGTGCTGGTACTCCTCGTGGATGACCTCGTTGCGCTTCCGCTCGAAGGAGTCGGGCGGGTCCTCCCGGTGCCACTGCTTCAGGACGCTGATGCGCCCGTGGTAGGGCGCCGAGCCGTTGCCCACCCGGTCGTTGACCTCCAGATCGGCGAAGCCGTCCTCGCCCTCGTAGCGCACGGCCATGTAGAGGATCATGCGGGCCACGTCGCCCTTGACCGCGTCGCGGGGCTCGAAACTGTCGCCGTCGGTGTAGTTGCCGGGCGCCCCGGAGACCGTGCCGCCACCGTTGTCGAAGTCCTTGTTGCCCCGGATGCTGTTGACCCGTACGTCCGTGGGACGCAGGTGGTGCAGATCGGTTCCGGGTCCGGTCCTGGTGCCGAAGTCGCCGTGGGACTTGGCCCACACGTGCTCGCGGTTCCAGTCGCCCAGGCTGCCGCCGTGCTCGGACTTCGCCCGGGAGTGGCCGCTGTACAGCAGGATCACGCTGTCCGGGTCGGAGGGGTCCTCGTCGGTGTCCGCCAGCGCGTCCCAGACCTGGCTGTAGGAGAGTCTGGTCTGCTCGCTGATGATCTCGTTGAGCGCCGCCTTCAGGGCGGCGCCGGTCCTGCCCTCGGCCGACGCGTAGTAGGCGTCACCCGCCGAGGAGGAGGCGGGAGCGGCGGACGAGGCGGAGACGGGAGCGGCCGAGACGGAGGCGGGGACGGCCACGGCCAGCAGGGCGGCCGCGGCCAGGGCTATGCCTGCGGTCGCGGACCCACGGGAGCGGGACATGTGGAGATGTCCTTTCGGTAAGTCCCGGGACAGGGACTGCCAACGGGTGTTCGATATGCGGAGCCTTCCATGTGGACATGTCCCTGCCAATAGCACAAGGGAAAGGTCCCGCGACTGTCGAGGGAACACAGGTCCCTCCACCCGGGGCACACGGGACGGATCACCTCGGGCAGCGGATCACTTCAGACAGGGACCGTCCGCCCCGGTCTTCCCGGGGCCGTTCAGGAGGTAGACGCGCAGATCCCCCTTGCCCGGGGCACCCATGGCCAGTGCGCCGTCGGCGACCTGCCGGGTCTCCCCGATGACGGCGTCGGCGCGGGTGTCGTTGGGGACGCCGGTGCGGTTGACTTCCCCCCTCGCCCGAAGGACCGGGCGCCCTGCCCGAGAACCCGGTGGCGGCACTCCCCCCGCCGCCCCCCTCACCCGGATCGGGTTCGGCACCCGCGCAGGGGTCCGAGCGGGCGACCGCACCGTCCCTTACGGTGATGTTCCCGGTGCCCAGGTCGTAGTCCCACCCGCCGTTGTTGCCCCAGGCCCCGAGCCGTTGTCGAAGGTGACCCGCGGTCCGGACGCGCCGCCCAGGCCGAGGACCTTCTTTCCCCCCGGTCCGCACAGGCCGCCTCCATCACCGTCCCGGGCGCGGTCGTCCACCGCCCCCCGTCCGACGCCCGGTGTGGGTTGCGCTCGGACCAGTTCCCGGCCCTGGTGCGCTGGAAGACCGTCACGGTGTCCCCGGTCTCAGCCGCGACGGGCGCGGTCCCGCGAGGACCGGCTCGGTCCGGCTTCGGCCACCGGCCGTGCGGTGCGACGGAACGACGGAACCGAAAGAACCGCCGCGGCCCTTCCACAAGTTGTTGCGGTGTCGGGAATTTACCTGTTCATGACATTCAGTAAAGAGCCGGAGGGCGGATGGGCCCGGGAGGACCGGCTCGGTCCGGCTTCGGCCGCCGGCGGACAGCGCTTCCCGGGAGAGCGCCGCGCCCGCGGCCGGCGAGGGCGGCGCGCACCCGCCGGCCGCGCATCCCCCGCACCGGCACGGTGCGGTCGGCCGGGGAACCCGGCGCGGCGCCGGCGTACCCGGCGAGCCGCGCGGCCCGGCGTCAGCCCAGGTCCAGGCGGGCGGCCGCCTTACGCAGCATGCCCGCCTTCTGCTCGACCGGCTTCTGCTGTTCGCCCTGGAGCGCGCTGACGACGGTGAGCGCGCCGGTCAGGACGGGGATGCTCCACTGGGCCCAGCGCAACTGCCGCTCGGCGTCCTCCGTGGAGGCCGGGTGGTGCTGGGCCCCGGCCGCCTTGTCCGGGTCGGAGGAGGTGGCCATCTCCAGTTTCTTGCCCATGACGCGGCTGTACGCGGTGGCCGCCAGAGCCGCGCCGGTCAGGACGGTCTTGAGTGCCGAGGAGGCCCCCACCCCCCGCTGGTGCTCCACGCGGTACATGTTGGAAGCCAGCAGGGAGGCGGCGCCCGCGAGGTGGGCCGCGATGGCCAGCCCGTTGACCGGCGCCCACTTCGCCCAGCCGATGCTCGCGATCCTGTCGCCGGTCGCGGCGTCCTCCCACTCCCTGGCGACGCCGTTCAGACCCACGGCTCCCATCAGGGAGCCGCCGAACCATGCGCCCATCCCCAGGTCGTGCAGGCTGCGAGCGAGCGTGTTGCGTTCGGACACGATGATCTCCAGTTCGCCTCGTCCGATTCGAGCGATATCCACGTCATTCGAGAATTTCGCGGCATTCAAGGCATACCAGAGGTTCCCGCGGACCGCCGCCCGGAGCCGTACGGCCGGGCGGCGACACCCGTGCCCGCGGCGGGAGGATCGCCGTAGGTGTGGCGTACTCCGTCTCCCGGAAAGGGCGGGCCCCGTGGTCGGCCCCTCCAGTGTGGCCCGCTGCCCGTCGATGCGCACAAGCCTCACGTCCTTCCGGCCGTCGGAAGGTGCGCGCCGACCGCCGCGCTCCGGCGGAGATCCGCTTCTCGAAGGCGGTGGAACCGGCGAGGGCGAGCTCGCCGCCGGCGCAGTCCAGCGGCGCCGCGGTGTTCCCGCGGCCGAGGAAGAACTGCCCGATGACGACCAGGGCCGGGAAGCCGACCAGCGCGACGGCCCGCACGTCGTCCCGGTCCGGCTCCTGGTCTCCTGTACGCCGCCTCCGCCCACACCGCCCCTGACCCCGCCGATGACCCCGGGCGCCTCGAACGGCGTCTGCGGGTCCGCGGCCGCACCCTACTCGCTGGTGCGCTCCAGGGCGGCCAGAACCTTGTCGTGGGCGGAGCGGTTGAGCGGCGCCTTGGGGAGTTCGATGACTCCGTCGCGCACGCTCGGACCCGAGTCGTTGCTGCGGACCGGGCTCCGGCGAAGTGGTGCGTCCGGCTTCCGGCGAGTATTCACCGACTGTTGGGGAACGGCGCGCCAGCCGTACGGCCCACCGCGGCACCCGGATGTACTGGTGGGCCACGGCGGGCCGCGGCGGGTTCCTCAGCCGCAGTGAGCCGTCCGCTCGTACCAGCCGGGTTCGGTCTCGGTGAGGGGGGTGACGGTGTAGACGTTCCACAGGCCCAGCGCGTCACCGGAGCCGACCGCGTAGGTGTAGCCGTACCGGACGGTGGCGCGGCCCTGCTGCACATGGGTGTAGTTGCTCGCCGTGAAACAGGCGGGCGCCCCCGGGTCACCGGGGTCGCCCGGGTCACCGGGGTCGGCGTCGCCCAGGCCCCAGTCGGCGGTGATGTACGCCGTCGAGCACATCAGGTCGGCGGCGTACGAGCCGGTCGTGCCGCAGCCCTCCGACGGACGCACCGGGACGGCGTGTCCCATGCCGGAGACCCGGTAGTCGCGCACGACGGTGCCGGCGGAGGATCCGTAGTCCTTCCGCGTCACCCCTCCGGGCAGCGAGGCCGAGCCGTCCGCGGTGGCGTCCGTGCCGTGCGCGTTCGTCCACTGCTTCACCAGCTCCTCCGCGTTCACCGGGGCGACCGTGGTGTCGGAGGCGCCGTGCCAGATCGCGACCGAGGGCCACGGGCCGCCGTGTCCCGGGTTCTGGGCGCGGACCAGATCGCCCCACTGGGCGGCGGTCTTCGTGACGCCCGGATTCATGCAGCCGAAGGCCCCGACCATGCTGGTGGCGCAGCCGTGCGGCACACCGGCCAGTACGGCGCCGCCCGCGAACACGTCCGGATAGGCGGCGAGCGCG
>NZ_JAJFAU010000103.1:10509-12321 GCF_022614595.1 Streptomyces sp. CNQ085
CCCCCCCCCCCCCCCCCATCGCGCCGCCGCCGGAGAACCCGGCGACGTACACCCGGGAAGGGTCGGCCCCCACCGCGCTCACGGCGTGGGCGGCCATCTGGCGCAGCGACAGCATCTCGCCCCGGCCGCGCGAGGTGTCGCCGCTCCGGAACCAGTTGAAGCAGCGGGAGCTGTTGTTGCCCGTCTCCTGCTGGGCGGCGACGAGCGCGAAGCCCCGGCTGTCGGCGTACGCGCGCCAGCCGTAGGCCGTCACGAAGCCGGGCGCGTCCTGGGTGCAGCCGTGCAGGACGAGGACGACCGGGGCGCCGGCGGGCAGGTCGTCGGGGACGTAGCGGTACATGGTCAGCGCGCCCGGGTTGGAACCGAAGCCGGTGACGCGTTCGAGGTCGGCGGCCGCCGCCGGGGCGGACAGCCCGGTGAGCGCCAGCGCGAGCGTGCCCAGCAGCACGCCCGCGCGGCGCAGGAGGTTCACGGCTCTCATGAGGGGGTCCTTACACCTGAAAGGGACCTGACAATGGATGTCGGTACCGTAGGGCGTGACGCGGATCACCCGAACATGCCTGAGCCACAGGGCCGCCGGCCCGCGGATGGCCGCCGCCCACATTGCCGCGGGCTCCCGCGGCCGCGGACGGTCACCACCGCAGGGCGAGCGTCCCGTCCGGCCCGCGGTCGACACGTGAGCCGAGGCCGCGTCCGGCGCGGTCCAGGACCACACGCAGCCACTCCGCGTCCTCCGGCGAGGCGCGGCGCAGCCGTATCCGCCGTGCCTGGAGCGGCACCATCCGCACACCGGCCGTCCGGCCGTCCGGCTCCAGCCGGACGAGGTGGAGCAGCCGCAGGTCGTCCCGGTACCGCTCGTATCCGGTAATGCCCTCGTAATCGTTCACCAGATCGCCGCAGCCGTACAGCACGAGCCTTCCCCGGTACACCTCCAGGGCGCGGGGGTGGTGCGAGGAGTGGCCGTGGACGATGTCCGCGCCGCCGTCGATCAGGGCGTGCGCGAAGCCGGTCTCCTCGGCGGAGACCTCGTATCCCCAGTTCGGCCCCCAGTGGACCGAGACGACCACGATGTCCCCCGGCCGCCCGGCCCGGCGGATCCGCTCGGCCACGACGGCGGCCGCGGCCGGCGAAGGCTCGTTCACGATGTCCACACCGGGCCTGCCGGGGCCGGCGGACCAGGAGGGCGGTATGCCGCTGGAGGGCATGCCGAAGGCCAGGGCCACCACCCGCCGGCCGCCTTCCAGGGGCACGGTCGCGGGCCGCCGGGCGGCGGCGAGGTCCCGCCCCGCCCCCACCGTGGCGATCCCCGCGCCGGCCAGGGCGTCGATGGTCTCCTCCAGGCCGGGGCGGCCGAAGTCCAGGACGTGGTTGTTGGCCAGGGCGCAGACGTCGGGCCGGGCGGCCGACAGACAGGGGAGGTTGGCGGGGCTCACCCGGTAGTGGATGCCCTTGCCCGGCGCGAACGCGTCGCTGTACGTGACGGCGGTCTCCAGGTTGACGATACGGACGTCCGCAGCGGCCTCGTCGACCGCCGCGAGCGCCTCGCCCCAGGGCCACTCGAAACCGGCCGGCCGGGGCACCGGGCCGCCGGCCGCCTCCGCCAGCTCGACGTAAGTGCGGGCGTCGCGGACGTACGCCTCGCGCAGCGCCGGATCGCCGGGGTGCGGAAGGATCTGGTCTACGCCCCGGCCGAGCATCACGTCACCGCAGAGGAACAGGGTGACCGCGGCCCCGCCCATGCTTTCGAGGGTAGTCGAGGGTAAGGGCCTTCCCGCCCGCGCCGAGGGGACCGGCCGGCCCTCTCGGCGCGGG
>NZ_JAJFAU010000103.1:12331-17815 GCF_022614595.1 Streptomyces sp. CNQ085
CCCCCCCCCCCCCCCCCGGGACCGTCGGCCCTGCCGCCCCGGTCCCGCCCGTGGTGTCCTGGTAGTGGCCTTCGGAGGCGGCCACCGGGCGCGGAGAAGCGGAGCAAGACCGCGCACCGCGCGACCGGAGCCCGCGGGGAAGCGGGTGGCCTCCAGCAGGCTCCGTGTGCCCTGCGTGACCCCCGTACGCCGGGCACACGGCGTGGGCACGGCTACCCGCCGCTCCCCTCCCTTCCGGCTCCCTCCAGGGTCCCGGCGTGGTCGGGCACGCGGGTCCGGGTCTCCCTCGGCGGCCGCCGGTAGCCGGTGGACGGCGGCCGGGGCGGCAGGCTCAGCCCGGGCGGCTCGACCTGGCGATACGGGATGCCGGACAGCAGATGGGCGATTAGAGCGCGGGGCCTTACAGCGGGCCGCACCGCTGCGCCGTCCCGCTCCCGGCGTCCCGGAGCGCGGCGCGGTCCGCGCGGCGGTCACCATTGAGGCATGTCACGACGCCGATCCCGTCCGCGCCGGAAGGCTCCGTCAGCCTCCCCCGTCCTCTCCCCCGACGCGCCCTGCCCGTGCGGCCTGCCCGCCCCCTACGCCGACTGCTGCGGCCGGTTCCACCGGGGACAGGCGGCAGCCCCCACCGCGGAGGCGCTGATGCGTTCCCGCTACAGCGCCTTCGCCGTGCGGGACCGGGCATATCTGCTGCGCACCTGGCACCCGGACACCGCGCCGGAGCGGCTGGAGCCGGACCCGGACACCCGGTGGCGGCGTCTGGAGATTCTCGGCGCCACCGGCGGCAGCCCTTTCCACACCGAGGGGACCGTCTTCTTCCGTGCCCACTTCACCGAGCGGGGGCACAAGGGGGTCGTGGAGGAGCACAGCCGCTTCGTGCGCCGCGCCGGCGCGTGGATGTACCTCGACGCCGCCGGCGCTCCCTGAACACTCCCGGGCCCAGGGACCCCCGGGCTCACGGCACATCCGGGAGCGGCCCGGCACGCGACGGGCGTGAAGAACCCGAAGGAACCGCGCACTGTCCGCACACGGCCGGCTCCGGTGCGGCTGCGAGCGAGTAAAGTCCTCCCCTGGGACCATCCGTGAGCGGTCGCGTACTCTGCGGCGTGGGGTGCTGCGGCGGGGTGTGGCGGCGGAGCGTTCGCATAGGCGCACGGCGCTCTCCTCCGCGCCCTGCCCCGCGTGCGGGCGCGGAGGGGGAACAGGAGGGGGAGATGGCGTTACGTCCCGATCCGAGGCCGCGGTTTCGTCGTCCGGATGCCGGGGAGCCGCGGTCCCCGGGCCCGTGGAACCTCCGCGGGCCGGGCGCACCGCGGCGGTCCGGTGACGGCGATACGGCCGGCGGCACCACCGGGAGCACGGCCGGTGCGCGGGATGCGGAGGCCGACGGCTCCCACCGGGCCGGCCCGGCCGCGCCGACCGGTCCCGTCGTACCCCCCGAGCCCCGCACGGGTTTCCTGACCGGATACCGAGGCCCGCGCACCACCGCCCTGATCCTGACGACCGGCGCGATCGGGTCCGCTCTGGCGACCCTGCTGGTGGCCTCCGGTGTCCTGACACCGGCCGCTCACCGCTCACCGCTGTCCGGCGGCCCGCCGTCCTCTCCGGAGAGGGCGGCCCCGGAGTCCTCCTCCCCTTCCGCACCCGCCCCGGCCGGTACGCCCTCCGCGTCCGAACAGCCGGTCCGCACACCGCCGGCGTCCGCCGCACCTCCGCCCAACCCCGCCTCCCAGCAGTCGCGGCACCCCGCGCCCGGCATGCTGTGGGAGGGCGACAGCGGCCCGGAGGTGGCAGAGCTCCAGCGGCGGCTGCGGCAGGTCCAGGGCATCTATCCCGGCGGCGACGTCGACGGCCGCTACGACGCCGAGGTCGCCGAGGCCGTCGCCCGCTACCAGCAGTGGTACGGCGTCCGGGGCGACGAGGAGGGCGTGTACGGCGACGACACCCGGCGCGATCTGGAGGCGCGCACCTGACGGACGCGCCGGCGCGCAGCGCGTCGGATCTCTCCCGCTCCAGCATCGGGGCCAGGTCGGTGCAGCCCGCCGCCCGCCCGCGCGGAAAACGTCGATCCGTCCGGCGTCCACGTCGACGACGGCGGCTCGGAGGCGTTGGGTGACCGGGGGGTTCGGGCTCCTTCGGTGGCCGACGATGGCAGAAAAAGTTTGCCGAACCCGACCCTGGAAGCGGTTCGGGCATCTGGAAAGGGCCGCGGGCATGCCGCGGACGCGGCTTCGCGCGGGTCAGCCCCGCACGACGTCCCTGACGAAGACGATGCCGTCGCTGTCGGCCAGGCCTGCCGGGTCGAGGGGTGCGTAGCCGAACCAGGGCGACACTCGGGGCGCGGGCGGCCTGGCGCCGAGGGCCACGGCCAGCCGCCGGGCACCGAGGAGGCAGCGGTCCCCGGGGAGCGCGTACAGCCGCCCTTCGAGGGTGTCCGGTGGCGGGGTGTCCACACCACGGTGGCGGATCGTGCCCAGGGCCGTGGCCACGAAGGCGTACTCCCGGCCGAGCCGGGCGCTCACCAGCGCGCCGGCGCTCCACCACTCCACCGGCCCCTCCCACATCCGCACCGTGCTCCTCCCCCGCTGGAGGTGGGAGTTGTGGCCGTGGACGAGCACCGGGCCCCGGTCGGCGAGGGCGAGGAGGTTTCCGGCCATCATCGAGTCCCGCAGCGCGCACAGCCGGGCCATGCGGGCCGGTGAGGCGTCGGCCATCCGGTGGTGGTAGCGCAGCAGACCGGTCGCGGCGCGCCCGTACAGGCGCGCCCGGTCCCACTCCTCCCGTGAGGTCGCCGCGATCAGGTGGGGGGTCTGTTCCTCCAGCAGCGCCACCAGGTCGTCGGCGAGCAGCCGCAGCCTGCTCGACTCGGCCGACTGCCCCGCCGACCGGGACGGGTCCGTCATCGCGGCGGGGTCGGTCCACCGGCCGTCGTCGCCGAGCAGGCGGTCGAGCGTCTCCGCGTCGCAGGGGAGCAGATCCGCCTCCACATGGGCCGCGAGGTGGCGGTGGAGCGCGGTGAGGGCCTGCCGGGGGCTCGCGGCGTGGGTGATCTCCAGCGGGCCGTCGAAGCCGGCGAAGCGGAGCCGCTCGGAGACGGGCCGGCCCTCGGCGTCGGCGCGGACGTTGTGGGCGCGCATCCAGCGCACGAGTTCGCGATTGGCTTCGAGGGCGCCCCAGCCGTGACCGAACCCGCTCTCCATGACCTGGGCGAGGGTGCCCGTGCCGGAGGTGACGTAGTCGTCCACGACCAGGCCCGCCACACAGTCGCTCTCGATCGCGATCGTCCGGTAGCCCTCCTCCTCGACGAACTGCCGGAACAGCTCGTTGCGCAAGCCGAGCAGCGCGTCCTCGCCGTGGGTGGGCTCGCCCAGGGCGAGCAGCCGGGGCCGGTCCGGGAGCAGCCCCATGACGGCCGCGGCGTCGACGGCGTGGGCGATGTCCTTGGTGTCGGTAGCCATACCTTCAACGCTATCGTTGAACCTTCGGTGTAGACCTGTCTGCGGTACGGTCGGCTCCATGGGGAAAAACCTTCAAAACGAGGAACGGCTCAGGCCGGTCGATCTGGCGCGCGGGCACGGTCTGTCCGCACAGGCGGTCAGGAACTACGAGGCGGCCGGCATCCTTCCGGCCGCCGACCGCACCCCCCACGGCTACCGCGTCTACACCCCGCTGCACTCGCGGGCCCTGCGCGCCTTCCTCGCCCTGGCACCCGGCCACGGCCACCGGACGGCGGCGGCGATCATGCGGGCAGTGAACGAAGGCGCGGACGAGGAGGCGTTCCGCCTCCTCGACGAGAGCCACACCCAGCTCCTGGAGGACCGCCGGACCCTCCGGGCCGTGGAGAACGCCCTGCGCGACCTGGAGCCCGACGCCGGGTCCGGGTCCGGGTCCGGCGGCACGTTCATCGGGCCGCTGGCCGGGGGGCTCGGCCTCCGGCCAGCGACGCTGCGCAAGTGGGAGCGTGCCGGACTGGTCCGCCCGCACCGCGACCCGCGTACCGGGTACCGCGTCTACGGCGAGGCCGACGTACGGGACGCCCGGCTGGTCCACCAGCTCAGGCGGGGCGGCTACCTGCTGGAGCAGATCGCCCCGCTGATCGACCAGGTGCGGACGGCCGGCGGACTGGAACCGCTGGAGACCGCGCTGCGCGACTGGCACGGCCGGCTGTCGGCCCGCGGGCGGGCGATGCTGGCCGGGGCTGCCGAACTGGAGGCGTACCTGCGCACACGCGGTTGAGCCTGGCTCTCGTCCGCTCCGCGGGTGAGTGGCCGCCGCCCGGCGCGGAGTCCGAGGACGGAAGGCGGGGCGGGAGGACACCCGGATCCTCCGCAACGCCTCTGCCCCCGTTCCCGCCTGGCGGTTATGGTGCGGTCACTGGTCGGGCGAGGGGCACGAGGGGGCGGTATGACGGACGGTGCGGCCGCGGGCGGCGGTGCGCGGACGGGACCCGGTGCGGAACCGGCGCCGGAGCCCGTGCTGGAGTCGGTGCTGGAGTCCGTGGTGGTGCACGCCGTCGGGGCCGTGTGCGTCCGGCGCGCCCACTGCCCCCTGCCGCCGGGAGGCCCGGCGGTTTCGGACGCGGGCGTACGCGTCCGGGTGGAGGGGCTGCCGATCGCGCTGTACGACCACTCGCTGCGCGGCCGGGTCGTCTCCGGACCGCCCGGGCTGCGGGTGACCGATATACGGCCGGTACGGACCGCCGCGCCTCGGGAAGGCCGCGGGACTCCCGCGCTGAGACTGGAGTTGGAGGAGGCCGAAGACCGGCTGGACCGGCTGCGCGAGCGGCGCGACCGGCTCGCCGCGGAGATCGGGGAGGTTTCGGAGCTGCGGGCGGTGCCGCCGCGGCCGCGCCGCGGGGATCGGCCCCGCCGGGCTCCCGTGGAGTCGCTGCTGGCGCTGGCGGACTTCGTGGACGGCCGGCTGGCGCTGCTCCACGAGCGGCTGCGGACGGTGGAGGCCGAACTGAGCGGCGCGGAGCACGACGTCGGTGTGCTGACCCACCGTCTGGAGGCGGCCTCCAGCTCGCTGCCCGCCGGGCGGGCGGGCGAGTCGGCCGCCGCCGTCCTGACGCTGGAGCGGGTCGGTGGCGGCGCGCCGCACGGCGAGGACGTGCAGGCTTCCTGCGAGGCGGAGTTGGAGGTCGAGTACCACGTACCCGGGGCCACCTGGTCGCCGGTGTACCAGTTGAGGCTGGACGGCGCGGACTCCGCCTTCGGCGGGACGATCGTGCTGCGGGCCTGCGTGGCCCAGCGCACCGGCGAGGACTGGACGGGCGTACGGCTGGGCCTGTCCACCGCCGACCTGCTGCGGCCCGCGGACGTCCCCCGGCTGCGGTCGCTGCGGATCGGGCGGCGCCAGGAGGAGCCCACCGCGCGGGGTTGGCGCGAACCCCCGCCGGGACTGGATGAATTGTTCGCCGGATACGACGCGGCCCTCCCGCCGGGGCCATCGCCCGGCCCGGGCCCGGCCCGGGGCCGGGCGATG
>NZ_JAJFAU010000104.1 GCF_022614595.1 Streptomyces sp. CNQ085
CCGGGGGCGAGCGCGTGGACCGGCAGGCCGTGCGAGCCGTGCGGGGCGGGCGGCAGCAGCCGCAGCCGCCCGCAGCCCACCGAGCCCAGCGGTAGCTCGCCGGTGCCCGGGCCGGTGGGATAGAGCAGCGCGAGGTCGTACCGGCCGCCGGCCGCACGGCAGATCAGCACCCGCCCGTCGGGCAGCGGGAGCACCTGGGCGCTCGGTCCCTCCGGGCGCGGCCCCGGCAGTGGGACCGCGTACGGCTCCGGGCCGTCCAGCGTCCAGCGCTCCGGGATCAGGCCGCGCCCGTCCCCGGCCGGCGCGAGCCGGGCCGCGTAGGAGCCGTCCGCGGCGATCGTGAGGCCGGGGTGCGCCGCTTTCGCGCCATCGCTCCGGGCGGCCTCGACGGTACTGATGGTCATCAGCCCATCACCTCCGGTGAGGACGGTAGTTTTCGCGCTCCCCGTCGGACGGCCCGAGCGGGACGCCTTCACACGTACGGGGGACGGCGGGCCGTTACGCCGGAAGGGAGGCGCCCGGTGTGCTCCGCCCGGCCCCGCACACCGGGGCGCACGGCAGGTAACCTCTCACCCGTGCCTGCACTCTCCGATGTCATCGCCGCACTCGACGAACTGTGGCCCCCCGAGCGGGCCGAGCAGTGGGACGCGGTCGGAACGGTCTGCGGGGACCCCGACGCCGAGGTCGGCCGGGTGCTGGTCGCCGTCGACCCGGTGCGGGAGACCGCCGCCGAGGCGGTGGAGCTCGGCGCCGACCTGCTGCTGACCCACCACCCCCTCTATCTGCGCGGCACCACCACGGTCTTCGCCGGCGCCTTCAAGGGCCGGGTCGTGCACGACCTGATCCGGGCCGGCACCGCTCTCCACGTGGCGCACACCAACGCCGACCGCGCCGACCCCGGCGTCTCCGACGCCCTCGCCGGGGCCCTCGGCCTGCGGATCACCGGCCCGCTGGTGCCCGACCCCACCGACCCGGCCGGACGGCGCGGCCTGGGCCGGATCTGCGAACTGGACGCCCCCGAGCCGCTGGCCCGCTTCGCCGAACGGGTGGCCGCACGGCTGCCCGCCACCGCGCAGGGGGTGCGGGCCGCCGGGGACCCGGACCGTCCGGTCGGCACCGTCGCGGTCTGCGGCGGCTCCGGCGACAGCCTCTTCGACCAGGTGCGGGCCGCCGGCGTCGACGCCTACGTCACCGCCGACCTGCGCCACCACCCGGCCTCCGAGGCCGTACGGCACGGCGGCCCCCACGCGGGGCCGGCGCTGGTGGACGCCGCGCACTGGGCCACCGAGTGGCCCTGGTGCGAGCAGGCCGCCGCCCAGCTCGAAGCGGTGTCCGAGCGGCACGGCTGGGGGCTGCGCGTCCACGTCTCCCGCACGGTCACCGATCCCTGGACCGTCCACACGGCGTCCGCCCCCGCCCAGGGCGCCGCCCCCACCACCATCACAGGAGCCCCCAACTGAACGCCGAGCCCGCCGACCAGATCCGCCTCCTCGACGCCCAGGCCCTCGACGTCCGGCTCACCCAGCTCGCCCACCGGCGGAAGAACCTGCCGGAGCACGCCGAGATCGAGGGACTGACCGCCGACCTCTCCCAGGTGCGCGACCTGCTGGTCGCCGCCCGGACCGAGGAGAGCGACACCGCCCGCGAGCAGACCAAGGCCGAGCAGGACGTCGACCAGGTGCGCAAGCGCGCCGCCCGCGACCAGCAGCGTCTGGACTCCGGCGCGGTCACCTCGCCCAAGGACCTGGAGAACCTCCAGCGCGAGATCGCCTCCCTCTCCCGGCGCCAGAGCGACCTGGAGGACGTCGTACTGGAGATCATGGAGCGCCGCGAGTCCGCCCAGGAACGCGCGGCCGAGCTGGCGCAGCGGGCCGGCTCCGTCCAGGCCCGCATCGACGACGCGGCGGCACGGCGCGACGCGGCGCTGACGGAGATCGACGCCGAGACCGCCGCCGTCACCAAGGAGCGCCAGGTCGTGGCCGCCTCCGTCCCGGCCGATCTGCTCAAGCTCTACGACAGGCTGCGCGAGCAGCAGGGCGGCGTCGGCGCGGCCCGCCTCTACCAGCGGCGCTGCGAGGGCTGCCGCCTGGAGCTGAACATCACCGAGCTGAACGACATCCGCCAGGCCCCGGCCGACGCGGTGGTGCGCTGCGAGAACTGCCGCCGGATCCTGGTGCGCACCCCCGAGTCGGGACTGTGATGCCCGGTCCGCAGCAGGCCCCGGACTCCCCGGACTCTCCCGGCTCCCCGGACTCCCGCGGGACCTTCGT
Organism: Streptomyces sp. CNQ085; assembly: GCF_022614595.1. Lineage (GTDB taxonomy): Bacteria > Actinomycetota > Actinomycetes > Streptomycetales > Streptomycetaceae > Streptomyces. Next base: position 2,271 of record NZ_JAJFAU010000104.1, read on the forward strand.
CGTCGAGGCCGACGGCGGGTCCCGCGGCAACCCGGGCCCGGCCGGCTACGGCGCGGTCGTCCGCGACGCCGCGAGCGGGCGGACGCTGTCGGAGACGGCCGGGTACATCGGCACCGCCACCAACAACGTCGCCGAGTACCGGGGCCTGATCGCCGGGCTGCGCGCGGCCCACGCGCTCGACCCGCGGGCCCTGGTGCGGGTGCGGATGGACTCCAGGCTGGTCGTCGAGCAGATGTCGGGCCGCTGGAAGATCAAGCATCCCGCCATGCGCCCGCTGGCGCTGGAGGCCGCCTCCGTCCTCCCGCCGGAGTCGGTCACCTACCAGTGGATCCCGCGCGAGGAGAACAGGCACGCCGACCGGCTGGCGAACGAGGCCATGGACGCCGGCCGCCGTGGCCAGGAGTGGCGTCCGGCCGACTCCACCGCCGAACTCGACGCCGGTGCCCCCGCCGACACCCTCCCCGGCCTCCCCGTGGCCGCCGGGGTCCCGGCGGCCACACCCGAGAGTTCGGCCGGGGCGCGGGCGGCGGCGCGGGCCGCCGTACGCCAGGCCGTACGCGAGACCCACCGCACGACCGCCGCCGCCGGGCGCGGCGCCGGGACGGACGACCCTACGGCCCTGACCGCGGCCGACGAGCCGCCGGTGGAGGAGGCGGAACCCGCGGTCGCCACCGAGCCCGCGGAGCGCGGGGAGCCGCGCACCCCGCAGGTGGGCTGGGGCGCGGACATGGGCACCCCCACCACCCTCGTCCTGCTGCGCCACGGCGAGACCCCGCTCACCCCCCTCAAACGGTTCTCCGGCAGCGGCGGCACCGACCCGGAGCTGTCGGCCACCGGGCTGCGCCAGGCCGAGGCGGCCGCCTCGGCCCTCGCGGCGCGCGGCACCGTCCAGCAGGTGATCAGCTCGCCGCTGGTGCGCTGCCGCCGGACCGCGCGGGCGGTAGCCGACCGGCTGGGGCTGGGGGTCGAGGTCGAGCACGACCTGCGCGAGGCCGACTTCGGCGCCTGGGAGGGGCTGACCTTCGCCGAGGTGCGCGAACGGTACCCCGACGACCTGGACGCCTGGCTGGCCTCGCCCGAGGCCGCGCCCACCGGCGGCGAGTCCTTCGCCTCCGTCATCCGCCGCGTCGAGGCCGCCCGCGACCGGATCCTGACCCGCCACGCCGGCCGCACGGTGCTGCTGGTCACCCATGTCACACCGGTCAAGGTGCTGGCGTGCGCGGCCCTGGGCGCACCGCCCGAGGCGCTGTTCCGCATGGAGCTGTCGGCGGCCTCGCTGTCGGCGGTGGCGTACTACGCGGACGGCAACGCCTCGCTGCGGCTGCTCAACGACACCGGTCACCTGCGCTGACGCCCCCGCCGCCCGTACCGCCGGCGCTCGCGGGGACGCCCGTACCCGCGCCCGCGCCCAGCCGGGCCGCCTCGCGGGCCAGACGCTCGATCCGGCCCCAGTCCCGCGCCCGCACCGCCTCCGGCGGCAGCATCCAACTGCCGCCCACACACGGCACGTTGGGCAGTGCCAGATAGTCCGCCGCCGAATCCGGACCGACGCCGCCGGTCGGGCAGAACCGGGCCCGGGACAGCGGCGAGGCCAGCGCCCGCAGATACACCGGTCCGCCCGCCGCCCGGGCCGGGAAGAACTTCATCTCCGTCACCCCGCGCTCCAGCAGCGCCATGACCTCCGAGGCGGTCGAGACCCCCGGCAGCAGCGGCACACCCGTCTCCCGCGCCGCCGCCAGCAGCCGGTCCGTCCAGCCGGGGCTGACCAGGAAGCGGGCGCCGGCCTCCCGGGCTCCCACCGCCTGCTCCGGGGTGAGCACCGTGCCCGCGCCGACCACGGCCCGCGGCACCTCCGCCGCGACCCGGCGCACCGCCTCCAGCGCGTCCGCCGTCCGCAGCGTGATCTCCACCCCGCGCAGCCCCCCGGCCACCAGTGCCCGCGCCAGGGGCACGGCCTCGGCCGGGGCGGCCCCGCCGTCGAGGACGACCACCGGCAGTACGGGGCTCAGGGCGAGCACGGAGGACAGGGGCGCGGGCGGCGTGGGCGGTGCGGGCACGTCTGTCATGGCGGCCATCCTGCCCACCCCGCTCACGCGCCGCAACGCCCGTTGCGCACCGTGCAATGAATCAGAGTTCGGTGACCACCACGTCCAGCCGCCACGGCGTCCCGCCCTTCGCCGGAGGCTCCGCCTCCACCGCGTACCCCAGGCCGCGCAGCGCCGCGGCCAGCTCCGCCGGGCCGCCCGGCTCGACGCCCTCGCGCAGCAGCGCGCGCACCATCCGCCCCTTGGTGGCCTTGTTGAAGTGGCTGACCACCGACCGCTTCTCCACACCGCCGACGATCCTGGACTGAAGCACCCGCACCGTCGCCGTCCGTTCGGCGAGAGCGCCCTTCGGCTTCCACATCGACCCGTACGCCGCCGACCGCAGGTCCAGCACCGGCCCCTCCCCCGCCGCCTTCGGCAGCACCGACTCCAGCGGCTCCCGCCAGTACCGGCCCAGCGGCCCCAGCGCCGGCAGCCGCACCCCGCCCGGGCAGCGGTAGGGCGCGACCGGGTCACCGATCCGCACCGCGCCCCACAGCCCCGAGAACACCAGCAGCCACCGCCCGGCCCGCTCCCGCGCCGCCGCGTCCAGCGTGGCCAGGTCCAGCGCGTCGTAGAGCACGCCGGTGTAGACCTCGCCGGCGGGGCGCGTCGGGGCCGTCCGCAGCCCCGCGTTCCTCGCCACCTCGCCGCGCAGGCCCTCGCTCAGCCCCAGCACCTCGCGCGCCTTGTCCTCGTCGGCCGAGCACAGCTCCACCAGCTCCGTCAGCACCGTCTCCCGCGCGCCCGTCAGCCCCGGCAGCGACAGCGCCTCCAGATCGAGCGCGGGACCGCACGCCCCGGCGGCCTTCCCCTCGGACGGCGGCAGCAGTACGAGCACGGCGGTTCTCCTCACAGGTGGTGCGCGCGTCGCGGGAAACCAGCGCGCTCAGCAGCGTACGTCCCCATTCCCGGCCGGCCCCGGCCCGCTCCCGCCGCGCGGCCACCGCCGCCCGCGGGTCCGCGCCGCCCGCGGCGGCGGGATAGCATGGGCGGCACGGCAGACGAGTCGTGCGGGCGGTCGCGGCGCGGACCCTTACGGGGTGAGCGTCGAGGAACGTCCGGGCTCCACAGGGCAGGGTGGTGGGTAACGCCCACCCGGGGTGACCCGCGGGAAAGTGCCACAGAAAACAGACCGCCGGGGGCCTCACCGCCCCCGGTAAGGGTGAAACGGTGGTGTAAGAGACCACCAGCGCCCAGGGTGACCTGGGCGGCTCGGTAAACCCCACCCGGAGCAAGGTCAAGAGGGGACGTCGCCCCACTGGGGCGGCGGCCCTGCGCGGATGTCCGAGGGCGGCCCGCCCGAGTCCGCGGGTAGACCGCACGAGGCCGGTGGCGACACCGGTCCCAGATGGATGGCCGCCTCCCGGCGGGCCGCGAGGCCCACCGGAGACAGAACCCGGCGTACAGCACGGCTCGTCTGCCGCCACCCGGTCCGGCCCGCCGCAGCCCCCGCCTCCCGCGCCCCAGCGGCCGGGGAGCCCCGGCCGCCCGTGCATGACTGTCCGACGCGGCCGAGGAACCTCAGCACGTCCGGTCCCAGGAGGGCAGGCCGCCGTCCGCGAACAGGTACCGGCCGCCGGAGCGGAGGAGGACCTGGGCGGGACCGCCCTCCGCCCGTACGAGGCGGTGGCTGTGCCGGGGCGGGCGCCGGTGGTTAGGCTGAGCGCCTGTCACATCTGACGTGCACCACTCGGGTCCGGGGGGACGGGGCGGAATGGACGACCAGCTTCGACGGCTGCACGAGTTGGCGAAGGCATCGCCCAACTTCGGGATGCTGTACACGCACCAGCCGCTGCTGGCGCTCTACGGCTCCCAGGCCGAACTGAACGTTTTCACCAACCCGAACGCCGCGTCGGTCAGCGCCCGGCAGTTCGGCGAGGTGCTGGCCGAGGAACTGGTACGGCGGACCGGCATCAGGGTGGAGGGCACGCGGCAGGTCGACCGCCTGCGGGCACTGGCCAACCTGGGCGCCCTGACGCCCCCGGTGCGCGGAGCCTTCGACGAACTGCGGCTGAGCGGGAACCAGGCCGTGCACGATCACCTCTTCGACACCTCGGCCGCGCTGTCCTCGGTCCGGCTCTGCTGGGAGCTGGGCGTCTTCTTCGACCGGGCGCTCACGGGCTCGCGCACGGTACGGGCCTTCGTGCCGCCGGCGATGCCGGAGAAGGTGGAGGACCCGGCCGAGGCGGCCGAACTGCGCGGGACGCTGGACCGGCACCGGGACACGCTCGCCCAGTCCCGGATCCGGCTGAGCGAGACCGAGAACCGACTGGAGGCCGAGCGGCGGGCCCGCGCGGAAGCCGAGGCGCTCATGGCCAGCGCCCGGCAGTCCCGGAACGCGCTGGCCTCGCGCCTGGAGCAGCTCCAGGCGCAGATCGAGGAACTGCGCAAGGCGCAGCAGGCCGAGTACGAGCGGGAGCGCAGGCAGCCCCGCCGGATCGCCGCCTCGGCCCGGGAGGCGATCGTCGAGCGGGCCAAGCGCCCGGCCCCGCTCAACGAGGTCCAGGCCCGGGTGCGCGTCGACGCGCTCCTGAAGGCGGCCGGCTGGCTCGTCCAGGACCGCGCCGACCTCAACCCCCTGGCCGGCCGCGGAGTGGCCGTGCGGGAGTTCACCCTGGCAACCGGCCGCGCCGACTACGTCCTCTACGTCGACCAGCGCATCGTCGGCGTCATCGAGGCCAAGCGCGAGGGCTCCCACCTCAGCGGCGCGCTGTCGCAGAACGAGCGGTACGCCCGGGGCGTCCACCGGGACTACGCGCTGAGCGTGTGGCGCCGCGACGAGCCCTTCGCCTTCCGCTACGCCACCACCGGCACGGAGACGTACTTCGTCAACCGGCTCGACCCGGAGGCGCGTTCGCGGGAGGTGTTCGCCTTCCACCGCCCCGAGACGATCGCGAAGTGGATGCGCCGCGCGGACGAGGCCGGTGACGGGGGCGCCACCTTCCGGGCCGCGCTGAAGGAGCGGATGCCGGTCCTGGAGCCCCACGGGCTGCGCCGGGCGCAGTTCGACGCGATCCGGAACCTGGAGGCGTCGCTCGCACAGGACCGCCCGCGGGCGCTGATCCAGATGGCCACCGGCGCGGGCAAGACCTACACCGCCGTCACCGCCACCCACCGCCTGCTCAGACACGCCGGGGCCAGGCGGGTGCTGTTCCTGGTGGACCGCAACAACCTGGGACGGCAGGCGCTGGGCGAGTTCCGCCGCTACCGGACGCCGGACGAGAACCGCGCCTTCACCGACGTCTACAACGTCGACCGCCTCGGCGCCGCCGGGATCCAGCAGACCTCGGCGGTGGTGGTGTGCACCATCCAGAAGATGTACTCCCTGCTCAAGGGCGAGCCGCTGACCGACGACGACGCGGCCGAGGACGAGAGGGAGGCCGTCGAGGGCGAGCGGAGCGGGAAGGCCGGGAAAGCCGGGAAGGCCGGGAAAGCCGGGGCGGAGGCGGAAGCCCCCGACGACGCGTACTCTCTGAGCGCCCCCGTGGCGGTGGAGTACCAGCCCAGCGTGCCGATCGAGTCCTTCGACGTGATCGTCGTGGACGAGTGCCACCGCTCCATCTACGGCCTGTGGCGCGCGGTCCTGGAGTACTTCGACGCCCACCTGGTGGGCCTGACCGCGACACCGACGCCGCAGACCAAGGGGTTCTTCGACAACAACCTCGTCTCCGAGTACACCTTCGAGCAGGCCGTCGCCGACGGTGTGAACGTCGACTTCGACATCGTCCGTGTCAGCACCGACCTGCGCGAGGAGGGCGGCGCCACGATCGAGGCCGGCACCACCGTCCGCGTCCGCGACCGCAGGACCCGCGCACAGCGCTACGAGGAACTCGAGAACGACTTCGAGTACACCACCCGGGAACTGGGCCGCTCGGTGATCACGGAGGACGAGATCCGCCAGGTCCTCACCCTCTACCGGAACACCTGGCCGCGCTGGTTCCCCGGCCGCGCCGAGGTCCCCAAGACGCTGGTCTTCGCGGTGGGGGAGGACCACGCCGAGGAGGTGCTGAAGCAGGTCAAGGAGGTCTTCGGGCGGGGGGACGACTTCGCCAAGAAGATCACCTACAGGTCGCGGCAGAACGGCGACAACCCCGACGACCTCATCAACGACCTCCGCAACTCCCCGCGCCTGCGCGTCGCCGTTACCGTGGACATGATCGCCACCGGTACCGACGTGAAGGCCCTGGAGTGCGTGATCTTCCTGCGGTCGGTGCGGAGCCCGGTGCTGTTCGAGCAGATGAAGGGCCGAGGCGCCCGTTCCATCGACCCCGACGAGCTGCGTGCCGTCACCCCGGAGGCGGCCGCCGACCTGGTCAAGGACCGTTTCGTCCTGGTCGACGCGGTCGGGGTCACCGACTCCCCGCTCGTGGACGCCCGCCCGCTGATGCCGGCCGGCGACCGGCAGGTCTCGCTGGGCAAGCTCCTCGACAAGACCGCCGCGCTCTCCCTGAGCACCGACGAGGCCGAGACCCTGGCCCGGCGCCTGGCCCGTGTCGACCGGCAGCTCACCGACGGCGAACGCGCGCGCGTCGCGGAGGTCGGCAAGGGCACCACCCTCACCGCGCTGACCCGCTCCCTGACCGACGCCGTCGACGTCGACCGGCAGGACGCGGCCCTGAGGGAGGGCGGCGAGCGGGCCGCGCGGAAGCTCGTCACCGACGCGATCGCCCCGCTCACCGGCAACCCCGAGCTGCGGAAGCTGATCGTCGAGATCCGCCACCGGCAGGACCTCACCTATGACGAGACCACCGCCGTCACCGTCACCGGCACCGTCGAGGTGGACCGCGCCGAACGCGCCCGCCAGGAACTGGCCGAGTGGGAACGGGTCGTCACCAGGGCGGAGAGGGACCGCAACGCCGCCGTCCAGATCGCCCTCGGCTCCGGCAGCGGACCCCGCTCGGTGGCCGAGAAGCGGGCGGCGCTCCAGGAGCTGGCGGGCACGATCCAGGCCGGGAAGCGGGCGTGGACGCCGACCATACTGTGGCAGCACTACGAGGAACTCGGCCGCGCCGCCGCCTACCCCGGCCGGGAGGCCGGACCGGGCGACCTCATCGCGCTGATCCGCTACGAGCTGGGCGCCGATGACCAGTTACGGCCCTACCGTACTGTTGTCGAGGAGCGCTTCCAGGGCTGGCTGCTGCGGCAGCGGCAGACGGGCGTGGAGTTCACCGACGACCAGCTGTGGTGGCTGGAACGGATTCGCGACGCGATCGCGAGCGACGTGGGCATCGAGTCCAAGGAGCTCGACATCGAACCGTTCAGCGCCCACGGCGGCCGCATCGGCTTCACCCACGCCTTCGGCGGCAGGACCCGGGCGCAGGAACTGTTGGGCGAACTGAACCAGGAACTGGCTTGAACGACACGGAACTTCCGGCCGGGTGGGTATGGGCATGTCTTGAAGACCTGCTGGCAGTTGAGCCCCGCCCAATCACCGATGGCCCCTTCGGGTCCAACCTCAAGTCAGCGCACTACACAGATAGTGGCGCCCGTGTTTTCCGGCTCCAGAACGTTGGAGACGGATTCTTTCGTGATGAACGTGCGCACATTAGCCTGGACCACTTTGAAACGTTGCGAGCGCATGAAGCCGTGGCCGGAGACTTCTTGCTGGCGTCGCTTGGTGAGGTTCTGCCGCGAGTAGCCATAGTTCCTGAAATTGATGAACCTGCCATTGTCAAAGCGGATGTTATCCGCGCTCGCATGCACCCGAAAATCCAAAACAAGTGGGTTCTGTATGCCCTTCTCTCCCCTCAGGTGAGGGCCTACGCACAAGGGCGCGTCAGAGGCGTGGGAAGGTCACGTCTCGGGCTCGGTGAAATTCGCCGTTTGCCAATTCCTGTGCCGCCACTCGCGGAGCAGCAGCGGATCGCCGATGCGCTTGAAGTGCATATTTCCCGCCTGGATGCGGCTGTAGCCGGGGTGGCGCGAAGCGTCAGGCGTTCCTTTAACCTCTGGGATTCTGTCATGACGGCAGTGGCAAAGGGGGACCTTGAAGGGTGTGTGACAAGTTGCGAAACGGTCCGAGTTGACGCGGTCGCCGAAGTGAGTGGAGGAATTCAGAAGCAGCGCAAGAGGGCGCCGCTTCAGAATCATTACCCTTTTCTTAGGGTTGCCAATGTCGGGCGCGGTGAACTGTGGCTCGATGAGATCCATCGGGTTGAACTATTCGATGGCGAGTTTGAGCGTCATCGCCTGAAGAGCGGTGACCTTCTCGTCGTTGAAGGGAACGGTAGTTCGGACCAGATTGGGCGTGCAGCGGTCTGGCGTGAAGAGATTCGAGACGCTGTCCATCAGAATCATCTGATTCGAGTTCGCCCTGGGCCACTTTTGAACTCCAGATATTTGGAGCTGGTTTGGAACTCCCCTCTCGTTATTGAGCAGTTGAGGGAGGTGGCGCGTTCCACGAGCGGCCTGTACACGCTGAGTACTTCAAAGGTGAAGTCCGTTGAAATTCCGTTGCCGCCCTTGGATCGTCAGGAGTCTTTGGCTGAGGCCGCTGACCGCTGGGAAAAGTACACTGTTTCGGCAAGGAATTCGCTAGCGCTGGCAAGTTCCCGGAGCGCTTCCCTTCGTAAGGCCCTGCTGCGCAAAGCCTTCACCGGCCAACTGGTCCCCCAGGACCCCGACGACGAGCCGGCCTCCGTGCTGCTCGAACGGATTCGCGCCGAGCGGGCGGCTCAGCCCAAGCCGAAGCGCACGCGCAGGGCCGCGCCGCGCAAGACCTCCACCGCCCCGGCTCCGGAGCCGACCTCCGCGCCCCGCACCTCCACCCAGCAGGAGCTCCCGCTGTGACCACCGTCGCCGACACCCCCGCCACCGAGCCGAGTCCCGAGGTCCGGGCGCAGGCGTCCGCGCAGACCAACGCGCTGGTCGCGAAGCTGTGGAACTACTGCAACGTTCTCCGCGACAACGGCCTGTCCACCATCGACTACGTCGAACAGCTCTCCTACCTGCTGTTCCTCAAGATGGTCGACGAGTTGGCCGAGAACGCGTGGGACGACGACGAGATCACACAGATCGTCCCGCCCGAGTACAGCTGGAAGTCCCTGGTCACCAAGCGCGGTGTCGAGCTTGAGCGGCACTACCGCGACATTCTCGACAACCTCGGCCGCCGTCCCGGCACGACGATCGGGACGATCTTCGCCGAGGCGCAGAACCGCATCACCAAGCCCGCCCTGCTGGAGAAGCTGGTCATCGAGCTGATCGGCAAGGAGCAGTGGACCGTCAAGGGCACGGACCTCAAGGGCGACGCCTACGAGGGACTGCTCAGCAAGGGCGCATCCGACACCAAGACCGGCGCCGGCCAGTACTTCACCCCCCGCGCGCTGATCGACGCGATCGTCGACGTCATGCAGCCCACGCCGGACGACACCATCGCCGACCCGGCCTGCGGCACCGGCGGCTTCCTGATCGCCGCGCACACCTACCTGCGCAAGCACCACATGCGGGACCTCGAGACAGCCAAGCGCGCCGAGTTGCAGCAGGGCAAGCACATCCACGGCAACGAGCTGGTCACCGGCACCGCCCGTCTCGCGGCGATGAACATGCTGCTGCACGGCATCGGCACCAGCGATGGCCGCAGCCTGGTCAGTGTCGGCGACGCCCTCGCGAAGAAGCCCAGCGGCCGTCACGCGACGCTGGTCCTCGCGAACCCTCCCTTCGGGCGGAAGTCCGCGATCACCGTGATCGGGCAGGACGGCACGGTGGAGAAGGAGGACGTCGAGTACGACCGCGACGACTTCACCGCCACCACGACCAACAAGCAGCTCAACTTCCTCCAGCACATCATGTCGCTGACGGCCGTCGGTGGACGCGCCGCCGTCGTCCTGCCGGACAACGTGCTGTTCGAGGGCGGGGCCGGTGAGAAGATCCGCCGCCGGCTGCTCGACGAGTTCGACCTGCACACGATCCTGCGCCTGCCCACGGGCATCTGGTACGCACCGGGCGTCAAGGCGAACGTCCTGTTCTTCGAGAAGAAGTCCCCGCGCGCGGACGGGAAGCCCCATACCGCCCGCACCTGGATCTACGACTTCCGCACCGGCCGGCACTTCACGCTGAAGAAGCGCCCGATGACCCGGGCCCACCTGGACGAGTTCGTCACCGCTTACCGTCCCGGCGAGCCGCGCGAGAGCCGGGTTCCCTCGGAGTCGCCGGAAGGGCCCTGGCGGGTCTTCGAGTACGACGACCTGATCAAACGGGACAAGGTCAACCTCGACATCACGTGGATGAAGGACCCCGCACTCGAGGACGCGGACAGCGACCTCGCCCCCGAGGAGATCGCGCAGGAGATCGTCCAGGATCTCCAGGCCGCCCTCAACGAGTTCAAGGCCATCGCCGAGGCGCTCGGGGGAGAGGTCGTGGACGAGGGAGAGGCGGAGTAGGGAACGGTCAGTCAGGCAGCGGCAGTTCGGCGAGCATCACCGCGAAGAGCGGCGAGTCGGCGAAGGGCTGCTGCTCGCCGACCTTCCGGTAACCCCACGACTCGTACAGGGCCTGCACCTTGGGGCGCCTGACGTCCACGGAGAGGACGGCCAGGTCCTCCTCGCGCTTCGCCAGCAGCCCGTGGTGCAGGAGCCGGGAGGCGCCGGTCTTGCGCCAGCGCGGGCGCACCATCAGCTCCGAGAGGGCGAACGTGCGGGACGCCTCGGGAGCCGGGTCCAGGAACTCCCGCCACCACTCGCGGCCTGGGGTGGAGGGAGCGCCGTACGCGTAGCCCACCGGCTCCTCGTCGTCGTAGCCGATCAGGCAGGAGAAACCGGGATTGCCGCCCCAGTGGTCCACGAACCAGGAGAAGCGCTGGACGAACGGGTCGTCCAGGCGGTCCGCGTAGGCGTCGGCATGTACGTCCAGAAGGGTCTGCCGGATGTCGGGCAGGTCCTCGTGGGCGTAGTGACGCAGGTCCAGACCGGCGGTGATCGTCATGCCAGGGTCCATTCGTTGCGGTGACGGTCGCCCCACTCCCGCGCGGCGGCGGAGTCGGGGGCGATGGTGATCAGGTCGCGGTGGAAGTCGCCGAGAAGGGAACGCATCCTGCCGGGGAGGGGATCGTCTTCCATCAGGTCGAAGACGGTCTCGGCTGTAGCGCATGCCTGCTCGACATCGTGCTGGTGGAGTTGTGCCAGGGCGAGCCAGACCGTAGCCAGGGCCCGGTTGCGGCGGAATCGGGCTGGGGTGGCGGCCAGGTCCCTGTGGGCGGCGGCCTCGGCTTTGGCCGGATCACCGAGTTGGTGGTGGACGATCGAGGTGAGCCCGTGCAGCTCCCCGGGACCGTAGAAGACGGTCCAGCTCGGCCGAGGTGCCCCCGGATCGGCCTTGGAGAGGGCCTCTTCGGCATAGCCGAGGGACCGCAGAGCGGCCTGGCGGTCACCGAGGTAGGCATGGCCGGTCGCGGTGCGGGCATGGGCGAGCGAGGCGAGGAACGGGTCACGGCGAGCGGCAGTGGTGGTCTGGGCTGCCTGCGCGGCGTCCACGGCCTGTGTGTAATTCCTGCTCTCACGGGCCAGCATCGCGTACGAGTTCCACACTCTCAGTTCCGCGGTGTGGTTCTTGGACATCCGTGACAGGTACAGCGCGCGGTCCAGATACCGCTGAGCGTGCTCGGGGTGGCGGGCGTCGATCGCGGACCAGGCGGCAGCCGCCGTGTAGTCGGCCGCCACGCCGAACAGGCGTTGCCGGATGCGCTGGGATGCTGCCCGCTCCTGCAACCTCAGCGCCTGGCCGGCACTGGACAGTGCCGTGCGTTCCAGGCCGTCGTGCCCGCCCCGGGACTGGTCCAGAGTGGTCAGGGCCTCCAGGCCCTCGCGCAGCCGGATCACGTCGGAGGTGCCGACGGAGGACGGCCGGGAGGCGGCGACCAGGGGGACGGCTGCGGCGGTCGTCCCGGTGGTGGCGGTGAGGAAGTGACGGCGTCGCACGGGATCCTCCTGCGGTGGTGGGAGCGCGGTGTCCTGCCTGCCCGCCGGAGGTGTGAAGCCCAACTCCTCGACGGCGCGACCGAACACCGCTTCCAAAGCCTGCCTCTGCCGAGCATGCGGCCAAACCGTCTTTCCGGCCAGCCAGTTGCGCACCGTCCGGTCGCTGACGGTGCCCTCGTGCCCGTCGGCGCGCAGCCGGAGGTTGACGGCCTCGGCCAACTCCTCCTGGGTGAGGCCCGCTTCGAGCATGCGACTTCTGAGGTCCTGGTTCCTCTGCACTGACTCAGAGTAGCCATTCGGAGGCACTGAGTAGAAGTCGAAGGGGGAAATTTCCGGTTGAGGACGGTCCGTGGGGCTCCGGCATTTCCTTACCCCCCGCGGCACGCGGCCGTTGACTGGGCGAAGACAGGAGCCGTGGGCCCGCCCGGGGGAGCGGGAGACGGCGGCCGGATCCCGGTAGTTCGGAACGAGGCGATGACGACGACGATGACCACGACCACAGGCGGCCCCGCGTCCACCGGAGCGTTCCCCTCCTGGCCCGCGGTCGGCATACGGGTCCTGGACACCGGTACGGGCCGTGTCGGAGTGGTGCTGCTCCTGCGGGACGCCTCGGGGAAGGTCTACACCGAGGGTGCGGGCCGCCCGGCGCGTGCTCTGCTGCGGTGCGAGGGCAGGCGCGAGCCGCGCTGGTGGGCCGAGGTCGGCGGCCTGAGGAGCGTGCGGTGAGGGCGGCCGGGCGGGAGACGGGGCGGGAAACCGGGCTGGGGCACCGGGACCACCCGCTGCTGGGGCGGACCGTGCTGGACACCGCCACCGGGCGGACCGGGGTCCTGCGGGCGGTCTGCCCCGAGCCGGACGGCGGCACCGCCGTGTGCGCGGTCCCGGTGTTCCGGCCGGGGAGCGGTCCGCCGGTGGCGTGGCTGGCCCCGGTCGGGGGCGGCGTGGAGTGGACCACCGAGCCGGACGCGATCCGGGAGGTGACCGGGTGAGCGCCCGCCGTCCCCTCCGGCTGCCGGAGCCGGACGGACTCGTGGCAGGCGTCGTACTCGCCGCCGCGAACGTACTCGGCGTCGGTGCGGCGGCCTGCGCGACGGGCGCCGTCCCGGCCGTTCCGGTCGCACCGACCGTTCCCGACGTGCTGTCCGCCACCGCCCTGGACGAGGCCCGGTCCGGGGCCGGGCGGTGACCGCGTCCGGTGGGAGAGGAGCGGAAGACACGGTCGCACCGGCCCGTCCGCCGCCCCGGTCACCCTCTCGGGCGGTTGCCGGACTTCCCGGTTCCTCCCGCGCGGGGGCGCCGTCACCGTGCGCACGGGGCGGGCGCCGCCGCTACCGTGGAGGCGAAGGGAGAACCGTGATGACCATGGCCATCGATCGGTCCGCACAGACGAACGGCTCCGCGCAGATGAGCGTCGAGGAGTTCGAGCAGCTCGAAGCCGCCGCCCCGCAGACGGTGAAGCTGGAATTCGTACGTGGAGAGCTGAGGGTCAAGCCGGTGCCGGACGGGGATCATGGAGAGATCATCAGGTGGCTTCTCAAGCGGTGCATGGTGCAGCGACCCGAGCTGTACCTGTACCCCGAGCAGGGGCTCGTCGTGGAGGAGTACGGCAGTGGCCGGGCCCGGCCGGACGGGGTGCTGGCCCCGGAGATGTACTTCGCCGGGCGTGGCGAGTGGTCGGACCCCGCCGGTGTGCTGATGGCCGTGGAGGTCACATCCACCCGTCCCGGCAGGGACCGCACCGAGAAGCCCGACGGGTACGCGGCGGCCGGCATCCCGGTGTACCTGCTGGTGGACCGCGAGCGTCATGAGCTGGTCGTGCACTCCAACCCGGAGAAGGGTCGCTACCGGGACGTCCACACCACGGCCGGCCTCGGCGAGGAGCTGCGGCTGCCCGACCCGGTGGGGGTCGTGCTGGAGACCGGCGAGCTCAAGGGGCTGATGGCCTGACGGCCCGGTCACGTATCCGGGTACGTGCCCGCGCCGCCGTCGTGCGCGCGCCGGAACGGCGGTCCCCGCCCCGGCGCCGGTCACCGCCGATAATGCCGGTACGCGACGGAAGGAGTACCCCATGAGCTCCGAGGCGTTCAGGGACCACGGGCCGCGCCCCCACGCGCTGGACATCGAGCAGGCGACCCTGACCAACGACCGCTTCCGCACCACCTTGTGGACCGGCACGAACCTCCAGCTGACGGTGATGAGCATCGAGCCGGGCGGCGAGACCGGCCCGGAGACGCACATCGACCGCGACCGGTTCCTGCGGGTGGAGGCCGGGCGGGGCCGGGTGCTGATGGGGCCGGAGAGGGACCGGACGTCCTTCGACCGGGAGGTCGTCGACGACTGGGTGGTCCTCGTCCCGGCCGGGACCTGGCACAACGTGGTCAACACCGGCGAGGAGCCGCTGAGGCTGTACTCCCTCCACGCCCCGCCCGAGCACCCGCACGGCGCCGTGCACCGCACGAGGGCCGACGCGGACGCGGCCGGGGAGGCGGAGCGGGCCGAGGGGCCCGGCGAATACGCCGGAGAGTGACCGAACGCGACCCTTGGCCGCTGTGGCGGCGCGTGCCATGCTCGCGGCACAGCGAGGCCGGGTGGCCGCCGGGGCACCTGGACAGGCGAGCGGGAAGGGGCGGCGTGGTGGCGGTACGCGGGGTGCTGTTCGACATCGACGACACACTGTTCGACTACTCGGGGGCGGACGAGGCGGGGCTGCTGGCCCACCTCGCGGCCGAGGACCTGCTGGACCGCTTCCCCGAGCCCGCCGCGGCCGTCCGGCTCTGGCGGGAGGTCACCCGGGCCGAGTACGCCCGCTACACCGCCGGTGAGATCACCTTCGCCGAGCACCGGCGCGCCCGGGTGCGCCGCTTCCTGGCCAGCCTGGGGCGGCCGGGGGCGGAGGAGATGCCCGACCAGGAGGCCGGCGCCTGGTTCGCCGGCTACACGGCCCGCCGGGACGCCGCGCGCAGGGCCATGGACGGCGCCCCGGCCGTCCTGACCGAGTTCGCGCCCCGCTACCGCCTGGGCGCGGTCTCCAACTCCTCGCTGCCGCACCAGCGCGAGAAGCTGGAGGCCATCGGCCTGCTGGGGTATTTCGGGCAGGCGCTGGTCTGCTCGGTGGAGCACGGCGAGGCCAAGCCCGCGCCGGGCATCTTCCTGGCCGGCTGCGCCCTGCTGGGCCTGGAGCCGCACGAGGTGGCCTACGTCGGCAACGACCACGAGGTCGACGCGGTGGGGGCGCGCGACGCGGGCCTGCACGCGTACTGGCTGGACCGCGGGGACACCGGCTGGGGCGGCGGCCGGGCCGGGACGCCCGCCGAGGGCGTGCGCGTCATCCGTGCCCTGGCCGAGCTGCCCGCCGCCCTCGCCGGGCCCGTCACCCCGGC
>NZ_JAJFAU010000105.1:0-4300 GCF_022614595.1 Streptomyces sp. CNQ085
GGTTGGCCCGTTCCTTGCCGTTGCCGATGCCGGTGTCGACCAGAACGCGCAGCCCGTTCACGACGAACGCGAAGCTGTGACTGTCGATGTGCAGGATCCCGTCCCGGCCGGCCGACGCCGTGGAGCTGCTCGCCGAGGTCGGGGCCGTGCGGGAGGCGCTGACCGGCGAGCAGCTGGACGCGCTGCCCCCGGCCGCCGCCGGCCCGGAGGAGAGCACCACCGTCCTCCCTCGCGGCAGTGCGCCGGGAGTCCCCGCCGGCGGTGCCGGCCCGCGGGAGGACGGGCAGTCCCTGGACCGCACCTCCGTCCTGGACCGCACCTCCGTCCTGGACCGGCCGGCCGCGGTGGGCGCGGACCCCTGGGAACCGGGGCCGGGGGCGCGCCCGGGCCGGGGGGCCGGCCGCGGGCCCATGCGCTCGGTGCCGGCGCTGGTCACCGCCGCCCTGCTGGTCCTCGGTGTGGCGCTGGGCCTGTGGTACGTCAACTCCGGGCAGTTCACCAGGACCCCCGGAGTGCTCGACATGACCGAGGCCCGGGCCAAGCGGACGGTCGAGGAGGCCGGGCTGGAGTGGCGGATCGTCCGGGACTACAGCGACACCGTGGAGCGGGGCCATGTCATCGGCACCGATCCCGGACGCGGTGAGCGCATCCGCGGCAACGGCACGGTGACCCTCACCGTCTCCCAGGGTCCGGAGCGGGTCGAGGTCCCCGACGTCACGGGCGACACCCTGGGCGAGGCCCGCCGGAGGATCGAGGCCGCCGGGCTGGAGCCCGGCATGGTGACCAAGGAGTTCTCGGGGGAGGTGGGGCGCGGCTCGGTGGCCCGCACCGAGCCCGGGGCGGGCAGCGTGCGCCGTCCGGGCACGGCCGTGGCGCTCGTGGTCTCCGAGGGCGCGCGGGTGGAGGTCCCCGGCGTCGTGGGCGAGGACGAGGGCACGGCCCGGCAGCGTCTGGAGGAGGCCGGGCTGAAGGTGCGCACGGCCCCGGAGCGGGTCTTCTCCGAAGAGGACGAGGGCACGGTCGCCCGGCAGTCGCCTCGCGAGGGGGCGGTCGCCGCCGAGGGCGACACCGTGACGCTGACCGTCTCCAAGGGACCGGAGATGATCGAGGTCCCGGATGTTGAGGGGCTGGGGGAGGACGAGGCCCGGCGGGCTCTGGAGGAGGCGGGCTTCGAGGTGAAGGTGCGCAGGATCTTCTTCACCGGCACCGTCTTCGACCAGTCCGTCGCGGCGGGCGAGCGGGCCCCGCGCGGCTCGCGGATCACCGTCTGGATGCGCTGACGGCTGCGTTCCCGCCCCCGGACCGACCCGTGTGCCACGGTGCGGTCACCGGGGGTCACCCGAACGGGCAGCCGTTGTGAACCGCCCCATAGGACCCAGATCACCTACGAAGCCGCATAGTGGACACCATGGCCGTCCGGGCACCTCCGAGCGGCCCCGGAGCGCCTCCTGAAGTTCTTTTCGCCCGATGTCCACGAACCCGGGTAGTAGGTCGCACTTTTGTCCCCATAAGTTCCGGCCGCTAACAATGCAACAGTCGCCGGCGCCGAGGAGAGGAACCCGGCGCGACCCCGCTCGGCCCCATGGCCGGCCCGGCTGATCCGGCTCTGCGACGCAAGCGATCGGAAGAGGTCCTCCTCCCCCATGTCCGTGTTCCGCGTTCTCGACGTTCTCGACGTTCTCGGCCAGTTCCGCGTGGCCGGCACCGCCCGTATGACCGGCACCCACAAGTTCTCCGCCGTCGGCGTCGTCGCGGCCACCGGCGCCGCCACCCTGGCGCTCGGTCTCGCTCCGGCGGGCGCCGGGAAGGCCGCCCCCTCGGCCGAGGGGAAGCCCGCTGCCGCGCCGGTCTCGCTCCCGGTGGAGCCGGCCGCACAGGCCGAGGACATCGCCGCCGGACAGGGCGGCCTGCGGGCGCAGTTCTCCGGCTCCTACCAGCAGGCCCAGGCTGACGCCCGCGAGGCCGCCGCCGAGAAGGAGCGCAAGGCCGAGAAGGCCGCGGAGAAGGCCGAGCGCGAGGCCGCCGCCGACCGCGACTCCGCCCGCGAGAAGGCCGCCGACCGCTCGCAGGACCGCGACGGCCGGGGCAGCGGCGGCAACTGGGGCGAGCGCGACGGGAAGAGCCCGGAGCGGGCGTACGAGCGCGGGCGGCAGGCGGCCGCCTCCTACCCGGACAACCTCGACGGCTGGATCCGCGAGGCCCTGGCCGTCATGGAGCGCGAGGGCATCCCCGGCACCTACGAGGGCATCCACCGCAACATCATGCGCGAGTCCAGCGGTGACCCGCGGGCCATCAACAACTGGGACATCAACGCCCGCAACGGCACGCCCTCCAAGGGGCTGCTCCAGGTGATCCAGCCCACCTTCGACGCCTACCACGTCAAGGGCACCAGGTACGACCTGTACGACCCGGTGGCCAACATCGTCGCCGCGTGCAACTACGCCGCCGACCGGTACGGCTCCATGGACAACGTCGACTCGGCCTACTGAGCGGCCGGGAACACCCTCCGCACGGCCCGGCGGCCCGCTCTCAGGATGAGCGGGCCGCCGGGCCGCTCACCGCGGGGGCCTGGCACCCTCGATGTGTGAGCACCGCACCCTCCCCGCACGACGCCCTTCCCCCCTCCTCCGGGGAAGCGGGCAGGTCCGCCCCCGGGCCCCGCCGCGTCCGCAACCCCGTCGGCAGCCATGTCGCCGTCTCCGGCGGGCTCGCCGCCAGGGGGCTGGCGTACGCCCGCGAGATCGGCGCCGAGGCCGTGCAGGTCTTCGTCGCCAACCCGCGCGGCTGGGCCACCCCGGCGGGCGACCCGAGGCAGGACGAGGCATTCCGCACGGCCTGCGCGGACGAGGGGATCGCGGCCTACGTCCACGCGCCCTACCTGATCAACTTCGGCTCGCACACCGAGGCCACGGCCGAGCTGTCCGTGGCCTCCCTGCGCCATTCGCTGCGGCGCGCCCGGCACATCGGCGCCCTGGGGGTGGTCGTCCACACCGGCTCGGCCACCGGCGGACGCGACCGCGCCACGGCGCTGGCCCAGGTGCGCGGGCGGATGCTGCCGCTGCTGGAGGAACTGGACCCCGGCGAGGGGTCACCGGACCCGTGGCTGCTGCTGGAGCCGACGGCCGGCCAGGGCGCCTCCCTGTGCGCGCGGGCCGCGGACCTGGGCCCCTACCTCGACGCCCTGGAGCGCCACCCCCGGCTCGGGATCTGCCTGGACACCTGCCACGCCTTCGCCGCAGGGCACGACATGGCGGCCGAGGGCGGCATGAAGGCGCTGCTGGACGAGGTGGTGGCGGTGGCCGGCGAGGGGCGGCTGCGGCTGGTCCACGCCAACGACTCCAAGGACGTGGCCGGGGCCCGCAAGGACCGCCACGCGAACATCGGCGCGGGCCACATCGGCACCGGGCCGTTCCGCGAGCTGCTGCGCCATCCGGCGACCGAAGGCGTGCCCCTGGTCATCGAGACGCCGGGCGGCAGGGAGGGGCACGCGGCGGACGTGGCCCGGCTGAAGGGGCTCAGGGGCTGAGGCGCGGCCCGCGGGCCTCATCGGCCGGCTACAGCCCGGGGCCGTCGCCCGGGGCCTCCTGGTACGAGTAGCGCTGCTCGCTCCAGGGGTCGCCGATGTTGTGGTAGCCGCGCTCCTCCCAGAAGCCCCGGCGGTCGGCGGTCATGTACTCCACGCCCCGCACCCACTTGGGCCCCTTCCAGGCGTACAGATGGGGTACGACCAGCCGCGCCGGGAAGCCGTGCTCGGCCGTGAGCGGCTCGCCGGCGCGGTGGGTGGCGAAGAGCGTGTGGCCTGCGGTGAAGTCCTCCAGCCGCAGGTTGGCGCTGTAGCCGTACTCGGCCCACACCATCACATGGGTGACCTCCGGCGCGGGCGGCACGAGTTCGAGGAGCCTGCGGGTGCGCACACCGCCCCACTCGACGCCCAGCATGCTGAACCGGGTGACGCAGTGCAGGTCGGCGACCACGGTCTCGTGGGGCAGGGCCGAGAACTCCTCGTGCTTCCAGCGGTGCGTGCCCGCGTCGGCGGTGGCCCCGAAGACCCGGAACTCCCAGCGCTCGGGCCGGAACCTGGGCACCGGGCCGTAATGGGTCACCGGCCAGCCGCGCTGGAGCCGCTGCCCCGGCGGAAGCTCCGGACGCTCCCCTTCACGGCTTTCCGGCTGAACCATGCCTCCATGGTGACAGACCACCGGGCGTGCCCGTGACCGCGCCCGGCACCGCGGTCCGTGCGGAGGGCGGGCCGCCGACGCGACAGCGCCGTGGGGTGCGGATCGCTGTGATCCGCACCCCA
>NZ_JAJFAU010000105.1:4309-17384 GCF_022614595.1 Streptomyces sp. CNQ085
CCCCCCCCCCCCCCCCCCCCCCCCCCCCCCCCCCCCCCCCCCCCCCGCCGCTGTGTGCTGTGCCGGTGCGCCGGGGCGCGCGCCGGTCACTGGTCGCGGTACATCTCCGCCACCAGGAACGCCAGGTCCAGCGACTGGCTGCGGTTCAGCCTCGGGTCGCAGGCGGTCTCGTAGCGCTGGTGCAGGTCGTCGACGAAGATCTCGTCGCCACCGCCCACGCACTCGGTGACGTCGTCGCCGGTCAGCTCCACGTGGATGCCGCCCGGGTGGGTGCCCAGGCTCTTGTGGACCTCGAAGAAGCCCTTGACCTCGTCCAGCACGTCGTCGAAGCGCCGCGTCTTGTGCCCGCTGGCCGCCTCGAAGGTGTTGCCGTGCATCGGGTCGCACACCCACACCGGCCGCGCGCCGGAGGCCGTGACCTTCTCCACCAGGGTGGGGAGCCTGTCGCGGATCTTGTCGGCCCCCATCCGGGTGATGAAGGTCAGCCGGCCCGGCTCGCGGTCCGGGTCCAGCCGGTCGATCAGCGTCAGGGCGTCCTCGGGTGTGGTGGTGGGCCCGAGCTTGACCCCGATCGGGTTGCGGATGCGGGAGGCGAACTCGATGTGCGCGCCGTCCAGCTGGCGGGTCCGCTCGCCGATCCACACCATGTGGCCCGAGACGTCGTACAGGTTCCCCGTGCGGGAGTCCACCCGGGTCAGCGCCGACTCGTAGTCGAGGACCAGCGCCTCGTGCGAGGCGTAGCACTCCACCGTCTTGAACTCCTCCGGGTCCACCCCGCAGGCGTTCATGAAGTTCAGCGCCCGGTCGATCTCCCGGGCCAGCGCCTCGTAGCGCTGGCCGGAGGGGGAGTTCTTCACGAAGTCCTGGTTCCAGGCGTGCACCTGGCGCAGGTCCGCGTAGCCGCCGGTGGTGAAGGCGCGCACCAGGTTCAGCGTCGCCGAGGACGCGTGGTACATCCGCTTGAGCCGCTGCGGGTCCGGGGTGCGGGCCTCGGGGGTGAACTCGAAGCCGTTGACGGAGTCGCCCCGGTAGGAGGGCAGGGTCACCCCGTCGCGGGTCTCGGTCGGCTTCGAGCGCGGCTTGCTGTACTGCCCGGCGATCCGGCCCACCTTCACCACCGGGACGGACCCGGCGTAGGTGAGCACGGCCCCCATCTGGAGCAGCGTCTTGAGCTTGTTCCTGATCTGCTCGGCGGAGACGGCGTCGAAGGCCTCGGCGCAGTCGCCTCCCTGGAGCAGGAACGCCTCGCCCTTGGCCACGGACGCCAGGCGGGCACGCAGCTGGTCGCACTCGCCCGCGAAGACGAGCGGCGGATAGGACTCGAGCTCGGCGATCACATCGCGCAGAGCCTCGGAGTCCGGCCAGTCGGGCTGCTGCGCCGCGGGTAGGTCTCGCCAGGTGCGGGCACCGGCGTCGGGTTTGGCGTTCACGGTCACGCGTCCAGGTTACGGGGTGGGGTCCGCGGCTCCCCGTACCTGACCGATGGGTGAGACGGAGACCGCGGGGACGGGCGGGGCGGGGATAGAGTGCGGGGTATGTCCGCGCAGACGACAGTGCCGGCCGTGACGGCCGCAGCCTGGTGGTGGCCCGCCTCTTCGGCGGCCCACCGACGCGCGCACTGACCCGTACGACGCGAAGGCCGCCCGAGGGGGCGGCCTTCGCCGTTTTCGCCGGCAGCCGGCGCGCGGGCCGTTCCCTCCCCGACCGGAAGGAACGAAACCGCTGTGAGAGACCGTACGAACGCCCCCGGCGTCCTCAGCACCCCTGACCCCGCCACCGCGAGTGTCCTGGTGGGGCGTCTGCTGGCCGATGACTGCCCGCCCTTCGCCCTGCTTCTGCGCCGCACGCCGGGCCGGGACGGGCGCACCGTCGAGGTGCTGCTCGGTCCGGTCGGCGAGGCGGAGCGGCTGGCCGACATCCCCGTCGACGGGCCGGGCGCCCTCGCCCTGGTGCCGTTCCGGCAGATCCGCGAGCGCGGCTTCGATGCGACCGACGACGGCACGCCGCTGTCGGTGCTCGTCCCCGAGGAGGTCCACGAGGTGCCCCTGGACGCGCTGGCGGCCGCTCTGCCCCGCCACGCGGTCCGCGTCACCGGCGGGGGCTTCGATGTGAGCGACGGCGCGTACGAGGAGATCGTGCGCCGGGTGGTCGAGGACGAGATCGGCGCCGGCGAGGGCGCCAACTTCGTCGTCCGCCGCACCTACCGGGGCGTTATCGAGGGCTACGGCAGGGCCGACGCGCTGGCGCTGTTCCGGCGGCTGCTGACCGGCGAGCGCGGCGCGTACTGGACGTACGCCGTGCACACCGGCGAGCGCACCCTGGTGGGAGCCAGCCCCGAGGCCCATGTCCGGATGAGCGGCGGGACGGTGGTGATGAACCCGATCAGCGGTACCTACCGCTATCCGGCCGACGGCCCGTCCGCGGAGGGGCTGCTGGACTTCCTCGGCGACCGCAAGGAGACCGAGGAGCTGTCGATGGTGGTCGACGAGGAGCTGAAGATGATGTGCGCCGTCGGCGACATGGGCGGGGTGGTGGTCGGGCCGTGGCTGCGGGAGATGGCCCATCTGGCGCACACCGAGTACGAGCTGCGCGGCCGCAGCACCCGGGACGTCCGCGAGGTGCTGCGCGAGACGATGTTCGCCGCGACCGTCACCGGCAGCCCGGTGGAGAACGCCTGCCGGGTGATCCGGCGCCACGAGGAGGGCGGGCGCGGCTACTACGCGGGCGCGCTGGCGCTGATCGGCCGGGACGGCGGCGGCGCACGGACGATGGACTCCCCCATCCTGATCCGCACCGCCGACATCGACGCGGCCACCGGCGAGGTGCGGGTCCCCGTGGGCGCCACGCTGGTGCGCGCCTCGGATCCGGCGGGCGAGGTGGCCGAGACCCACGCCAAGGCGGCCGGGGTGCTGGCCGCGCTGGGCGTGCGGACCGGGGAGGTCTCGGCCTCCCCTGCCGGGTGGGCGGAGGCCGCCGGGGAAGCCGAGCGGACCGGGGAGGCCGTACGGCCCCGTCTGGCGGACGACCCGCGGGTGCGTGCCGCGCTCGACGCCCGGCGCGCGGACCTGGCCCCGTTCTGGCTGCGGATGCGGACGCCCTTCCCCGGCGCCGGACGCGGCACGGCGCGCGGCCGGGCTCTGGTGGTGGACGGCGAGGACTCCTTCACCGCGATGCTGGCCCACCTGCTGCGCTCCACCGGGCTGGAGGTGGCGGTGCGGCGGTACGACGAGCCGGGGCTGCGCGAGGCGGCGCTCGCCCACTCGGGCCCGGTGGTGCTCGGCCCCGGCCCCGGCGACCCCCGCGACGCCGCCGACCCGAGGATGCGGGTGCTGCGCCCACTCGCCGCCGAGCTGCTCCACGGCCACCGGCACGGGCTGCTGGGGGTCTGCCTGGGGCACGAGCTGATCGCCGCCGCGCTGGGCCTGGAACTGGTCCGCAAGGACGAGCCCTACCAGGGCGCGCAGGAGCGGATCGACCTGTTCGGCACGGAACGGACCGTCGGTTTCTACAACTCCCACACCGCCCGCTGCGACGCGGCGCGGGAGCGGGAGCTGGCCGCGGAGGGGGTGGAGCTGAGCCGCGACCCGGCACGCGGGGACGTCCACGCGCTGCGCGGGCCGCACTTCGCCGGGGTGCAGTTCCACCCCGAGTCGGTGCTGACGCTGGAGGGGGCGCGGATCACGGCCGATCTGCTGGCCGCCGTCCTGGTCTGAGGGGACCGCGGCCCGGCGAGCCGGCCGGGCCGCGGTCAGGGGCCAGGGGTCAGCCGAAGAAGACACCGGCCTCCTCGTACAGCGACGGATCGACCGTCTTCAGCGTGGAGGCCGCCTCCGCCAGCCGTACGCGGGTGATCCCGGTGCCCTGCAGCGCCGTCATCGAGCCCCAGTCGCCCCGGTGCACCGTGTCGATCGCGTGCAGGCCGAAGCGGGTGGCCAACCAGCGGTCGAACGGGCTGGGGGCGCCGCCGCGCTGGAGATGGCCGAGCACGGTGGTGCGGGACTCCTTGCCGGTGCGCCGCTCGATCTCCCTGCCCAGCCACTCGCCCACCCCGGAGAGCCGGGCGCGGGGATCCGTTCCCGGCAGCGGCGTGGTGCCGCGGTGCAGGGTGATCTCGCCCGACTCGGGCAGGGCGCTGTCGGCGATGACGACGATCGGGGCGTAGGTGGCCCGGAACCGGGACTCGACCCACTCGCAGACCTGCTCCACGCCGAAGGGCTGCTCGGGGATGAGGATGCAGTTGGCCCCGCCCGCCAGGCCCGAGTGGAGGGCGATCCATCCGGCGCTGCGCCCCATCACCTCGACCACCAGTACCCGCTTGTGGGACTCGGCGGTGGTGTGCAGCCGGTCGATGGCCTGGGTGGCGACGCCGACGGCGGTGTCGAAGCCGACGGTGTAGTCGGTGAGGGGGATGTCGTTGTCGATGGTCTTGGGCACGCCCACCAGGGGGACGCCGTGGTCCTCGGCCAGCCGGGCCGCGGCGCCGAGCGTGGCGGTCCCGCCGACCACGATCAGGGCGTCCAGCCGGTGCCGGGCCAGGGTGCCCAGTACTCTGTCGGCCCCGTCGTCCTGTTCCAGGGGGTTGGTACGCGAGGAGCCGAGGATGGTGCCGCCGCGCGGCAGGGTGCCGCGCACGGCCCGGATGTCGAGCGGCACGGTCTCGTCCCGCAGCACACCGCGCCAGCCGTCGCGGAACCCGGTGAACTCGTCGCCGTACTCCTGCACCCCCTTGCGGACGATCGCGCGCAGCACCGCGTTGAGTCCGGGGCAGTCGCTGCCGCCGGTCAGCACTCCGACCCGCATGAGTCTCCCTTCTCCGCCCGGTTTCCCGTTTCCGGCCTCCTCCGGCGGGTTCCCCCGATCCGGCGGAACCACCGGCCGCCCCGGACACGCTAGCGGGGGTACGGGCGGCGGGTGCGGCGAAGCGCCGGAACGGGCGACGGGCGCGGTGGGGCTCAGCCGTCGTCCAGCCCGCGCTCGATCGCGTAACGCACCAACTCCACCCGGTTGTGGAGCTGGAGCTTGCCCAGGGTGTTCTGCACATGGTTCTGCACGGTGCGGTGGGAGATGACCAGCCGCTCGGCGATCTGCTTGTACGACAGTCCCTTGGCGACCAGTCGCAGCACCTCGGTCTCCCGCTCGGTCAGCCGGGGCGCGCCGGGCTCGTCGCGTCCGCGCGGCGCGGGGTCGCCGGCCAGCCGCCGGTACTCGCCGAGTACCAGCCCGGCCAGCCCCGGCGTGAACACCGGGTCCCCATCCGCGGTGCGGCGCACAGCCTCCAGCAGCTCTCGCGTACTCGCCGACTTCACCAGATAGCCCGTCGCGCCGGACTTCACCGCCTCCAGCACGTCCGCGTGCTCGCCGCTCGCGGAGAGCACCAGCACCCGGGGGCCGCCGGGTTCGCCCGCCGGTCCGGAGCCGACGAGCCGGCGGCACACCTCGACGCCCGGCAGTCCGGGCAGGTTGAGGTCCAGGACGAGGACGTCCGGCTCGGCGGCCCGCGCCCGCCGCACCGCCTGGGGCCCGTCCCCGGCGGTGGCCACCACGTCGAAGCCCGCCTCGGCCAGGTCGCGGGCCACCGCGTCCCGCCACATCGGGTGGTCGTCGACGACCATCACCCGCACGGCTCCGCCGCGGCCGCCGGTCTCACTGGTTGCGCTGGTCGCCCTGGTCATCCTTCGGCACCCTCAACTCGACTTCCGTTCCCTGTCCCGGCACCGACAGCAGCTCCGCGCCGCCGCCCAGGTCCCGCAGCCGGCCGCGGATGGAGAGCGCCACACCCATACGGCCCTCGGCCTCCGCGTCCTCCAGCCGCCCCGGCGGGATGCCGGGCCCGTCGTCCCGGACGGTCACCACCACGGCGTCCGGCTCGTCCTCCAGCAGGATCCACGCCTGCGCCTCCCCACCCGACGGTCCCCGTGCGTGTGTGCGCACATTGTCCAGGGCCGCGCCGACCGCCGCGGCCAGTTCCCGGGCGGCCGCCGTCGGCAGCGGTACCGGGGCGCCGGGTTCGGCGAAGGAGACCCTGCTCCCGGCGTACGCGGACAGCAGCGCGCGCACATCGCAGGTCTCCCCACCGGCCGGGTCCTCCGCGCCGCCGCGCTGCGGCGGTACGGCGGCCCGGGAGACCGGGCCGAGCCCCCCGGCGGCGCGGGGCGCGGCAGCCCCGGGCACCACACCGCTGGAGACCAGCGTGCGCAGCGCCGCCTCCTGCTCTCCCGCCAGCCGCCCCAGCTCGGCCGCCTCGCCGCCGATGGCGGTGCCGCGGCGCTGCACCATGGCCAGCACCTGCAGCACGCTGTCGTGGATGTCCCGGGCCAGCCGCTCCCGCTCGCGGGTGGCGGCCTCGATCCGGAGCGCGCGCGCCAGCGTGCGCTCGCTGGCACGGGCCACCTCGACGACGTAGCCGATGGCGATGCTCGCGATGCACACCAGCAGCACGTTGTGCACGGTGTCCTGCGCGAAGCCGCCCGCCGTGGCCACGTTCGCGGCGCCGACCAGCAGCGAGGCCCCCGCGGCCCAGCGCCAGCCCTTCCTGATCGCGAAGCCGAGCACCGCGCCGGCCGTCCATATCGAGGGCAGGGTGGGGCCGCCGGCGTCGATGCGGGCCTGGGTGTCCACCACCGGTGTCAGCAGGACGCCGGTGAGCGCGATGGCCAGCTCCACCGCCAGGAAGGGCGGGGTACAGCGCTCGGCCGAGGAGACCCGGCGCACGGTCGCCAGCGTCCACACCGCCAGGAAGGCGAGGTAGGCGCCCGCACCCAGCGGATGGACGTACTCGCCGTACGCGTGGACGTACAGCGCCAGCGCGTACCCCGCGGTGAGCACCCGGTAGGCCGTCAGCGCCCTCCACAGCGGCTGCTCGACCGACATCCCCGCGTCCATCGTCACCCCCCGTACCTCCCCCGGCGGCTCCTAGGCCGCTGCGTCGTCGCCCCCGCCGTCCCCGGCGGCCTCCCCGGCCCTGCGCCGCGCGGCGCGCCCGGCCTTCTCCGCCTTCTCGGCCTTCTCCCGCTCCGCGATCTGCCGCTTGGCCGCCGTGGCGTACATGTCGACGTACTCCTGGCCGGACAGCTTCATGATCTCGTACATGACCTCGTCGGTGATCGACCGCAGGACGAAGCGGTCGCCGTCCATGCCCTGGTAGCGGCTGAAGTCCAGAGGCCCGCCGATCCGGATGCCGGGACGCATCAGCTTCGGGACGACCTTGCCCGGCGGCTGGATCTTCTCCGTGTCGATCATCGCGACGGGGATGACGGGCGCGCCCGCGGCCAGCGCCACCCGGGCCAGTCCGCCCGGCTTTCCGCGGTAGAGGCGACCGTCCGGGGAGCGGGTCCCCTCGGGGTAGATGCCGAACAGCTCGCCGCGCTCCAGTACCTGGACACCGCTGCGGATCGCGGCCTCGCCCGCGCCCCGCCCGCCCGAACGGTCCACCGGGAGCTGGCCGATGCCCTTGAAGAACGCCGCCGTCAGCCGGCCCTTGACGCCCGGGGTGGTGAAGTACTCCGCCTTGGCGATGAAGGTGACCTTGCGGTCCAGGACCGCGGGCAGGAAGAAGGAGTCGGAGAACGACAGATGGTTGCTCGCGAGGATGGCCGGCCCCTCGGCCGGAATGTTCTCAAGGCCCTCCACCCAGGGACGGAACGCGAGCCTGAGCCCGTTCCCGAGGGAGAGCTTCATGACGCCGTACAACAACCGAGGAACCTCCTGTGTCTGCCGGTAAGACCATATCCCGCCGACACCGGCGCCCTCCCCGTTCCGCTCCCGCGCGGGCCGTCCGGCCTACCCGGTCACCGCCCGCACGCGTAGGGTGGCAGCACCCCGCCCGTCCGTGCCGGGCGCCCCACCGAGTCGACCACCGAACGGAGATCCCCGGTGCCCCTGCTCCCCGGTGCCGAACCGCTGCACCACGACGGCGGCGAGGTCGGCGTCCTGCTGTGCCATGGTTTCACCGGCTGTCCGCAGTCGATGCGCCCCTGGGCCCGCTATCTGGCCGACAGGGACCTGACCGTCTCGCTGCCGCTGCTGCCCGGCCACGGCACGCGCCGGCAGGACCTGGCGGTCACCGGCTGGCAGGACTGGTACGCGACCGCCGAGCTCGAACTGCGCCGGCTGCGCGAGCGCTGCGAGCAGGTCTTCGTCTGCGGCCTGTCGATGGGCGGTGCGCTCGCGCTGCGGCTGGCCGCCCTGCACGGCGACGCGGTCAGCGGGGTCGTGGCGGTCAACCCGGCGGCCACCCTCCCGCGGATCCAGGGATACGCGCTGCCCGTCCTGCGCCATCTGGTCCCCTCCACCAGGGGCGTCACCGGGGACATCGCCAAGGAGGGCGCGGTGGAGGTCGGCTACGACCGGGTGCCGCTGCACGCCGCCCACTCCCTGTACGACCTGCTGCGGACGGTGCGGGGGGAGCTGCCCCGGGTCACCCGGCCGCTGCTGCTCCTGCACAGCCGCGTGGACCACGTCGTCCCTCCCTCGGACTCGGCGCTGATCCTGGAGCGGATCTCCTCGCGCGATGTCACCGAGACGGTGCTGGAGCGGAGCCTGCACGTGGCCACGCTGGACCACGACGCGGAGCGGATCTTCGCGGACTCCTACGGATTCATCACCCGCCTCACAGCGAGGAAGACGGCACGTGACGGAGCGTGAGCAGGGCCGCGGCGAGGGCCCGGAGCCCCTGGACGAGGAGGCCGCCTGGGCCCAGATCGTGGCCGCCTACGGGGAGGAGCCCGCGGGCCCTCCGGCCGAGGAGCGGCCCGGCGGCGGAACCGGCGGTCTCGGCGGGAAGGACGGAGCGGGCGGTCTCGGCGAGGAGACCGGATCCGGCGAGGGGGGCGAGCGCTCCGGGCCGGAGGCCGGCGACCCCCCGGTGCGCGGCTTCACCGTGTACGCGGCCGGTTCCGGACCGCGCGACTGGAGCCCGGCCGAGCCGTCCGACGACGACCTCGGCGAGGACGACGAGGGCCACTTCGTGCCGCCCGAGCCCCCGCCGCTGCCCAAGGGCGACCCGGCGAGCCGCTTCGCCTGGCTGGCGGTTCTGGGCGGCCCGCTGCTGCTGATGCTGACCATCCTGTTCCAGCAGCCGGTGACATGGTGGATCGCCACCCTGGGCATTGGCGGGTTCCTGGGCGGTTTCGCCGCGCTGGTGACACGGATGCGCGACGAGGATGACGACGACTTCGAGGATCCGGGGCGCGGCGCGGTGGTCTGAGGGCCCGGCCGGACCGCCGGACCGTGGGAGCGCCCGGGCTACGCGGCGGCGGGCACCCGCAGGGCGGCCAGGACCGGCAGGTGGTCGGTGGCCGCCCGCAGATCCGCGTCGGCGACGCCCGGGAGGCCGACGGGCACTCCGCAGCCCAGCACCTCAACCGCCCCGGTGGCCAGCACGGCGTCGATGCGCTTGCGGGGCTCGGCCGCGGTCGAGGTGAGTTCGCCGCCCCACGCTCCGGCGGTCCAGCCGTCCTGGAGGCCGGCGGCCAGACGGCGGAAGGCCCGGCCGTCCGGTTCGTCGTTGAGGTCGCCGGCCACCACCCCGGCGTCCACCCCCATGCCCGCGAGGTGGTCCAGGACCATCCCGGCCTGGGCGTACCGCTCCCTCTCGGCCAGGCCGAGGTGGCAGCAGACCACCGCCAGCCGGGCGGAGGGACCGAAGCGCAGCACCGCCGTGGCCAGGCCGCGGCGGTGCAGGCCGGGAGTGCGCGGCAGCAGCACGTCCCCGCTGCGCTCCACATGGGCGCGCAGCGAGGACAGGATCATCGGTCCGGTGGCGGTCGCCCCGCCCGTGACGTACACCAGACCCGTCTCCCGGGCGAGGCGGGCCGCGTACTTGCGCCAGCGGAAGAAGCGGGGCGCCTCCTGGACGCAGAGCACGTCGGGCGCGCAGGCCCGCACGACCCGGGCCAGCGCGTCGGTGTCGTCGCGCATGGAGCGGATGTTGTAGCTCAGCAGCCGGACGACGGCCGAACCGCCGGGTTCGGTGCGGGAGGCGGGCAGGTCCCCGGGCGCCGTGCGCCCGGGTTCGTTCCCGGCGGCCTCGTTCACCCGCGCCCCGCGCCGTCAGCCCTGGCGGGCCAGGTCGGCCGCGCCCACCAGCCCGGCCCTGCCGCCGAGCTGAGCGGCCAGCACCTGGGCGTGCGGGCGCCACTGGCCACCCACCAGCCAGCGGCGGAAGGACTTGCGGATCGGTTCGAGGACCAGATCGCCCTCGTCCGAGACGCCGCCGCCGACGATGAACGCGGAGGGGTCGAAGAGCGAGGCCAGGTCGGCCAGCCCCGCGCCGGCCCAGCGGGCCAGCTCGCGGAAGGAGTCGACGGCCACCGGGCAGCCCTGCCGGGCGGCCTGGCTGATGTGCCGGCCCTCGACACCCTCGGGGGTCCCGTCACCGAGGGCGAGCAGGATCTCCGCGTTCTCGGGGGTGGCGTTGGCGCGCTGGCGAGCGTAGCGGACCAGGGCACGGCCCGAGGCGTACTGCTCCCAGCAGCCCTGGCTGCCGCAGCCGCACAGCAGGCCGTCGGGTACGACCCGGACGTGGCCGAACTCCGCGGCGACGCCGAACCGTCCGCGGTGGAGCTTCCCGCCGATGATGATGCCGCCGCCCAGCCCGGTGCCGAGCGTGATGCACACGACGTCGTCGTGGCCCTGGCCGGCGCCGAAGCGGTACTCGCCCCAGGCGGCCGCGTTGGCGTCGTTCTCGACGACGACCGGGAGGCCCACGCGCTGCTCGACCTTGTCCTTGAGCGGCTCGCTGCGCCACTTGATGTTGGGGGCGAACAGGACGGTGGCCCGCTTGTCGTCGACGTAGCCGGCGGCGCCGATACCGACCGCATCGACCTCGTGCCCGGTGCTGACGGTGCGGACCGCCTTCGCGATGGCGTCGATGACGCCCTCGGCGGTGGGCGGGGTGGGCACCGTGCTGGTCTCGAGGATCGCGCCCTCCTCGTCGACCACGCCGGCCGCGATCTTCGTACCGCCGATGTCGACGCCGATGGTGAGTCCCATGTGTCCCTCAGTTACTCGGTCGATCCCCGCTGTGCACAACCGTACCGGAGGGCGGAGACTTGAACGGACCGACTGGGAAACCCAACCCGGTCCGTACAAGGTCTGAACGGTGCCCGAACGCCGTCCGACGGCTTCCGGCCCGGCCGTCCGGGGTGTTCCGGCCGGGCGCCGGCCGGGGCGGGCGCCGGAGCGGAGGTCAGTCGAGTTCGATCCGCTGGGATCCGGCGGGGCCCTCCCCCTCGCCGACCCTGCCGTCCTTCCCGCTCTTCCCGTTCCCGGCCGCGCCGCGGTCCTCCTCCCGCCCGGCCCGGCCACCGCCGTCCTCCGGGGCGGAGCCGCCCGCCCCCCCACGGGTCCAGCGCCCCTCCTGGTCCGCCACCGCGGCGCGGTAGGCGGCCAGCAGCTCGCCGCCCGCGGCCGCGAGGTGGTCGAAGACCTCCGGGTTGCGTTCGACGACGGGCTCGACCGCCGCTCTGGCACGGTCCGCGAAGTGGGCGAACTGCCGCGCCGCGCCCCGGGCCGCGGGCCCGGCCAGCGGTCCCCCGATCTCGGCGAGCTTCCCCGTGACCGCCTCGGCCAGCTTCAGAAGCTCCTCGGCGGCGCTCCCCGGCGGGGTCCCGTACCGCTCACGGCGGCGCTCGCGCTCGGCGGCGAGGTCCTCCTCGCAGGCTGAGGCCCAGGCGTCGGAATCGGCACCGGGGGCTGCGTGGGACGGGCGCTCGGTGGCATCGCTCATGGCGGGCTCCTGGGGCGTGGCTGCGACGAGGGCCGCGGTCGTCCGCGGCGGGCTGTGAAGGGCGCCCGGCGGGCGGGCCCTCCCCTTCGACGTTACCCGAACGCCCCGGCCGCGTCCGGGGCGTCGAACGCGCTTGTTCAGTCCCGCACCGGCCACAGCCCGGGATCGGGCTCGAAGCGCACCGTCAGCTCGCCGTCGGCCAGCCGAGCCCCCGCCACCGCGCAGCGGCACAGCGCGGCGGGCAGCGGCAGCACCCTGCGGAACGGCCCGGTGGTGACCACGACCTCGTCACCGCGGCGCACCAGGGACAGCGTCTCGCGGTCGGCGCCGGGCAGCGGCAGCCGCCACAACAGGACGCCCTCGTCGGCGACCCGGTCCTCCACCGTCCACGGCCCCTCGGCCCGGTCCCCCTCCGGGGCGGCTCCGGGCGGGGGGCCGGGAAGGGGGATCCGCTCCGCCAGTTCGCCGAGGTCGGCCGGGCCCTGCGGCTCCCGGCCCAGGTGCGGCAGCTCGCACACGGCCGCCGAGTCGGCCGGGCAGCCGTCCAGGAGTTCCCCGAGTGCCTCCCGCTGGCGTGACGCCAGGCCCGCCAGCCAGGGATCGGGCGAGGCCGTGGGCAGCAGCCGGTTGGCGATCACGGCGTCCGGCGCCAGACCGTGCAGCGCGAGTCCGGCCCGGGCGGCGCGCAGCGCGCGGACGGCGGCGGGACCGGGCTCGAGGACCAGCCGCACGGTCGTCCCGGGCGATTCGACCGCCGCCTGCGCGGCGGCGAGTTCGCGGTCCAGCCGGCCGGCGGCCTCGTAGAACGAGCGGGCGGGCATCGGCACCCCGGCGAGCTGGGCCAGGACCGGACGCAGCGCGCGGGCGGCCTGCCGTTCCGGCGGCAGCAGCCGCCGCAGCCAGTGCCGGGTGTGCTCGGGCAGCGCCAGGGTGCGCACGGCCCGCCCGGTCGGCGGCATGTCGGCCACGACCAGGTCGTACGGGCCGTCCCCCGCGCGGTCGTGCGCGTCCGGGTCGTGCGCGGCGCGCAGCGCGCGCAGCAGGGCGAAGGCGTCGGCCCCCGGTGGCTCGGCCAGCTCGTCCTCGTCCAGCGGTTCGGCGCCCAGCAGGTCCAGGGCGGAGCGGGCGCGTTCCTGGAGGGCGACGGCGCGGGTCCGGAAGTCGGCACCGGAGTCGAGACGGGACAGGAACAGGCCGGGGGCGACCTCTCGGGGCGCTTCCACGCCGCCCGTGCCGTCCGCACCGCCGGCGCCGCCCGCGCGGAACAGTGTCTCCGGCAGGGCCGGGCCCTCGGCGCTGAGCAGCAGCGTGCGCCGGCCGCTCCGGGCGGCCGCCAGCGCGGTGGCG
>NZ_JAJFAU010000106.1:0-3537 GCF_022614595.1 Streptomyces sp. CNQ085
GGTCCGCGCGGACCGCGGCGGGTGTGCGGGTCCCGGTCCCCCCGCCACGGGCGGACCGGACCCCGGCGTCCCCGGCGTGCTCCGCGGGGCGCCGCGCCGGACCGGGGCGCCCGGGTACCCTTTCCACCCCTCCTTCTCACTCCTTCCGGGCCTGTTGGGCGGCTGTGCAGTGCGCTCCGGTGCCGATAAGCTCGGCCGTGGAGGCGGGAGGATGTCACCGGGTCCCTGTCGGCGCGGGTCCGTGCCGCCGTCCTCTCCCCCGTCCGCCCGCTCCCGTGCGAGATCGGGCGGGCGGTGACCGGTGGCAAGGGGGGTGAGCGATCGTGCGGACGATCGCCGGGCTGTGGCGGTGGCGGGGCAACCCGCTGTGCCGGACCACCGACCGGGTCGAGGGCTGGCTGGCGCTGGCAGCAGTCCTGCTGATGACCGTGGGCACACCGGCCGTCGCACTGTGGGGCACCCGGACCGCGCACGAGACGCTGATGGGCGTCGTGCGCGAGCAGCAGCGGCAGCGGCACCAGGTGTGGGCGACGGTGGCCCAGAGCACTCCGCCCGTGGCCGAGGGCTCCGATGTCGACTCCGGCCACCTGGTGAACGCCACCTGGACGGCGGTCGACGGCCGCACCCACTCGGGCACGGTCGCCGCCGACCGCCCGACCGAGCCCGGTGACCGGTTGCGCGTGTGGGTGGACGCCCGCGGTGAGCTCTCCGCACGTCCGCTGGACGCCGCCGCCGTCTCCTCGCACGCCGCCCTGGCCGGGGTCGGTACGGCGGTGGCCGCGGCCGGTCTGGTGGAGACCGCACGGCGGCTGCTGATGCGGCGGCTGATGGCCCGGCGCTATACGCGCTGGGCGCAGGAGTGGGCCCGGGTGGGCCCCGACGGGGGGCGGGCCGGTCAGTCGAACTGACCCGGACTCGGCCCGGATCCGGCCGGGGCAGGCGCGTGAAGGGCCTGCCTCCGCCATGGCGGGCGGACCGGTCATCCCATCGGTCCGGCACACGCTACGGTGGTGCATCCGGATGCGCGCGACAGCGCGATCGAGGTTCGCACGAGGTTTGGGGCAAGGCGGTCCATGGCACAGGGCTTGGTCCAGGTGACGCACACCAGCTCGTCGCGGTGGCGGCGCCGCACGGGAGACTACGCCACCATCTCCGCCGCCCTCGGCGCCGCCGACGACGGCGACGTGCTGACCGTCGCCCCCGGCACCTACCGCGAGAACCTGGTGATCGAACGCGCCGTCACCCTGCGCGGCCATGAGCGCTCCGACGGCGGCTCGGTGCGCCTGGCCCCCGCCGACGGGGTGGCGCTGACCGTACGCGCCGCGGCGGTGGTGCGCGACCTCCAGATCGAGGGCCAGGACGCCGCGGCGCCCGCGCTGCTGGTCGAGGACTGCGTGGCCGAACTCTCCGGGCTGCGCGTGGTGACGCGGTCGGCCTCCGGTATCGAGGTGCGCTCCGGGGCCCGGCCGACCCTGCGCCGCTGCACCGTGGACAACCCCGCCGGGGTGGGCATCGGCGTCGGCGGGGGCGCGGGCGGACTGTTCGAGGAGTGCGAGGTGGTCGCGGCCGGGCAGTCGGGCATCGCGGTGCACGAGGGTGCCCACCCCCGGCTGGAGCGCTGCCGGGTCCACCACGCCTCGGGAGCGGGGCTGGCGCTGTCCGGGGAGGGCAGCGCGGTGGACGCCGTGGGCTGCGAGGTGTACGAGATCAAGGGCGCGGGGATACGGGTCGCCTCCCGCGCGGTCGGGAACCTCACCCAGTGCCGGGTGCATCGCACCTCCGCCGACGGCGTCACCCTGGACACCGACGCGGTGCTCACCCTGGCCGACTGCGAGATCCACGACATCCCGGAGAACGCGGTCGACCTGCGCTCGCGCTCGGTGCTGACCCTGACACGCTCCACGGTGCGCCGTTTCGGCCGCAACGGCCTGTCGGTGTGGGACCCGGGCACCCGCGTGGACGCCAACGGGTGCGAGATCCAGGAGAGTACGGGCGACTACCCGGCGGTGTGGGTCAGCGACGGCGCCTCGGCGCTGCTGGACTCCTGCCGGGTTCACGACGTGCCGGACGCACTGTTCGTCCTGGACCGGGGCTCGCGGGCCGACGTCCTCGACAGCGATCTGGCGCAGGTGCGCAACACGGCGGTCTCGGTGAGCGACGGCGGTACGGTCCAGCTGGACGACTGCCGTATCCGGGAGGCCGCCACCGGCGCCTGGTTCCGCGACCACGGCAGCGGCGGCACCCTGGCCAACTGCACGATCGACGCCGCCGGTACGGGCGTGATCGTCACCAAGGGCGCCGATCCGGAGATCGACCGCTGCACCGTGACCGATCCGGTGGAGGCGGGCTTCTACGTCTCCGCCGAAGGGCGCGGCACCTTCTCGAACTGCCGGGTGACCGGATCCGGCGGCTACGGCTTCCATGTGATCGACGGCTGCCGCACCACGCTGCGCCGCTGCCGCACCGAGCGCTGTGCGCGCGGGGGCTACGAGTTCGCCGACGGTGGGCCCGTCGCCGAGGACTGCACCAGCGACCGGAGTTCCGCGCCGGTCGCCTCCGAGCCCGAGCCGTCCCTCCCCCCGGCCGTCCGGACCGCCGGTCTGCTGGGCGGTATACCCCAGCAGTCGGCCGCCGCGGCGCCCGCCCCCGCCGGGGCCCCTTCCGGAGAGGCCCCCGGCGGGCCGGGGAAGGACGCCCGGCCCGCGAAGGAGGTGCTGGGCGAACTCGACGCGCTGGTGGGCCTGGAGAGCGTCAAGCGGGAGGTGCGGGCCCTCATCGACATGATCGAGGTGGGCCGCAGGCGCCGTGAGGCCGGTCTGAAGGCGGCCTCCGCGCGCAGGCACCTGGTCTTCACCGGCTCCCCCGGCACCGGCAAGACCACGGTCGCCCGGCTCTACGGGGAGATCCTGCACTCCCTCGAGGTGCTGGAGCGCGGTCACCTGGTGGAGGTCTCCCGGGTGGACCTGGTCGGCGAGCACATCGGCTCGACGGCGATCCGCACCCAGGAGGCGTTCGACCGGGCGCGCGGCGGCGTGCTGTTCATCGACGAGGCGTACGCCCTCTCGCCCGAGGACTCCGGCCGGGACTTCGGCCGGGAGGCGATCGACACCCTGGTGAAGCTGATGGAGGACCACCGCGACGAGGTGGTCGTCATCGTCGCCGGCTACACCGCGGAGATGAGACGCTTTCTGGAGGTCAACCCCGGTGTGGCCTCACGCTTCTCACGGACCATCACCTTCGGCGACTACACGCCCGAGGAGTTGCTGCGGATCGTCGGGCAGCAGGCCGAGGAGCACGAGTACCAGCTCGCCGGGGGCACGGCCGAGGCGCTGCTGGAGTACTTCGCCGAGCTGCCCAAGGGGCCGACGTTCGGCAACGGCCGCACCGCGCGGCAGACCTTCGAGGCCATGGTCGAGCGGCACGCGGGCCGGGTCGCCCAGCTCGACGACCCGGACACCGGAGACCTGACGCTGCTCCACCCCGAGGATCTGCCGCGGGATCCTCGGCCAACCATCCGCGCTGAACCAGCGTCTTCAG
>NZ_JAJFAU010000106.1:3542-8275 GCF_022614595.1 Streptomyces sp. CNQ085
CCCCCCCCCCCCCCCCCCCCCCCCCCCCCCCCCCCCCCCCCCCCCCCGGTGCGGCTAGTCCGCCGCCGGGCCGGTTCCGGCGCGGGGCCCGGGCCCCCGTTCGGACTGGGCCGGGACACAGGGCTCCTCGTGCCCCTCGGCCAGCCGGTCCAGCAGCGCCGTGCGCTCGGCGTCGAAGGCGGGGTCGGCCTGGTAGTCGCCGTGCCCCAGGATCGGTGCGGGCAGCGGATGTTCGGGAGTACGCCCGTAGTGCAGCGGGTCTCTCAGCGGGCCGCGGTCCACCTCCTGGTCGCCGTCCTCCCCCGGCATCACCGGGCCGCCGATCGGGTCGGTCGGGCGCCACAGGTTCCGCCAGCAGTCCACCTCCTCGCCGAGCGCCCGCATGGGGGCGGGGCCGAAGCAGGCCGGGAACCAGCGTCCGTAGAGCCGCTCCAGCGGGGAGCCGTAGGTGAGCAGGGCGACCCGTCCGCGGGTGCCGGGGTCGAGCTGCCAGACGGCGGCGGCCGCCAGCACACTGCCCTGGGAGTGCCCGGAGATCACCAGCCGGCCGCCGGTGCGCGCGGTCCAGGTGTACATCCGCCAGGTGAGGTCCGGCACCGCGCGTTCGGCGTAGCAGGGCGGCGCGAAGGGGTGGGCGGCGCGCGGCCAGAAGGTGCCCACGTCCCACAGGATGCCGACGGTGCGGCGGGCGGCGGCGTCGCGGTAGGCACGGCGGCCCATCGCCACCAGCAGCACCACCATCGCGCCCGTCAGCCAGGAGCCGAGCGCCTGGACGGTCTGGGCCAGGGCGGGCAGCGGCCCGGGCCAGGAGGCCGCGGCCGGCCCCGGGGGCAGGCCGGTGCGGACCGCGCCCGCCAGGGCGCCGGCGCCCAGCAGCACGGTGGTGAGGGCGACGGAGGCGATCAGGGCCGGTGCGGAGTCGGTCAGCCGCGCCCAGGCGACGACGCGGGCGATCCGGCGGCTGCGGGACTCCAGCTCGCGGGGTTCGCCCTCGTAGGAGTCGACGACCTGGGGGGTGAGCCGCCCGCGTGTCCGCTCCGCTCGCACCGCGGCGCACAGCGCGAAGGCCGCCACGACCAGCAGCAGGACGGGGATCACGGCGGCCTGCCAGCTCAGCAGTACCGGCGGCCCCGCTATGGCGCCGCCGGCCACGCCCGGGGTGCCGTCCTTGTCCAGCCAGTCCGCCACCCGCTGGGCCACGCCGCCGGTGAGCACTCCGCCGAGCGCGCAGGCCAGTAAGGCGACCGCGGCGCCGCCCAGCCCGCCCATGGCGCACCGTCCGGCGCACGAGCCCGGCGGAGCCGCCCGGTGCAGGAGGTACGCGGTGACGGCGATGGCGGCGGCCAGCGCGCCCTGCAGGAGGGTGAGCCAGGCGAACACGCCGGTGCCCGGCAGCTGGGCGGAGGAGGTCCAGCCGGGGCGCGGCCAGGCGGCGTACACGGCGGTCAGCGCCAGTGCGCCCAGCGCGGCACCCGGCAAGGCCTTCGAGGCCCACCGGTCGATCCGTTCGTCCGGCTCGGACTCGGTACGGCCCTTGCGCACCGCGACCAGTACGGTCGCCGCCCAGCCCGCCGCGAGGAGCGCGGTCAGCGTCCGCCCCGAGGCCTCCAGCGCCGGAGCGCCGCCGGGGCGCAGATCGTGGTCGGCGGCCGCGGCCAGGAGGGCGGTGGCGACCGTGAGCAGTCCGGCCGCGGTGTGGGCGGCGCGCAGCCGGGAGACCAGGCGGCGGCCGTACCAGAAGCCCGGCAGGGAGAGTGCGGGCCGCTCGCCGCCGGGCAGCGGCCGGGCCCGGCCCGGCGGGCGCGGAGGCGGCGAGGCGGACTCGTAGGCGCTCCAGGTGCGGTGCGACAGCCACCACAGCAGTGCGATCAGCGCGGCGGGCGCCGAAGCGGCCAGGAGCAGGCGGCGGCCGGGGGAGGCCCACCAGCCCCCGGTGAGGGGCCCGAGCCAGGACTTGCCGCGTGCGCAGCGCTCGGAGGCGGCGCACTGCCAGGCCACCAGGTCGAGTGCGACCTCGCAGGCCGCGGCGGTGAGCAGCACGGTCAGAGAGAGCGCCACCAACCGCACCAGGACGTCGTAGACCCGCTGGCCCCGGTGGCGGGCGGGGGCCGCCGGGCGCATCCAGTGGGCGAGATTGGCGACCATGAACGGCAGCAGGAGCAGCCACAGGGCGCGGGCGCTGTTGCCGGAGGTGAGGTTGGACCAGCAGTACGCCTCGGGGATCGGCCGCTGCCGGGCGCGGTCGGCCGACGGCCCGGCCAGGGGGGCGGCCGACCGGTCGGCGGTCAGGCCTCCGGAGTACTCGCCGAAGCGGCTCTCGGCGTCCGCGTCCTCGGTGCGGCGATGGATACCGGCGGTGTCGTCGCCGGTGATCCGCACCGTGCGCGGGTCGCCGAGCATCTCCTGCGGTGTGGTGCCGCCGACTCCGTGCACCAGGAGTTCCAGTGCCGGTTCCCCCCGGCCGCGGCTCTGTCCCGCCGGCGGTGCCGGCCGGTTCTCGGGCATGCTGCGCTCCCCCGATCCGGTGTGTCCCCGTTTCCCGCGGGGTTGCCCGCGGCGGCATCCAGGATGGCGGCTGCGGGCCCCGCGCGCAGCCCGACAGGCCTGCCCGTGCGTCACGATCGCGCTTCGGGCGTGCCGCGCCCGCGTGGAAGGATGGGGCCGAACAGATGCCCGTATCCGCACACACGGCCGCGCGTGTGACCGGGCGCGCGGCCGCCGGTGGACGAGAAGGGACGGACCAGCAGGTGGGCGACAACCAGAACCTCCTGGCGGAGCAGCGGCGCGCGCTCATCCTGGAGGAGGTCAGGCGGCGCGGCGGGGTGCGGGTCAACGAGCTGACCCGCAGGCTCAACGTCTCGGACATGACCGTGCGCCGGGATCTGGACGCGCTGGCGCGGCAGGGCGTGCTGGAGAAGGTGCACGGCGGGGCGGTTCCGGTGTCGGGGGCGAGCACGCACGAGCCGGGTTTCGAGGCGAAGTCGTCGCTGGAGCAGAGCGCCAAGGAGGACATCGCACGGGCTGCGGCGGCGATGGCGGTCCCGGGCGGCGCGATCGCGCTCTCCGGGGGGACGACGACGTACGCACTGGCCCGGTGCCTGCTGGACGTGCCGGACCTGACTGTGGTCACCAACTCACCGCGGGTGGCGGATGTCTTCCACACCGCCCAGCGCGCGGACGTCCCTCGGGGCGGACGCCCGGGGGCGGCGACGGTGGTGCTCACCGGCGGGGTGCGCACCCCTTCGGACTCCCTGGTGGGTCCGGTGGCGGACGCGGCGATCGGCTCGCTCCACTTCGACGTTCTCTTCCTCGGCGTGCACGGCATATCCGCCGAGGCCGGGCTGTCCACGCCCAATCTGGCCGAGGCGGAGACCAACCGCCGGCTGGTCCGCTCCGCACGGCGGGTGGTGGTCGTCGCCGACCACACCAAGTGGGGGACGGTGGGCCTGAGTTCTTTCGCCTCCCTGTCGGAGGTGGACACGCTGGTGACCGACGGCGGCATGCCGCGGCGGACGCGTGCGGAAATCCGCGAGGCGCTGCCGGAGCTGGATTTGGTGGTGGCGGAGGGGGAACCCGACACATGGGGCCGTCTCTGACGGCACCGGGAGCCGGGGTGTCTTCGGGCCCGCGCGTCGCGTGGCGCGTGCCGCAGTGCGCGTAACGCGGTACGCGCACCCTGGTGCCCCGGGTCCGGCGGGTGCAGACTTCACGGCAGAGCGGAACAGGGCAGAACGAACAGGGCAACACCCTGTGGGGTGGCGCCGGTGACGGCCCGGCGACGGCGGCGGACCGGCGATGACGAGGTGGGAGGCGTTGCGCTGTGGCGGAACCCGAGTTCAGTGCCACCGGAGTGCGGATAGCACGGTGGCTGCGGTCCCTCACCCGGGCCGGGCAGGTCGTCGTCCGCGACGGACGGCTGGTGCTGCTGACCAGTTACGGCCGTGAGATCGACAGCGCGCCGGTGGAGCAGGTCCGCGTCAGCGAACCGTGGTACGCCATGCGCGGACGGGCCTTGGCGACCGTCAACGGCACCTGGTACGCGCTGCGCCTGAAGGGACGGGCACGCGAGGGCCTGGTGGCCGCGCTGCGCAGCGCCCGGGCCCGGTCGGGCCGGGCGCGGGGAAGGCCCGGAGCGGTGAGGATCGCGGCGGAGCGTCGCACGACGGCCCCGGTCGACGGCTGACAGCGGACGTCCGGAGAACGGCGGCCGGGGCCGGGAGGCCCGGCGTGGTGTCCATCGGCGCACCCACCCGTAAAGATTGCCCGATTTGCACCTTCTCGCTGTCTGAATCACGCTGATGTCTGTGCCGTAGCGACCGTCAGCGCACCTGACGCGCTCTCCTCCGTCGTCCGGACACCCGCACTCTCACCAGGGAGCCGCAGTCGTGATCAGCCACCCCAGCATGTCCGGCCGGCAGCGGACGGTGGAGTTCCAGGCCCCGCCCTCCCGGGCCGGCCAGATCCACCGCATCGTGTCGGCCCTGCTGCGTTACTGGAAACTGGACCCGCTCGTCGGCCCGGCGACTGACGGCGTGGCCGAGCTGCTTGCCCGAGCCCTCCGGCAGGCGGGCCCGAACAGCCGCTGCACCGTGGAGATCGCGCTGCTCCTCGACCGGCTGACGATCTCCGTGCGCGACCATGCGCCGCAGCTCTCCCCCGCACACGCCGTGGGGGCGCTCCCCGGATATGTCCCCTCACCGACCCCGGGTGGCCTCGCCGCGGGCGGCGAGGCC
>NZ_JAJFAU010000106.1:8285-17350 GCF_022614595.1 Streptomyces sp. CNQ085
GGCCACCCGGATCACCCTTCCGGTGCCGGGTCCCGCCACCCCGGCCGGGACGGCGGGGACGACAGACACGGCGAGGGGTGCGTCCGGCCCTCCGCACCGGGAACCGCCGGCCCCGCGGGCAGCCGCCGAGCAGGACGCACCGGCCCGCGGCACGACCGGCCCGGCTCAGCCCCGCGCCACCGTCATGGGGTCGTCCAGGACCGGCTGCCAGGCGAGTTCGGCGGCGCCCACCAGACCGCTGTAGTCCAGTTCGCAGGCGAGCACCGGCACCTTGCCGCTGCGCCCCCACAGGCTGCGCTCGGCGATGACGCTCCGCAGCCGCTCGGCGTCGGCCTCCAGCAGGGCGCGGTGCAGCCCTCCGAGGATGATCCGGTCGGGGTCGAGGATGTTGACCAGGCCGGCCAGCCCCAGTCCGAGCCGGTCGATGAGCAGATGGGCCGCCTCGTGCACGGCCGGATCGGTGGCGTACTCCGTGCGCAGCAGTTCCAGGGCGCGTCTGAGCAGGCCGGTCTCGGGGCCGGGCTCGCGGCCGGCGGCCTCCAGGAAGGCCAGCGGATCGGTCTCCACGTCCAGGCAGCCGCGCCCGCCGCAGTGGCAGGGCCTGCCGTCCGGGTCCACGGTGAGATGGCCGACCTCCAGGGCCAGCCCAGAACTGCCGGTGTGCAGGCGGCCGTCGAGGACGAGAGCGCCGCCGACGCCGCGGTGCCCGGTGGCCACGCACAACAAATCGCGGGCGCCGCGGCCCGCGCCGTGGCGGTGCTCGGCCAGGGCCACGAGGTTGACGTCGTTGGCGGCGAAACCGGCCGCGGGCGCGTCGCCGGACGGCCCGGTGACACCGGCCTCGGCCAGGCAGCGGGTGAAGATGTGCCGCACCGGCGCACCCGGGGGCCAGGCCAGGTGCAGCGGGTTGAGGGCGGTACCCTCCGGCTCGGCAACGGCGGAGGGCACCGCCAGGCCGGCGCCCAGGCAGCGCCGCCCGGTCTCGCGCAGCAGCCCGGCCCCGGCGCCGACGACCTCGGTGAGCACCTGGGCCGGGTCGGCCTCCACGGTCACGGCGCCGGGCACGGTGGCGACGATCCGGCCACCGAGCCCGACGAGGGCGGCACGGAACCCGTCGGCGTGCACCTGGGCCGCCAGGACGACCGGCCCCTCGGGGGCGACCGACAGCCGGTGGGAGGGACGGCCCTGGGAACCGGCGGCGACGGCCGGCCGGGAGTCGACGGTGATCAGCCCGAGCGCCTCCAGCTCCGCGGCCACCGCTCCGGCGGTCGCCCGGGTCACGCCGAGTTCCGCGGTGAGCACGGCGCGGGTGGGCGCGCGTCCGGTGTGCACGAGTTCCAGCGCCGGGCCGAGGGCGCCACGGCCTCTCTCCAGCTTTGTCGTATGCGTCGGGGTCACCTCCCCATTCTGGCTTTGTATTCACCGCGAACAAAGCGGGGCGGTCCGACCGCCTCGAACAGGGCTGAGCACTCCCCGGCGCCCCCTGGCACACTGCCTGTCGTGGGCATCGACAGCTACCTCTCGGAGCCGTCCGGCCAGAGGGCGGGGCACCGAGGTCCTCGCCGGCCCTCTCCCCGGAGCCGCCGGCGGCGAGCCGGGATGAGGGCGTGGCGGGCGGACCGCGCCGGTCACCGGGAAGACCACGGCCTCCCGCCTCGCACCGTGGAACCGGCGGCCGTACGGGGAGCGGGTGTCCGCCGAGGGGCGCGGCACTCGCCCGCCCGCGGCGCTCCGGCTCCGCCGTCCGGTGAAGCGGCCCGCCCTCCCGGAGCGCGCGGACCTCCCGAGGGGCACGCGAAGCCGGCCGCGGCCACGCGGATCACCGGCCTTCGGGGGAAGATCCACTGGAACGCCGTCCAGGACGTAGGCTCATTGGGGCGGTGAGGGAGGGCACATGGCTGAGGGTCTGCGATTCGAACTGCTCGGGCCGCTGCGAGCCTTGCACGAGGGGAACGAGGTGCCGCTGGGACCGCCCCGGCAGCGGGCGGTACTCGCCGTCCTGCTGCTCCAGGAGGGACGGACGATGTCGTACGAGGCGTTGGTGAGCGCGGTCTGGGGCTGCGAACCGCCCTCGCACGTAAGGAACCTGGCCCAGAAGTACGTCTCCGGTCTGCGCCGGGCCTTCGGGGCGGCGGGGGGAGGCGGATCGCCACCGGAACTGGTGTGGACCGGCAGCGGCTACCGCTTGGAGAACGCCCGGATCGATGACCTGGCGGAACGGCGGACGCTGCTGCGCGAGGCGCTGTCCGCGCGGGAGTCGGGCGACCCGCACCGGGCGGGCACGCTGGCGAGGCAGGCGGAGGAGCTGTGGCGCGGCGAGTTCGCCGAAGGCCTGACCGGCCCCTACCTGGACGGCGAGCGGCGCCGCTGGGCCGAGAAGCGGCTGATGGTGCTGGAGACCCGGCTGGAGGGCGACCTGGAGATGGGCCTGTACCGCGAGTGCGTCCACGAGCTGACGCGGCAGGTGGCCCGGCACCCGCTGCGCGAGCGGCTGGTGGGACTTCTGGTGCTGGCCCTGTACCGCTGCGGCCGTCCCGCGGACGCTCTGGCGGCGTACGAGGAGGCCAGGCGCCGGCTCGTGGACGAGCGGGGGGCGGAGCCCGGCCCCGCGCTGCGGGAGCTGCACGCGCGGATCGCGCGCCAGGACCCCTCGCTGCTGCCGGAGTCGGCGCTGGCCTCCTGACCCCGGCCCGGCCCGGAAGGAAGCCCTGGCCCCGGCCGGCCGGCGCCCCGTCTTCCGGATCGCCCTGGAGCGATGAACCGGTGACCGGGGCACTGGGAAGTGGCGCCCGGAGTTCAGCGGTCCATTCTTTCCAGGGCCCGCCGGGCCAGGGGATGGGTGCGGACGAGCTCCCCGAGGGTGGTTGTTCCCCGGGTGATCCTCGCGAAGGCGTTCCACGCCGGGCGAAAACCGGTGAGCACCGCGTGCAGCAGTTTCGGGCGGCGGGCGAAGACGGCGTGCATCCGGCCGCCCACCCCCATCTCCACGCCGAGGCCCGACTTGACGGCGAAGGCGTAGTTGAGCGCCTGGCGGCGGGCGTCCACCGCGTCGTGCGCCTCGGCGACCCGCGCCGCCCACTCCCCGGCCAGCCGGCCGGAGCGCAGCGCGAAGGAGATGCCCTCGCGCGTCCAGGGCTCCAGCAGCCCCGCCGCGTCCCCGCAGACCAGGACCCGGCCCCGGGTCAGCGGGGAGTCCGCCGAGCGGCAGCGGGTGAGGTGGCCGGAGGACACCTCGGGCTCGAACCCGGACAACCCGAGGCGGGCGATGAAGTCCTCCAGATAGCGCTTGGTGGCCGCGCCCTCGCCGCGAGCGGAGATCACCCCCACCGTGAGGGTGTCGCCCTTGGGGAACACCCAGCCGTAACTGCCGGGCAGCGGGCCCCAGTCGATGAGGACACGGCCCGCCCAGTCCTCGGCCACCGGCGGCGGCACCGGGATCTCGGCCTCCAGCCCCAGGTCCACCTGGTCGACCTTCACCCCGACGTGGGCCCCTATCCGGCTGGCGCTGCCGTCCGCGCCGACCACGGCGCGGGCCAGGACGGTGCGGCCGTCGGAGAGGACCACGGCGACGGTGCGACGGTCGGGGACGGCCGGGCCGTGCTGCTCGACGCGGGTGACGGCGGCCCCCGTCCACAGCTCCGCGCCGGCCTTCTGCGCGGACTCCACCAGCGCGTGGTCGAACTCGGGCCGGTTGACCAGCCCGAACAGCATGTTCCGGGAGTGCCGG
Organism: Streptomyces sp. CNQ085; assembly: GCF_022614595.1. GTDB lineage: Bacteria > Actinomycetota > Actinomycetes > Streptomycetales > Streptomycetaceae > Streptomyces. The sequence continues at coordinate 12,013 of NZ_JAJFAU010000106.1, forward strand.
GTGCGGGCGAACCTGCCGTCCAGCGAGAACGTCACCGCGTAAACCCGGTCACGCAGGGGCAGTTCGAAGCCGGGCGGCAGGGCGTCCCTGGAGGGCCCGATGATGCCGCCGCCGCAGGTCTTGTAGCGGGGGAGTTCGGCTTTCTCCAGAAGCAGGACCCGGCGCCCGGTGACGGCCGCGGCATACGCCGCGGAGGCCCCGGCCGGCCCGGCTCCCACCACCACCACGTCCCACACCGGGTCCTGTCGGTCCGTGCCCTCGGCGCTCTCGGCGCTTTCCCTGCTCACGTGTGTTACCGCTCCCGCTCGGCCGCTTCCGGTTACCGCCGCATCCTAGTGCCGCGTCCGCCCGGATCCCCTGTGGGAGTATCGGCACCACACATTCGCCTGTACGTACGGTGATCCCGCCCGCAGGCACACAACGCGGTACCACGAAGGAGCGTTCCCATGGCGCACGACGCATTGGCAGCCACCGTAGCCTCGCTGATGCCCCGGGCCCGTACCGAGCTCGGCGAACTGGTGGCCTTCAAGTCGGTCGCCGACCCGGCGCAGTTCCCGCCCGAGGAGTGCGCGGGGGCGGCCCGGTGGGTGGCGGACGCGCTGCGCGCGGAGGGCTTCACCGGCGTGTCCCTGCTGGACACCCCGGACGGCACGCAGTCGGTCTACGGCTTCCTGCCGGGCCCGGCCGGCGCCCCCACCGTGCTGCTGTACGCCCACTACGACGTGCAGCCTCCGCTGGACGAGGCGGCCTGGCTCTCTCCGCCGTTCACGCTGACCGAGCGCGACGGACGGTGGTACGGGCGCGGCGCCGCCGACTGCAAGGGCGGCTTCATCATGCACCTGCTCGCGCTGCGTGCCCTGAAGGCCGACGGCGGGGTGCCGGTGAACGTCAAGGTGATCGCCGAGGGCTCCGAGGAGATGGGCATGGGAGGGCTGGAGCTCTACGCCGAGGCGCACCCGGAGCTGCTGACCGCCGACGCCATCGTCATCGGGGACTCCGGGAACTTCCGCGCCGGGCTGCCGACCGTCACCGCGACGCTGCGCGGGATGACCATGCTGAAGGTCAGGGTGGACACCCTGGAGGGCAACCTGCACTCCGGCCAGTTCGGTGGCGCCGCCCCGGACGCGCTCGCGGCCCTCATCCGGATGCTGGACTCGCTGCGCGCCGAGGACGGCTCGACGACCGTCGACGGGCTCTCCCCGGACGCCTCCTGGGAGGGGCTGCAGTATCCGGAGGAGGACTTCCGCAGGGACGCCAGGGTGCTCGACGGGGTGGAGTTGATCGGCTCGGGCACCGTAGCCGACCGCATCTGGGCCCGTGCCGCCGTCACCGTCCTGGGCATCGACTGCCCACCCGTGGTCGGCGCCACCCCGTCGGTGCAGGCGAGCGCCCAGGCGCTGATCAGCCTGCGGGTGCCGCCGGGCACGGACGCCGCCGAGGCCACCGCCCTGCTCACCACCCACCTGGAGTCCCACATCCCCTGGGGCGCGCGGTTGGCCGTGGAGCAGGTGGGCCAGGGCCAGCCGTTCAGCGCCGACACCACCAGCCCGGCGTACACCGCGATGGCCGAGGCGATGCGCGAGGCGTACGACGGCGCCGAGATGGCCACCGCCGGCATGGGCGGCTCGATCCCGCTGTGCGACACCCTGGGCAGGCTCTACCCGAAGGCGGAGATCCTGCTGATCGGTCTGAGCGAGCCGGAGGCTCAGATCCACGCGGTCAACGAGAGCGTCTCCCCGGAGGAGCTGCGACGGCTGTCGGTGGCCGAGGCGCTGTTCCTGCGCAGGTACGCCGAGACCGCGTGCGGCTGACCGGCCTCCGGCGTGTGACGGCCCGGGTCCGCGCGGTGCGCGGCCGGCCGTCACACGCCGACCGGTGTGCCCGCCTCCAGGTTGAGCGTGACGCCCCGCTCGCGCGCCCGCAGCGCCCAGCGGAGCCTCTTCATCCGCACCGGGGGCAGCATCGCGGCGGCCTCCCGCTCGGTGGCGAAGCGCCAGCCGCGCAGTTCCGAGCCGGGCAGCAGCAGGTCGCGGGCGGCCGCGGTGGTCAGCCGGCCGCCGTCGAAGAGCAGCCGCAGACCGCCGTAGCCGGGCGGCCGGGGCGGCTCCCAGTCGACGACGAGCAGCCGGAGCACGGTGTCCAGCCGCAACCCCAGCTCCTCGGCCACCTCGCGCAGCCCGGCACGGGCCGGCGGTTCACCGGGCTCGACCACGCCGCCGGGGAACTCCCAGCCGGGTTTGTAGGTCGGGTCGACCAGCAGCACCCGGTCCGCCTCGTCGAAGAGGAGGACCCCGGCCGCCACGGTCTCCGCCGTCGGTTCCGGTGTCTGCACGATGTCGCAGGCGCCCTCTCCCGCGCGTATCGCCTCCGCCACCTTCTCGGCGGTCTGCCGGGGGGTGAGGAAGGTGGCGTCGACGGTGTGCGCGTCGGCCCGGAGCCAGTCCGGCACCCGCTGCCCGGCCGCCGGGTGCCGGACCGGCCGCGGGTAGCGGTCGCCCGCCGCGGCGCCGCAGACGGCGGCTCCGCCGTCCCCGGACGTCCCCCCGGTCTCCCCGCGCCGGGCGGCCCGCTCGCGGCGGATCGTTTCCCCGACCTCCAGGAACACATGTCGCACGGGGATGCGGCGTGCCGCCAGCCCGCCGAACACCTCGTCGCGGTACTCCTGCCGCAGCAGCGTCATCGGCACCACCAGAGTGCCGCCCACCTCGCCGTGGACGGCGGCGGCCGTGTCCACCACCAGCCGGCGCCAGGCGGGCAGGCCCTGGCAGTCCGGCACCTCGTCCAGGCGCTTGCGCGGCAGGAGCGCGCGCAGCCCCGCGCCGATCAGGCCGGGGTCGAAGAGGTTGCTGTCCGGGAGCAGCTCGACCAGCTCACGGGCCGCCGCGGTCTTGCCCGCGCCGAAGGCGCCGTTCAACCAGACGATCACGGTTCCCCCCCATTCCGTCGTCCCCGGTTCACTGCCCGCTCCACCCCGTCCCGGAAACGCGCCCCCGCGCCCCGTCCCGCGCGCTGCCGCGCGCGTTCCGCCCCGCGCGCCGTCCCGGGGCGCCGGGCCTCTCACACGGGCCAGCCCAGCGCCTCCCGGCAGGCCGCCGCGGCTCCGACGAGGCCGGCCTCGGTGCCCGTGCCGGCGGGGACGACCTCCAGTCCCCGGGCGAAGGAGAGTGTGGCGTACTCCCCCAGCGCCCTGCGCAGCGGCGCGAACAGGACCTCCCCGGCCTGGGCCACTCCCCCTCCGACCACCGCGATCTCGATCTCGGCCAGGGTCGCGGTCGCGGCGATCCCGGCCGCCAGCGCCCGCGCGGCACGTTCGAAGGAGGCCACGGCCACCGGGTCCCCCGCCCGCGCGGCGGCGGCCACCCCGCGGGCGCTGGTGTCACCGCCCGGCCCGGGCCGCCAGCCGTTCGCCACGGCCCGGCGGGCGATGTTGGGGCCGCTGGCCAGACCTTCCACGCAGCCGCGCGCCCCGCACGGGCAGGGGTCGCCGTCGAGGTCCACGCTGATGTGGCCGATGTGGCCGGCGTTGCCGGTCGGCCCGGGGTGCAGCCTGCCGTCCAGGACCAGCCCGCCGCCCACTCCGGTGGAGACGACCATGCACAGGGCGTTGTCCCGGCCACGCGCCGCGCCCTGCCAGTGCTCGGCGGCGGTGATCGCCACACCGTCGCCCACCAGCGTCACGGGCATCCCCCCGACGGCGGCGCGCACCCCCGCCACCAGCGGGTAGTCCCGCCAGCCGGGGATGTTGACCGGGCTCACCGTGCCCCGCCGGGCATCCACCGGTCCGGCGCTTCCGATGCCCAGGGCCGCCACGCGTGGCCACTGGGCCGACGCCCTCAGTTCGCAGAGCACTTCGGCCACCGCACGCATCACGCCCTGGCCCGGCTCCCTCGCCGGGGTCGGCCGCCGGGTCCGCAGCAGCAGCCGTCCGCGGTCGTCCACCAGCGCACCCGCGATCTTGGTTCCGCCGATGTCGAGGGCGGCGAGAAGGTCCTGATCCATGGGCGGAGAGTCTCACTTATTTCTGACAACGTTGTCCACTCCATCGGCCGACTCTATGCTCTGAGGTCGTCGACGCACGAGCATGTTGCCGTGTGCGACCGTGTCACCGCCCGCCGACGACAGGACGAGACCCCACGTGGCCGACACCGCCCGCCCCGACCACACCTCCCGGCGCCGCTACGGGCTGCGGCCGACGATGAAGGATGTGGCCGCCCGCGCCGGGGTCGGCCTCAAGACCGTCTCCCGGGTCGTCAACGGCGAGCCCGGCGTCACCCCCGACACCGAGCGCAGGGTGCGCGAGGCCATCACCGCCCTCGGCTTCCGCCGCAACGACAGTGCCCGTATTCTGCGCAAGGGCCGTACCGCGAGCATCGGCCTGGTCCTGGAGGACCTCGCCGACCCCTTCTACGCCCCCCTCAGCCGCGCCGTCGAGGAGGTCGCCCGGACGCACGGCGCGCTGCTGATCAACGGCTCCAGCGCCGAGGACGGCGAACGCGAGAGGGAACTGGCGCTCGCCCTGTGCGCCCGGCGCGTGGACGGGCTGGTGATCGTTCCGGCCGGCGACGACCACCGCTACCTGGAACCGGAGATCTCCGCCGGGATCGCCACCGTCTTCGTGGACCGCCCCGCCGCCCGCATCGAGGCCGACACGGTGCTCTCCGACAGCTTCACGGGCGCGCGAGAGGGCGTCGCGCACCTCATCGCCCACGGCCACCGCGGGATCGGTTTCATCGGCGACCTGCCGCGCATCCACACCGCCGCCGAGCGGCTGCGCGGCTACCGGGTCGCGATGGCGGAGGCCGGGCTCGCGGTGGACGGCTCGTGGGTCGCGCTCGGTCCCACCGACCCCGGGCGCGTGAGGGCCGACGCCGAGCGCATGCTGGCGGGGCGGGAGTCGGCCGCGGGGCCGGTCACCGCGCTGCTGACGGGCAACAACCGGGTGACCGTCACCGTGGTACGGGTGCTGGCGGGTCTGGAGCGGCGCGTGGCGCTGGTGGGCTTCGACGACTTCGAGCTGGCCGACCTGCTGACCCCACCGGTCACCGTCATCGCACAGGAACCCGCTCTGCTGGGCCGCAGAGCCGGTGAGCTGCTCTTCCGCCGGCTGGAGGGCTCGGGTGACACGCCGCGGCGCGTCGTGCTGCCCACCCGACTGGTCCCGCGCGGCTCGGGAGAGGTCCCTCCGCACTCCTGACCCCCGCCCGGGCCCGGCCTCCCCCGGCCGGGCGCGGACCGGATCCGGGCACGCACGCGGCCGGGAAGACGGCCTCGTAGGCGGCCTGGAGCGCGTCCACCTTCGGCACGACGAGGTAGTCGGTGAACTCGGGGGCGTCGGCGG
>NZ_JAJFAU010000107.1:0-8760 GCF_022614595.1 Streptomyces sp. CNQ085
GGGCGCGCTCGCCGCGGGGCCGCCGGGCGGTGTGGGGTGCGCCGACGCGCAGTGCGCGGTCGCCGCCGCGGATCAGCACCCCGGAGGAGAAGGGGCGCAGATCGAGCCCGGCCAGACCGGGGCAGCGGCGCAGCTCGGCCCAGCCGGAGAGAAGCGGCCGGCCGCCGCGGTCCAGCCGGTAGCCGTCGATCTCCTCGGTCGCCATCCGGCCCCCGACGGCGCCTGTGGCCTCCAGCACGGTGACGTGCAGCCCGGCGCCGGTCAGATGGTGCGCGGCGGCCAGGCCCGCCAGGCCCGCGCCGACGACGACGACATCGGTGGTCTCCCGGCCTCGGCCGGGGCGGAGCGCGCTGCCGGGCATGGAACCTCCCGTGGTCGACACTGCGGCGCGAGCGGACGTCCGGAGGGGTTCCTGCCCTCCGAAGGGGTGTTCGACGCGTGCTTTCAAGCCGACCCTGGGGAAGCGGGTGATCACGGAAAGCAGCGCACGCGCCGGGCACGGTCGTACACTGGTCGCGCACGGGTGTACGGCGGTCGCATACCGGTCGAATCCGGCTCGTACCGCACAGCCCGCCGCCGGTCGCCACCCGCCCGCCACCCGCACGGCCCGGCTGAAGGGTCCGTGGGCGCGAGGTCAGCGCAGCGCCGCCCGGACGGCGTCCTCGATACCGGGGAAGGCGAAGACGAAACCGGACTCCAGCAGCCGCCGGGGCAGCACCCGCTGACTGCCGAGCACATCGGTGGAAAGCTCGCCCAGCGCCGCGCGCAGCACGAACGCCGGCACCGGCAGCACCGCCGGGCGGTGCAGCACCCGGCCCATCGCGGCGGCCACCTCCCGCTGGGTGACCGGCTCGGGCGCGGTCAGGTTGACCGGCCCGGACAGCTCCCCGGCGTCCAGCAGATGCCGCAGCGCGGCGATGTGGTCGTGCAGCGCGATGTGGCTCCAGTACTGCCGGCCGCTGCCCAGCGGTCCGCCCAGCCCGGCCCTGAAGACCGGGAACAGCCGTCCCCACGCCCCGCCGGTGCGGGAGACCACCAGTCCGGTGCGGGCGTACACGGTGCGGATGCCCGCCTCCTCGGCGGGCGCGGCGGCCTCCTCCCACTCCTGGCAGACATCGGCGAGGAAACCGTGGCCGGGCGGCGCGTCCTCGTCCACGGCGCGGTCGCCGGTGTCGCCGTAGTAGCCGACGGCGCTGCCGACCACCAGGGTGCGCGGCGGGGTGTCGAGCGAGGCCAGGGCCTCGGCGACGGCGGCCGTTCCCAGGACCCGGCTGTCGCGGATCTCCCGTTTGTACGCCTCGGTCCAGCGGTGGTCGCCGATGCCCGCGCCGGCCAGGTGCACCACCGCCTCGCAGCCCACCAGCCCGGCCGCGTCCACGTACTGCCTCCTCGGATCCCACTCCACCTCCTCGCCCGTCCGGGCCGGGCGCCGCACCAGAGGCAGCACCTCGTGCCCGTCGGCGCGCAGGGAGTCCACAAGTGCCCGGCCGATGAGACCGGAGGAGCCGGTGACCGCGATACGCATAGGGCAATACTGGTGGACGGCCGGTCCGATGGCGAGGCACGGCGACCGGCATGTCCGCGTCCCCGGTGCCCTCCGGTCCCCCCGGAGTGCGCGGTCACCCCCGCGGCGGCCCGAAGCGTTCCCACAGGCGGGGGAAGGCCGCGGCCAGGGCCCGGTCGTCCCCGAAGTCCGGGGGCGCGCCCTCCGGCTCCGGGGGCGGTTCGGGCAGGCCGGGCTCGGGCAGCTCCAGGCCGGTGAGCCGCTCGTAGGCCTCGTCCGCGGCGCCGCCGATGTCCCCGCCCTCGCCGTCCACCCCCGGGTCGAAGTCCTCCAGCAGGTGGGCGAGAGAGTCCGGGTCGTGCAGCGCGCCCTCGAACACCTTCCTGCCCTGACCGACCAGCCAGCAGCGGAAGGAGTCGAAGGCGTCTTCGTCCGCCTCGCCCAGCAGCACCCGGGCCGCGCCCCGCACGTCCCGGCGCCAGGCCCGGTTCACCCTGGCCTCGAAGTGGCGGGCGAAGTCCGCGACGGTGTCCGGATCGAGCAGCGTCAGCCGGTCGACGAGCAGCTCGGCGTGGTCGGCCGGATCGCCTCCGGCGGCCTCGCGCGTGCTGTCGACCAGCTCCCAGAACTCCGTCTCGTGCATCGTCACGGGACCAAGGATCCGCCCTGCCCGGGCCGCCCGCACGCGGGACGCCCGACCGGCGTGGCGCCCGCCCCGGACCGGGGGGGGGGGAGAACCCGACAGGAGATGTCCGGTACCGGCGGCAGCGTGCCGGGCGCGCACCGGACGCCTGGCGGTCACCGGTAGAGTGCGGCCATGCGTTCGGCCGCCCGCGCCACGCGCTCGCGCAGCCCGGGCGGGCCGATCACCTCGCACTCGGGACCGAGGGCGAGCAGCTGGTCGTAGGCGATGTCCAGGGACTCCACGGGCAGGCGGACGGTGGTCAGCCCCTCCTCGTCGGTCTCCCCCCGCGCCAGCGCCTCCTCGGCCGCCGCCCGGTCGGCGGCGTGCCGCAGCGCGTGCCTCCCGGCCTCCGTCAGCCGCACCACGACGGTCTCGTGCAGGATCGAGCGGGCGAAGGCCGCGGCCCGCTCCTCCCAGAAGCCGGGCAGGTCGAAGTCCGCCTCCCGTTCGAACCTCCCGTCGAGCGGGGTGACGGAGCCGAAGCGGTCCACCCGGTAGACGCGAGAGTCGCCGTCGGCGCGGGCGACGAGATACCACACGCCCGCCTTGAGTACCAGGCCGTACGGCTCCAGCGTCCGCCCCGCGTCGGAGCCGTCCCGGCGGCGGTAGCGCGCGGCGACCGGCCGGTCGTTCCACACGGCCCGGGCCAGCGCCCTCAGCGCCTCCGGGGTCTCGGTGGGCCGCCACCATCCGGGAGCGTCCAGATGGAACCGCTGCGCCGCGCTGCGCGGGGCGTCCGCCAGCTCGGGCGTGAGGGCGGCGGCCACCTTCAGCCGGGCGGCCGAGGCCGCGTCCGCCAGGCCCATCTCCCGCAGCGCGGAGGGCACCCCGGACAGGAACAGCGCCTCCGCCTCGTCGCGCCCCAGACCCGTCAGCCGGGTACGGTAGCCGCCGACCAGCCGGTAGCCGCCGGCCCGCCCCCGGTCGGCGTAGACGGGGATCCCCGCCTACGCCGACCGGGCCAGCGCGTCGCGGGCGACGGTGCGCTCGGAGACCTCCAGCCGCTCGGCCAGTTCGGCGGCGGTCATCGACCGCCGCGTCTGGAGCAGCAGCACCATCTCGATCAGCCGGGCAGCACGCATGCGCCCATCATCCCCGCCGGAGCGCGCGGCGCGGCGCGCGCTGTTAGCGTGCTGTCAACCCGCAGGGACAAAAGCCTAGGAACGTCACATATGGCCACCGAATCCAGCAGCACCCCGACGACTCCGCCGCCCCGAGCCCAGTGGGGGACCCGTACGGGCTTCCTGCTGGCGGCGATCGGCTCGGCCATCGGGCTCGGCAACATCTGGCGCTTCCCCTCCGAGGCATACAAGAACGGCGGCGGGGCGTTCCTGCTGCCCTATCTGATCGCCCTGGTGACGGCGGGCCTGCCGCTGCTGATCCTGGAGTACACGCTCGGCCGTCGCTACCGGAAGTCCCCGCCGGGCGCGTTCCGCCGGCTGTCCGGTCCGGCGCAGGTGATCGGCTGGTGGCAGGTGGCGGTCTCCTTCGTCATCGCCGCCTACTACGCCGTGATCCTGGCCTGGGCGGTGCGCTACGTGGGCTTCTCGGTGGGCGAGCGGTGGGGCGTGGATCCGAACGCCTACTTCTTCGGCGACTTCCTGCGCGCCGCCGAGCAGCCCGGCTGGATCTCCTCCTACGTCGGCGGCGTCTTCTGGCCGCTGCTGGTCATCTGGATCGCGGTCCTGGCCGTCCTGGCCATGGGAGTGCGGCGCGGCATCGAGCTGGCCAACCGGATCTTCATCCCACTGCTGGTGGTCTTCTTCGTCGTCCTGGTGATCCGCGCGGTCACCCTGGACGGCGCCGGGACCGGCCTGGACGCGCTGTTCTCACCCGACTGGGGGGCGCTGGCCGAGGGCGGTGTCTGGGTCGCCGCCTACGGGCAGATCTTCTTCTCCCTCTCGGTCGGCTTCGGCATCATGATCACCTACGCCTCCTACCTGCGCCGCCATGCCGACCTCACCGGCTCCGCGCTGGTCGCCGGGTTCGCCAACAGCTCCTTCGAGCTCCTGGCGGGCATCGGGGTCTTCGCCACCCTCGGCTTCCTCTCCGCCGCCGGCGGCACACCAGTGGGGGAGACCGTCACCGACGGCATCGGCCTGGCGTTCATCGCCTTCCCGACGATCATCTCCAACATGCCGCTGGGCACCCTGTTCGGCCTGCTGTTCTTCGGCTCCCTGGCGATCGCCGGCTTCACCTCGCTGATCTCCATCGTGGAGGTGGTGGTCGCCTCGGTGCAGGACAAGACCGGCATCGGGCGCCTCGCGGCCGTGCTCGGCGCCGGCGGGCTGACGGCCCTGGTCTCCATCCTGCTCTTCCCCACCGACAGCGGGCTGTACCTGCTGGACTCCGCCGACCACTTCATCAACCGCTACGGCATCGCCCTGGCATCCCTGGTCGCGGTGATCGTCATCGCCTGGGTGCTGCGCAGGCTGCCGGTGCTCCAGCGGGACGCGAACGCCACCTCCGCCATCCGGCTGGGCGTGTGGTGGCGCCTGGCGCTGGGGGTCGTCACCCCGCTGGTGCTGGGCTGGATGATGGTGGACAGCCTGCGCTCGGAGTTCGACGAGAACTACGGGGGATACCCGTCCGGCTTCCTGTTCTGGTCCGGGTGGGCGGTCGCCCTGGGGGCGCTGGTCTTCGGAGTGCTGGCCTCCCTGCTCCCCTGGCCGCGCGGCACGGAGCCGGCGGGTACGGAACCCTCGGGGCCGGGCGGCCCTGTGGAGAGCCGGCCGGGCACGTCCGGGGAAGGGAGGTACTGATGTCGGCGGGTGCCGTCGTGATGATGATCGTGGCCATGGCCGTGGTGTGGGGCGGGCTGCTCGCGGCCGTCCTCAGGCTCCGCGGCCACACCGAGGAGTACTGACATCCCCGGGCGCGGGGTCCCCGGTCCGGTCCGGAGCGGGGCCGGGCGCGCCTCCCGGCAGGTGGGAGGAGACGCGGCCGGCCGGAGCCGCCCGGCGGCGCGGGGAGGGGCCGCCGGGCGGGCCCGTCAGACCAGGCCGTAGCGCCCGGCCGCCTCACGCACCGTCTCCCGCTTGGCCTCGCCGCGCCGGGCCAGCCGGTCCAGGGCCGCCACCGTGACCGACTCGGCGTCCACCCCGAAGTGGCGGCGGGCCGCCTCGCGGGTATCCGACAGGCCGAAGCCGTCGGTGCCCAGCGAGGACCAGTCCTGCTCCACCCACGGGGCGATCTGGTCCGGCACCGCCCGCATCCAGTCGCTGACGGCGAGGACCGGGCCGGGCGCGCCGCACAGCGCGCGGGTGACGTAGGGGACGCGTTCCTCGCCGTTGAGCTGCGCCGCGTCGCAGGACAGGGCATCGCGGCGCAGCTCGCTCCAGGAGGTGGCGGACCACACGTCGGCGGTCACGCCCCAGTCGTCGGCGAGGAGGCGCTGGGCGTCCAGCGCCCAGTGGATGGCGGTCCCCGAGGCCAGCAGCTGGATCCGGGGCGCGTCGGGGGAGGAGGCGGTCCCCTCGCGGAAGCGGTACAGCCCCCTGAGGATCCCCTCCTCCACGCCCTCGGGCATGGGCGGCTGGACCTTCGGTTCGTTGTAGACGGTCAGGTAGTAGAAGATGTCCTCCGGCTTCGGCCCGTACATCCGGCGCAGGCCGTCGCGCACGATCACCGCGATCTCGTAGGCGAACGCCGGGTCGTAGTTGAGCGAGGCCGGGTTGGTGGCCGCGATCAGGTGGGAGTGGCCGTCGGCGTGCTGCAGGCCCTCGCCCGTCAGCGTGGTGCGGCCCGCGGTGGCGCCGACGACGAAGCCGCGGCCGAGCTGGTCGGCCAGCTGCCAGAACTGGTCGCCGGTGCGCTGCCAGCCGAACATCGAGTAGAAGATGTAGAACGGGATCATCGGCTCGCCGTGCGTGGCGTACGAGGTGGCGGCGGCGATGAAGTCGGCCATGGCGCCGGCCTCGGTGATCCCCTCGTTGAGGATCTGCCCGTCGGCCGCCTCCTTGTAGTACATCAGCTGGTCGCGGTCGACCGGCTCGTACGTCTGGCCCTTGGGCGAGTAGATGCCGGCCGAGGGGAACAGCGACTCCATGCCGAAGGTGCGGGCCTCGTCGGGGACGATCGGCACCCACCGCTTCCCGGTCTCCGGATCCCGCATCAGGTCCTTGACCAGGCGTACGAACGCCATGGTCGTGGCCGTCTCCTGCTTGCCCGATCCCTTCCTCAGGGCGGCGAAGGCGCGCTCGGGAGGCTCGGGCAGCGCCGGAACCGGGTGGATGCGGCGGGCCGGGGCGGGACCGCCGAGGGCGGCGCGGCGCTCGGCGAGGTAGCGTACCTCGGGGGAGTCGGGGCCGGGGTGGCCGTAGGGCACCGGGCCCTCGCCCAGGGCGCTGTCGGGGATGGGCAGGCCGAGCAGGTCGCGCATGTCCCTGAACTCCTCGACCGTCAGCTTCTTCATCTGGTGGTTGGCGTTCTTGGAGGCGAAGCCCCGGCCGAGAGTGTGGCCCTTGACGGTCTGCGCCAGAATCACCGTCGGCGCGCCCTCGTGCGCGAGCGCGGCCCGGTACGCGGCGTACACCTTGCGGGGCTCGTGGCCGCCACGCGAGGTGTGGAAGCACTCGGTGATCTCCGCGTCGGTCAGCACCTTCGCCATCTCGGCCAGCGCCGGGCCGGCGCCGAAGAAGTGCTCGCGGATGTAGGCGGCGTCGCGGGTCGCGTAGGTCTGGAACTGCGCGTCGGGCACCTCGCGCAGCCGCCTGACCAGGGCGCCTGTGGTGTCCAGGGCGAGCAGATCGTCCCAGGCCGAGCCCCACAGCGACTTGACGACGTGCCAGCCGGCGGCGCGGAACTGGGCCTCCAGCTCCTGCACGACCCGGAAATTGGCGCGGACCGGGCCGTCCAGGCGCTGGAGGTTGCAGTTGACCACGAAGGTGAGGTTGTCCAGCCCCTCGCGTGCGGCGAGGGCGAGGGCGGCGGTGGACTCGGGCTCGTCCATCTCGCCGTCACCGAGGAAGGCCCAAACGCGGCTGCCGGAGGTGTCCTTGATGCCGCGGCCGGCCAGATAGCGGTTGAAGCGGGCCTGGTAGATCGCCGAGAGCGGGCCCAGGCCCATGGAGACGGTCGGGAACTCCCACAGCCAGGGCAGCCTGCGCGGGTGCGGGTAGGAGGGCAGCCCGCCGCCGCCGGCTTCCTGGCGGAAGTTGTCCAGCTGCGCCTCGGTCAGCCGCCCGTCGAGGAAGGCGCGGGCGTAGATGCCGGGTGAGGCGTGGCCCTGGATGTAGAGCTGGTCGCCGGAGCCGGGGGCCTCGGGGGAGGACTTGCCGCGGAAGAAGTGGTTGAAGCCGGTCTCGTAGAGCCAGGCGGCGGAGGCGAAGGTGGCGATGTGGCCGCCGACGCCGAAGCGGGAGCCGCGGGTGACCATGGCGGCGGCGTTCCAGCGGTTCCAGGCGGCGATCCGCCGCTCCATGTCCTCGTCGCCGGGGAAGGCGGGTTCGGCGGCGGTGGGGACGGTGTTGACGTAGTCCGTCTCCGGCAGCGCGGGGAGGCCGAGTCCGGTGCGGCCGGCGTGCTCCAGGGTGCGCCGCATCAGGTACGCCGCCCGGTGAGGACCGGCCTCGCGGGCGACGGCGTCCAGGGAGGCGGCCCACTCGGCGGTCTCCTCGGGGTCGCGGTCGACGAGCTGGTCGAGCTCGCTGAGGGGGCGTTCGGCGTCGGTCATGGTGTGGCCGCCTTCCGGACAGGACGGGACATGGGGTGGGGGGTGTCACACCCACTGCCGGACTGTACGCCCACGATCGATGATCGATCAAAGGGTGGAGCGTGAGAAAATGCCGGAAGAACGAAATTGGCATTCAGTGCCGTGAATCAGGCACGCGGTGCACATCCCAGGACGTGCTCCTTGACCAGCTCGCCGATGCGCGGATCACGCTCGCGGAACGCCTCCACGACCGCCTCGTGCTCCTCGGCGTACGACTGCTGCCGGGTGCCCAGCCAGCGGATGGCGAGCGTGGTCCACACCCCGATGCCAAGCGACTCCCAGGTGTGCAGCAGCACGCTGTTCCCGGACGCGCGCACCAGTTCCCGGTGGAAGGCGACCGTGTGCCGCACCTGCGCCTCGCCGTCCCCGGCCCGGTCCGCCTCGTACAGCCGCGCCACGTGCTCCTCCAGCACCGAGACATCCTCGGCCAGGCGGTCGGCGGCCAGCTCGGCCGCGATCTGCTCCAGCCCGGCGCGCACCGGGTAGATCTCCTCCAGATCGGCCGCCGTCAGGTTCCGCACCCGCACGCCCTTGTTCGGCGCCGACTCGATCAGCCGCAGCGTCTCCAGCTCGCGCAGCGCCTCGCGCACGGGCGTCTGGCTGACCTCAAGCTCCACGGCGATCCGCCGCTCCACGATGCGCTCGCCCGGCTTCCAGCGCCCGCGGACGATGCCCTCCACGATGTGCTCGCGGATCTGCTCGCGCAGGGAGTGGACGACGGGCGGTGCCATGGGCGCTCCTTTTCTGCCTTCTTCGGGGGGACAACGACGATACGGGCCCCGCCCGCACGGCGGGGGGGGGGGGGGGGGGGGGGGGGGGGGGGGGGGGGGGGGGGGGGGGGGGGGGGGGGGGGGGGGG
>NZ_JAJFAU010000107.1:8770-17227 GCF_022614595.1 Streptomyces sp. CNQ085
CCCCCGCCCGGAGCGGATCCGGGCGGGGGCGCCGATACGGAGGAGCGGTCAGAGACCCAGCTCGCCCTCGAACTCGCCGGCCTCCAGACGGGCCTTGACGTCCGCCAGGTAGCGGGCGGCGTCCGCGCCGTCGACCAGCTGGTGGTCGTAGGACAGGGTCAGGTAGACCATGTCCCGGATGGCGATGGTCTCGCCCAGCTCCGGGTGGTCCACCACGACCGGGCGGCGCACGGTGGCGCCGATGCCCAGCTCGGCCACCTGCGGGTAGTTCACGATGAGCGTGTCGAACAGCGCACCGCGCGAACCGGTGTTGCTGATCGTGAACGTGCCGCCGGACATGTCGTCCGGGCTGAGCTTGCCGGTGCGGACCTTGCCCGCCAGCTCCGCGGTCTTCTTGGCGATGCCGGCCAGGTTCAGGTCGCCCGCGCCCTTGATGACCGGGACCATCAGACCCTTCTCCGAGTCCACCGCGATGCCGATGTTCTCGACATCGTGGTAGGTCACGGTGCCGTCGTCGTTGATCTTGGCGTTGATCGACGGGTGGGCCTTCAGCGCCTCGGCGGCGGCCTTGACGAAGAACGGCATCGGGGAGAGCTTGACGCCCTCGCGGGCCAGGAAGTCCTCCTTGGCCCGGGCCCGCAGCCGCATGACCCGCGTGACGTCCGCCTCGACCACGGTGGACAACTGCGCCTGCTTGTGCAGCGCCTTCATCATGTTCTCGGCGATGACCTTGCGGATGCGGGTCATCGGCACCGTCTGGCCGCGCAGCGGCGACGGCTCGGCCTTGGCCGGGCCGCGGACCGCCGGAGCGGCGGCCGGCGCCGGAACCTGGGCGGCCTGCGCCCTGGCGGCCTCGGCCGCGGCCACGACATCCTGCTTGCGGATGCGACCGCCGACGCCGGTGCCCTTGACGGTTGACAGGTCGACGCCGTTCTCGGCGGCGAGCTTGCGCACCAGCGGGGTCACATAGGCGCCCTCACCGGCGGCGGCCGGAGCGGGGGTCTGGGCCGGAGCGGCGGGCGCCTGCTGCGGGGCCTGGGCGGGCTCGGGCTTCGGCTCGGGGGCCTCGGCGGGAATCTCGGCCTGCGGCTCGGGCTGGGCCTGCGGCTCGGGCTGCGCCGGCTCGGGCTGGGCCTGCGGCTCGGGCTGCGCCGGCTCGGAGGCCCGGGCCGGAGCGGCGCCGGCGGCCCCGATCACGGCCAGCTTCGCGCCGACCTCCGCCGTCTCGTCCTCGCCCACCACGATCTCCAGCAGGGTGCCGGAGGCGGGGGAGGGGATCTCGGTGTCGACCTTGTCGGTCGACACCTCCAGCAGGGGTTCGTCGGCCTCGACGTGCTCACCCTCGGCCTTCAGCCAGCGGGTGACGGTGCCCTCGGTGACGGACTCGCCGAGCGCCGGCAGCACCACATCGGTGCCCTCCGCCGCACCGCCGGAGGGGGCGGCCTGCTGCGGGGCCTGGGCCTGGGCCTGGGCGGGCTCGGGCTTCGGCTCGGGCCGGGTCTGCGGCTGCGCCGGGGCGGCCTGCGGTTCGGGCTTCGGCTCGGGGGCCTCGGCCGGGGCACCGGATCCTTCCCCTGCCTGCGGCGGGGATGCCCCATCATCGATCACGGCCAGCTCGGCGCCGACCTCGACCGTCTCGTCCTCGGCCACCTTGATGGAGGACAGGGTCCCGGAGGCGGGGGAGGGGATCTCGGTGTCGACCTTGTCGGTCGACACCTCCAGCAGGGGTTCGTCGGCCTCGACGTGCTCACCCTCGGCCTTCAGCCAGCGGGTGACGGTGCCCTCGGTGACGCTCTCGCCGAGCGCCGGCAGGGTTACGGAAACCGCCATGGTTTCGGTTGCTCCTAACGAAAAGTGCGAATGGCGTGGTGCTCTCGCGCCCGGGAGGATCAGTCGTGGGAGTGCAGCGGCTTGCCGGCCAGGGCGAGGTGGGCCTCGCCGAGAGCCTCGTTCTGCGTCGGGTGCGCGTGGACGAGCTGCGCGACCTCGGCGGGCAGAGCCTCCCAGTTGTAGATGAGCTGGGCCTCGCCGACCTGCTCGCCCATCCGGTCACCGACCATGTGGACGCCGACCACGGCACCGTCGCGGACCTGTACGAGCTTGATCTCACCCTGCGTCTTGAGGATCTTGCTCTTGCCGTTGCCGCCGAGGTTGTACTTCAGCGTCACGACCTTGTCCGCGCCGTGGATCTCCTTGGCCCTGGCCTCGGTCAGACCGACGGAGGCGACCTCCGGGTGGCTGTAGGTCACGCGCGGCACGCCGTCGTAGTCGATCGGCACGACGTCCAGCCCGGCCAGCCGCTCGGCCACCAGGATGCCCTCGGCGAAGCCGACGTGGGCGAGCTGGAGGGTCGGGACGAGGTCGCCGACGGCCGAGACGGTGGGCACGTTGGTGCGGCAGTACTCGTCCACCAGGACGTAGCCGCGGTCCATCTTCACCCCGGCCTCCTCGTAGCCCAGGCCCTGTGAGACCGGACCGCGGCCGATGGCGACGAGCAGCAGCTCGGCCTCGTGCTCCTTGCCGTTGGCCAGGGAGACCTTCACGCCGCCGTCGGTGTACTCCGCCTTCTCGAAGAAGGAGCCGAGCGAGAACTTGATGCCGCGCTTGCGGAAGGCGCGCTCCAGCAGCTTGGAGCTGTTCTCGTCCTCGGCCGGCACCAGGTGGGGCAGACCCTCGACGATGGTGACGTCGGTGCCGAAGGACTTCCAAGCGGAGGCGAACTCGCAGCCGATGACGCCGCCGCCCAGGATGACGACGGACCGCGGCACGCGGTCCAGCTTCAGCGCGTGGTCGGAGGTGATGATCCGGTCGCCGTCGATCTCCAGACCCGGGATCGACTTGGGCACCGAGCCGGTGGCCAGCAGGATGTGCCGGCCCTCGTAGCGCTGCCCGTTCACGTCCACCGAGGTCGGGGAGGAGAGGCGGCCCTCGCCCTCCACGTAGGTGATCTTACGGGAGGCGATCAGCCCCTGCAGGCCCTTGTACAGGCCCGAGATCACGCCGTCCTTGTACTTGTGGACGGCTGGCATGTCGATGCCCTCGAAGGTGGCCTTGACGCCGAAGCCGGCGCTCTCGCGCGCGGAGTCGGCCACCTCGCCGGCGTGCAGCAGGGCCTTCGTCGGAATGCAGCCGTAGTGCAGACAGGTACCGCCGACCTTGTCCTTCTCGATCAGGGCGACGTCCAGACCCAGCTGCGAAGCCCGCAGGGCAGCGGCATAACCGCCGCTACCGCCTCCGAGGATCACTAGGTCGAAAACGGTGCTGGCGTCGTTCGCCACGTCACGTCCTCCATGCATGGGTACGCCGGAGCCGGTCCGTCGGAGACCGGGCGGCTGTATGTTCGGCCGCTTCTTGCTCGGCCCTGTGGGTTGAGCGGGCCCTGTCCTGCCTAGACAACATCTTTGCACTTGTCGGCGGACGGTGGGACGCCGGGCCGGTGTCCCAGCCCCTCATACCCAGGTGAACAGAAGGATTGCGCGCGGATACGTGTGTCTACCGGACGGTAGGCCGACCGCGATCGCTCACGGCGAACGCGTCGCGGCCGGAGCGGATCCGGCCGCGACGCGCGCCGGGGGCGGAAAGCCTCCGGAGCCCCGGCGGGGCGGCCGTCGAACGGGCCTTCGGGCGTCCGTCAGAGGGCGTCCCCCGCCGCGGCGCGCTCGGCGAGGCGGACCAGGGTGCGCACCGCGCATCCGGTGCCGCCCTTGGGGGTGTAGCCGAACGGGCCGGCGTCGTTGAAGGCCGGACCGGCGATGTCCAGGTGCGCCCAGGTGGTGCCCTCGGCGACGAACTCCTTCAGGAACAGGCCGGCCACCAGGCCGCCGCCCATCCGCTCGCCGATGTTGGCGATGTCGGCGATCGGCGAGTCCATGCCCTTGCGCAGGTGACCGGGGAGCGGCATCGGCCACGACGGCTCGCCCACCTCGGTCGCGCTGTCGTGGACGGTCGTGCGGAAGGCGTCGTCGTTGGCCATCACGCCGAACGTGCGGCTGCCCAGCGCCAGCATCATCGCGCCGGTCAGGGTCGCCACGTCCACCACCGCGTCCGGCTTCTCCTCGCACGCCCGGGTCAGGGCGTCGGCCAGCACCAGGCGGCCCTCGGCGTCGGTGTTGAGCACCTCGACGGTCTTGCCGCTGTACATGGTCAGCACGTCGCCCGGCCGGGTCGCGGTGCCCGACGGCATGTTCTCCGCCAGCGCCAGCCAGCCGGTGACGTTCACCCGCAGGCCGAGGCGGGCGGCGGCGACCACGGCGGCGAAGACGGCGGCGGCGCCGCTCATGTCGCACTTCATGGTCTCGTTGTGGCCGGCCGGCTTGAGCGAGATGCCGCCCGAGTCGTAGGTGATGCCCTTACCGACCAGGGCCAGGTTCTTCCTCGCCTTGGAGTGGGTGTAGGACACGCGCACCAGGCGCGGCGGGTTCGCCGATCCCTGCCCGACGCCGAGGATGCCGCCGTAACCCCCCTTGGCCAGGGCCTTCTCGTCCAGCACCTCCACCGTCAGCCCGTGCTCCTTGGCCGCGCTCTGCACGGCGGAGGCGAAGGACTTCGGGAACAGGTCGTTGGAGGGGGTGTTGACCAGGTCGCGGGCGCGGTTGACCTCCGCGGCCAGCACCTCGGCCCGCTCGGCGACGGCCCTGTGGGCCTTGTCACGGGGCTTGGCGCCGAGCACGGTGACCTCGGCGAGCGGGGCGCTCCTGTCACCGCCCCCGTCCTTGCCTCCCTTGCCCTTTCTGCCCTTGGGAGTGCTCCCGGCGTTCCTGTCCTCCTTGCCGCGGTACTCGGTGAAGGAGTACGAGCCCAGCAGCGCTCCCTCGCAGACGGCGGCCAGGGACGCCTCGTCCCCGGCCGGCAGGGCGAAGCCGGCCTTCTTCCGGCCGCTCAGCGCGCGGGCGGCCGCACCGGCCGCACGGCGCAGTGCCTCCGGGTCGTACGGCCCGTCCCCGTCCGGGACGTCGCCGAGCCCGACCGCCAGCACCAGGTCGGCCTTCACACCGTCCGGGGCGGGCAGCTTGGTGACCTCCCCCTCGCCGCCCGACGCGCCGAGGGTCTCCAGGACACCGGCCAGGGAACCGCCGAACGCCTGGTCCAGGGGCTCGCCGCCCGGAGCGACCAAGGGCCCGTCCGGGCCCTTGGCCACACCGACGACGACGGCGTCCGCGCGCAGCGTCGCGGCGGATGTGGAACTGAGAGTGAGAGCAGACACAGTGGTGGGAATCCCTCTTCCGATGGGCAAGCCGAGTGGATGTGCACGGCTTCGGGCACGGGCCGAGCCTACGTCGCGGCCCGGGGCGCCCCGCCGTCGGCTCCGGACGGTGTACGCGAATCCACCGCCCGGAGCCGGTGGCGGAGCGTGACGAGAGCGGGGACCGTCCCGCGGAATTCTCCGAGGGGCGCTAACCCGGCGCAAGCACCACCAGGCAGGCGGTCAGCGCGGTTTCGCCCACCGCGCCGAAGACGTCTCCGGTCACCCCGCCCAGTCTGCGGTGGCAGTGGGCCAGCAGCAGGTGCGCCGCGCCCAGCGCCACCAAGACCGCCGCGGCGCACCGCACGGCCCCGTACGGCCCCCACAGCGCCCCCGCGCCCGCCGCCGACGAGACCACCGCCACGCAGGTGAGGGCGGCAGCCCGGACGGGCACCGCGCCGGCGACCGCCGCGCCCAGCCCCCCGGGGCGGGCCGCTGGGACGCCCTCACGGGCGGCGAGTGTCAGCGCGGCGCGCGCGGCCACCGCCGAGACGGTCACCGCGACCGCGCCCCACGCCCAGCCGACGGCGTACGCCCCGGCCACCGCCGCCACCTGGGCGAGCAGCACCAGCAGCAGGGTGACCACCCCGAACGGGCCGATGTCGGAGCGCTTCATCACCTCCAGCGCTCCTTCGGCCCGGCGGCCGCTGCCCAGGCCGTCGGCGACGTCCGCGAGCCCGTCCAGGTGCAGACCACGCGTCAGCACGGCGGGCACCGCGACGGTGGCGACCGCCGCGAGCAGCGGTGAGGCGCCCAGCAGCAGCGCGACACCCCCGGCGGCGGCCGCGCACAGCCCGGCCACCAGGCCCACCAGCGGGGCGCACACCATGCCCGCGCGGGCCGCGGTCCGGTCCCAGCGGGCCCCGGACACCGGCAGCACGGTGAGCGTGCCGAAGGCGAAGCGGACCCCGTCCCGTGCGCCGGCGGGCGGCGGGCCGGGCGGCGGGCCGGGCGGCGGCTGCGGGACGGTGTCCACGGGCTCTCCTGCGTTCTGCCTGCGAGAGGACGGCCGGCGTACGGGCTCAGGTGGCGTCGGGCATCCGCGCGGCGCCGGTGCGGTCCGCGTCCGGCGCCACCACCGCGGAGTCCTCCCGCTCCTGACGTACCGGCAGCTCCGCCGCCAGCGCGGCCGCGGCCCGGACCAGGGGGAGGGCGAGCAGCGCGCCGGTGCCCTCGCCCGCGGTGACGCCGTGGTCCAGCAGCGGGTCGAGCGCCATCCGGTCCAGTGCCTTGGCCTGCGCGGGCTCCCCGCTCGCCGACCCGGCCAGCCACCAGTCCGGCGCCCGGAACGCCACGCGCTGGGCGACCAGCGCGCACGCGGCGCAGACCACGCCGTCGAGGACCACGGGGGTGCGGCGCACGGCCGACTGGAGCAGGAAACCGGTGATCGCGGTCAGGTCCGCCCCGCCGACGGTCGCCAGCAGCCTCAGCTGGTCCCCCAGGACGGGCCGGGCACGGCGCAGCCCGTCGCGGATCGCCGCGCACTTGCGCATCCAGGCGAGGTCGTCGACGCGCCCGCCGCCGCGGCCGGTGACCACGGAGGCGTCGGTGCCGCACAGCGCGGCGACCAGCACCCCGGCCGCCGTGGTGCCGCCGACGGAGATATCGCCCAGGACCACCAGGTCGGTCCCGGAGTCGGCCTCCTCGTCGGCGACGGCCATGCCGGCCCGGAAGGCGCGCTCGGCCTCCTCGGCGGTCAGGGCGTCCTCGGCATCCAGGCTTCCGCCGGAGCGCCGCACCCGGTGGCCGGTGACCTCCGCGGGCAGCTCGCCCGGGTCGCAGTCCAGCGACATGTCGACGATCCGCAGCGGCACGTCGAGACGGCGTGCCAGCACGGCCGCCGGGCTCGTGCCGTCCAGGGCGGCGCGCACCAGGGCGTGCGCGCCCCCGGCGGGCCGGGCGGAGACGCCCAGCCGGGCCACCCCGTGATCCCCGGCGAACAGCACGGCCTTCGGCCGCGAAACCGGTTCCACGGGGACGCGGCCCTGCGCCGCCGCCAGCCACTCGCCCAGTTCGTCCAGCCGCCCCAGCGCCCCGGCCGGCAGGCCGGTCCGGGCGCGCCGCTCCTCGGCGTCCCGGCGGACGCCGCTGTCGGGACGTTCGATGAGGTCGCCGAAGTCGTCGAGGTTCAGGCTGCCTTCGCTCATGCGGCCGACACTACCGTTCCCCGCCCGGCTCCCGGCCGGTACTCAGCCCCGCAGCGGCAGAGCGGTGCCCGCCGTGACCAGCAGGACGTGCTCGCACTCGGCCGCCACCGCCGCGTTCAGCCGGCCCAGCTCGTCGCGGAAGCGGCGGCCCGCGGCGGTGGCGGGCACCACGCCCGAACCGACCTCGTTGCTGACCGCCACCACCGTCCGGGAGGCGGCGCGGAAGGCCGCGACCAGGGCGCCGGTCCGCCCGGCCAGCGCCCGGGGGGCCTCGCCGCTTCTCCAGCGGTCGTCGTCCCAGGCGCCGGCGCGGTCCATCGCGTCGGTCAGCCACAGGGCCAGGCAGTCGACCAGCACCGCGGGGGCGTCCCCGGCGGTGAGCAGCGGCACCAGATCACAGGTCTCGGCCGTGTGCCAGGTGGGTGGGCGGCGCTCCCGGTGCGCGGCCACCCGCGCCGCCCACTCCCGGTCGCCGTCCCGGGTGCCGCCCGTGGCGACGTACAGCACGTCCGGGAAGGCCGCCAGCCGGCGCTCGGCCTCGGCGGACTTGCCCGAGCGCGCGCCCCCCAGGACCAGCGTGCGCCGGGGCAGGTCGGGGACCGCCCGGTAGTCGCCGACCACCACCGTGGCGCCGTCCGGCTCGGTACGGGCCCCCGCGGCGGCCAGCCGCCGGTGCAGCTCCGCGCCGGGCGGCACGTCGTGGTCGATGTGGACGGCCAGCACGTCCGTGGTGGGGCCCACGGCCCCGGCCGCCCGCAGCCGGGCGAGCGCGTCGGGGCGGCCCAGGACGTCCATCAGCACCAGGGCGTACGGGGCACGGGAACCGTCGCGGGGCAGGTCCGCGGGCCCGGCTCCCGGCGGCAGGTACAGCAGGCGCTCGCCGTCGGGCCCGCCGATCTCGTACCCGGTGCCCGGCGCGTCCAGCGCCACCGCCCGCGCCCGGTGGCCGCTGATCAGCGTCAGCCCCCGCCCGACCCCGGGCGCACCGGGCAGACCGTCGGGCTGCGCCTGGAGGACCCCGGCGACACCGACTTCATGGTCCAGCGCGCCGTCACCGCTCTCGGCACC
>NZ_JAJFAU010000108.1 GCF_022614595.1 Streptomyces sp. CNQ085
TGGTAGAGCCGCTCCAGATCCCAGCCACGGTCGGCCGGGAACTCTCCCACCGCGTCCACACCCTCCGACACCAGCCGCCACAGATCCTCCGGCGACGACACACCACCCGGGAACCGGCACGCCATACCCACGACCACCACCGGGTCGTCGACCACGGCCGCCACCGGCGCCACCGGTGCCACCGGTGCCACCGCACGCGACCCGAGCACCTCGTCCAGCAGGAACCCGGCGAGAGCGCTCACGGTCGGATAGTCGAACACCAACGTCGCCGGCAACCTCAGCCCCGTCACCGACTGCAACCCATTACGCAGCTCAACCGCCAGCAACGAGTCAAAGCCCAGATCCCGGAACGACCGAGACGCATCCACGCCCAACGCGCCCTCGTGGCCCAGGACCAGCGCCACCTGGCCCCGCACCATGTCCAGCAGCACCTCACGCCGCTCCACCTCGTCGAGCGGGGCGAGCGTGCGGACCAGGTCGGGGGTGCCGGTGCCGCCGTTCGCCATGCGGCGACGGGGGCGTACGAGTCCTCTCAGGAGTGCGGGAATCTCGGTGCGGGCGCGTGCCGCCCGCAGGTCCAGCGGGACGGGGAGGACGACGTCCGTGTCGCATGCGAGGGCCGCGTCGAACAGGTTCAGGCCCTCTTCGGCCGACACCGGGCGGATGAGCGCGGACCCGTCGTTCGCCTCGGTGGGCTGTCCGGCCGCCATGCCGGCGCCGTCGAGCTGCCACGGTCCCCATGCCAGGGAGACGGCGTGCAGCCCGTGGGCACGGCGGTGGGCGGCGAGTGCGTCAAGGTAGGCGTTGGCGGCGGCGTAGGCGGTCTGGCCCACGGGGCCGAAGGTGCCGGCGGCGGACGAGACGAGGACGAAGGCCTGGGCGTCGGGCACGAGTTCGTGCAGATGCCAGGCGGCGTCGGCCTTCGGGCGCAGGACGGACTCGAGCCGCTCGGGAGTCAGGGTGCCGAGAAGACCGTCGTCCAGGACACCCGCCGCGTGCACCACACCCCGGACCGACCGCCCCACCAGCACACCCGCCAGCGCCTCACGATCAGCCACATCACACGCCACCACCTCGACCTGGGCACCCAACTCGCCCAAGTCGAAGATGAGTTCACCCACCCCCGGCGCATCCACCCCCCGCCGCGACAGCAGCACCAACTCCCGCACCCCGTGCTCCCGCACCAGATGCCGAGCCAGCACCGCACCCAAACCACCCGTACCACCGGTCACCACCACGGCACCCGGACCGGCCCACTCCACCCCCACATCACCCGACCGACCCGCACGGACGAGGCGAGGGGCGGCGACGCGGCCGTCGGTGAGGGCGGTCTCCCGCTCGCCGCTCGCGAGAGCCTGACGCAGCCGTGTCCCGTCCACGGGCTCTGCGCGGCCCAGGACCAACAGGCCGATGCCGCCGGGATGTTCGGACTCGGCGGCGCGCAGCAGGCCGCGGACGGCCGCGGTCGCGGGGCGGTCGTCGCGTAGGGCGACCACCAGGCGGGTGGCGCGGAGGCGCTCGTCGTGCTGCCAGTGGCGGACCAGGTCGAGGGCCCGGGTGGTGAGGGTGTGGAGTTCGGTGACCGGGTTGTTCTCGCCGGGGCCGGCCATGAGGGGGGCCAGGACCACGCCGGGCAGTGGTGCCGTGTCCACGAGCTCGGTGAGGTCGGCGTGGACGGACACGCCGAGCGCCTCGCGGATCTCCCGGGCGACCGGGGCTTCGGGGGAGTCGGCGAGGACAGCGAGAGGACCGTCGTAGGAGGCCGTCTCGGGGGCCGGGATCCAGTCGACGCGGTACAGGGCGTCGGCGGAGGTCGCGGGGCCGGGGCGGGTGGCGTCGAGGGGGCGGGTGGTGAGGGCGTCCACGGTCAGGACGGGGGCACCCATGGGGTCCACGACGTCGATCGCGACGGTGTCCTCGCCCTGCGGGGTGATGCGGGCGCGCACCTTGGTGGCGCCGGTGGCGTACAGGGCGACGCCTCCCCAGGCGAACGGCACGCCGAGGCGGCCGTCGCCGCCGTGGGCCATGGCGTGGAGCAGGGCGTCCAGCAGGACGGGGTGGAGGGCGAAGCCCGCGGTGCGGTTGCCGGCGGGGAGTTCGGCCTCGACGTAGAGGTCGCCGTCGCGGCGCCACAGGGAGCGCAGGCCGCGGAAGGCGGGGCCGTAGGTGAAGCCGTGGTCGGCGAGGGTGTCGTAGGCGCCGTCGAGGGGGACGGGGTCGGCGCCGACCGGGGGCCAGTGTGCGGTGTCGAGGGCGGGGAGTGTGTCGGTTTCCGTGCCGGGGCTGAGGCGGCCGGTGGCGTGTGCGGTCCAGGCGTGGTCGTCGGGGCCGTCGGGGCGGGCGTAGATGGTGACGGGGCGGTGGCCGGAGGTGTCGGGGGCGCCGACGAAGGTCTGGATCTGGACGGCGCCGTGCTCGGGCAGTTCGAGCGGAGCCGGGAGAGCGAGTTCGGCCAGACGGTCGCAGCCGAACTCGTCGCCCGCGCGCAGTGCGAGTTCGACGAAGGCGGCGCCGGGGAGGAGGACGCGGCCGTCGATGCGGTGGTCGGCCAGCCAGCGGTGGGTGGCGAAGGACAGGCGGCCGGAGAGCAGCGCGCCGTCGGAGTCGGCGAGCGACACCGCGGCCCCGAGCAGGCCGTGCTCGGCGGGAGCGAGGCCGACGGCACGGATGTCCCCGGCGCCGCCGACGCCGGCGGCCGGCCAGTGCCGGTGGCGCTGGAAGGCGTAGGTGGGCAGGTCGATGTGATGGGCTGGGGTGTCGGCGAAGTAGCGCGTCCAGTCGACGTGGGCGCCGGTGGTGTGCAGGGCGGCGAGGGCCGTGGTGAGGGCCGTGGTCTCGGGGGTGTCCTTGCGCAGGGTGGCGATCGCGATGCCGTGCTCGGGTGCCGACTCGGCGACCAGGCCGGTGAGGACGGCGTCGGGGCCGAGCTCGAGGAAGGTGCATACGCCGTGGTCGAGGAGGGTGCGGAGGCCGTCGGCGAAGCGGACGGTCTCGCGGACGTGCCGGACCCAGTGGTCCGCCGTGTCCGGAGCGACGACGGTGCCGGTGAGGTTGGAGACGAGCGGGATGCGCGGCGGATGGAAGGTGATGCCGGACAGGGCTTGCGCGAAACCCTCCTGCATCGGGTCCATCAGCGGCGAGTGGAAGGCGTGCGAGACCCGCAGGGGTGTGGTGCGGTGGCCTTCGGCGGCGAGGCGTGCGGTCGCCTCGGCCACGGCGTCGGCGGGGCCGGAGAGGACCACGGAGGCGGGGCCGTTGACGGCGGCCACGGCGACATCGGCGGCGAGGTACGGACGTACCTGCTCCTCCGACGCGCGTACGGCGGTCATGGCGCCGCCCTCGGGGAGGCCGGCCATCAGCGAGGCGCGGGCGGTGACCAGGGTGCAGGCGTCCGTGAGGGAGAGCACGCCTGCGACGTGTGCGGCGGCGATCTCGCCGATGGAGTGCCCGGCCACGAAGTCGGGCCGCGCGCCCCAGGATTCGAGGAGGCGGAACAGCGCCACCTCCAGGGCGAAGAGGGCGGGCTGGGCGGTGCCGGTGTGGTTCAGGGCGGACGCGTCGGTGCCCCACATGGCCTCGCGCACGCCGGGCGGCAGAAGGGCGAGTGCCTCGTCGAGGGCGGCGCGGAAGACCGGGTGCCGGTCGTACAACTCGCGGCCCGCGCCAAGGCGTTGGGCGCCCTGGCCGGAGAAGAGGAAGGCGGTGGGCGCGTCGGTCGCGGTGTGCCGCAGCAGGCCGGGGGCGTGGCTGCCGTCGGCGAGGGCGGTGAGGGCGGCCGTGACGTCGGCGGGGTCGGCGGCGACGAAGGCGGCGCGGTACTCAAAGGCCGTGCGGGTGGTGGCCAGGCTGCGGGCCAGGTCGGCCGGCCTGGGCGGCGTGTCGGCTCGGTCCAGGGCGGTGCGCAGGCGGGCCGCCTGGGCGGCGAGGGCCTGCGGGGTACGGCCGGACAGGACGAGCGGTACGGGGGCGGGCGTGGGGTCTTCGGCGGGGTGGGGGGTGTCGTCGGCGGAGGCCTGTTCGATGACGGCGTGGGCGTTGGTGCCGCTGATGCCGAAGGAGGAGACGGCGGCGCGGCGGGGCTGTCCGGTGTCGGGCCAGGGGGTGTTGCCGGTGACGAGGCGTACGGTGCCGTCCGACCAGTCGACGTGGGTGTTGGGTTCGTCGGCGTGCAGGGTGCGGGGCACGATGCCGTACCGGATGGCCTGCACCATCTTGATCACGCCGGCGACGCCCGCGGCGGCCTGGGTGTGGCTGAGATTGGACTTCACCGAGCCGAGCAGCAGGGGTCGTTCGGCGGTGCGGGCACGGCCGTAGGTGGCGAGGAGGGCCTGGGCCTCTACGGGGTCGCCGAGGGTGGTGGCGGTGCCGTGTGCCTCGACGGCGTCGATCTGGTCGGCGGAGAGGCGGGCGTTGATCAGGGCCTGCTCGATGACGCGCTGCTGGGAGGGGCCGTTGGGCGCGGTGAGGCCGTTGCTGGCGCCGTCCTGGTTGACGGCGGAGCCGCGGACGACGGCGAGGACGCGGTGGCCGTTGCGGCGGGCGTCGGACAGGCGTTCCAGCAGCAGTACACCCACGCCCTCGGACCAGCCGGTGCCGTCGGCGGAGTCGGCGAAGGAGCGGCACAGTCCGTCGGCCGAGAGGCCGCCCTGCCGGCCGAACTCCAGATGTGTGGAGGGGGTGGACATGACGGTGACGCCGCCCGCGAGGGCGAGGGTGCACTCGCCGGTGCGCAGGGCGTGGGAGGCGAGGTGGAGGGCGACGAGGGAGGAGGAGCAGGCGGTGTCGACGGTGAGGGCCGGGCCGGTCAGGCCGAGGGTGTAGGCGATACGGCCGGACAGGACGCTGCCGGCGTTGCCGGTCAGGTGCAGGCCGCGGGCGCCGTCCTCCGCTCCCGCGCGGTACTCCTGGGCCATGGCGCCCATGAACACGGCGGTCTCGCTGCCGCGCAGGGCCGTGGGGTCGATGCGCGCGGACTCGATGGCCTCCCAGGTGGACTCGAGCACGATCCGCTGCTGGGGGTCCATGGCGACCGCTTCGCGCGCGGAGATGCCGAAGAACTCGGCGTCGAAGTCGGTGGCGTCGTGCAGGAAGCCGCCCCCGGAGGCGGCGGCCGAGACGGCGTCGAGGTCCCAGCCACGGTCGTCGGGGAAGGGTCCGATGCCGTGCCCGCCGGCGACGAGCACCTCCCACAGGCCGTCGGGGTCGCTCACCCCGCCCGGGTAGCGGCAGGCCATCCCGATGATGGCGATGGGCTCGTGGGCGGCGGCCTCGAGTTCCTGGACACGCTGCCGGCTGTGCCGCAGGTCGGCGGTGGCCCGCTTCAGGTAGTCCCTGAGCTTGTCTTCGTTGTTCATCTCAAGTCACCTCGACAGCGGTTACCGATGCGGGATGTCTACGGCTCGGCCGGACCGGTGTGTCACGGACCGGGCGGCTGCCCGGCACGGGGCATGGGCGCGCGCACGCGAGTGCATGCAGAGAGCGGCCGCCCCGGGGGTGGGCGGCCGCCCCGCCGCAAGGACCTGGGCCGGGACGCGGGTCGGGACGCCGGGGGCGGCTCAGGTCAGGCGGCGTGTTCTGCGGGTTCTCTGGGGTGCGGCACCGTGAGAGTCTCGGTCCGGGAGGACGGGAAAAACCCTAGTAACGCTGTTGCGATGAGCCGGTGTTCGGCGGTCGACGGCAGTCAGCGGCATTGTTCTCCAGGTAGCGGCAGGCTTTGTCCGCCGCGGCCCGCTGATCTGGGGACAGGCCCGCGCGGTCGGCCTCGGTGCCGTGGCTGCGGGGGCGTCACCGGCCAGGATCCGGGCGGCTTTGGTGCCCACCCAGGCTTCGGCGACCGGATCGGTGACAGTGTGGAAACACCGTGCGGCCGCCCATAACTTCTCCAGCACGTGCACGATGTCGAGGACGATCTGGATCTCGACCTTGCGGCGGGCGGCCTCGGCCCGGATCAGCTACCAGGCCATCTCGCCCTCCGTGCTCGCCCGGAATCCGCTCACCGCGATACGGCTCAGGTCCACCGTGCCCCCGTTACTCAAGAAGCACTACCCGCCGGAGTTCAAGCCGGACGTGGTCGCGCTGCACCAGTCGCGCTCTCCGCACAGGCCGCCGACCTCCGAGACTGAGACACTGCGGAACCGGGTACGGGCTGCCGGAGCAAGCCGGCCCCGGGACGGGCGGAGATACCCGCTGAGCCGCCCGATGCGCTGGAAGCGGAGGACGCTGCCCTGTGCAAGAAGGTCCGCGAGCTTTACAGGGCATCTCATTTGGCGAGTTCGATAGCTTGCTGCGGTGGGGATCGTTGAGCGGCTGGTGCCGGATGAGCTGTGGGAGTTGTTCCAGCGGGTGGTGCCGGAGGCGCCGACTCGTCCGCAAGGCGGAGGCCGGCGTCGGCATGGTGACCGGGAGGTGCTGGCTGCCAGCGTGTTCCTGGCCACCTCGGGCTGCACCTGGCAGCAGCTGCCGTCCGCCTCGTTCGGGCCGTCGGGAGCGACAGCTCACCGGCGCTTCACGGAGTGGTCGAGGGCCAGGGTGTGGGCGAAGCTCCACCGCCTGGTCCTCGACGAGCTCGGTGCCCGCGGCGAGCTGGACTGGTCCCGCTGCGCGATCGATTGATCGGTTACACCACGACAAGGGACGCCATCAACGGGCGCTCTGCCGCCTCATAGCTGGTCGAGAGACGCGACGGGCTGCCATGGCCTTCTGGGCACCGGAGGCGAGGCTGCCTGGGGCGCCGATGCGGCCCAGGGCGTCCCACTGCTCGGGGGTGACCAGAACATCGATCTTGATGTCCTCCACTGCGCCGACGGTACCGTCGGCGCAAGTTGTCGAAGAACGTGCTGCGGCCCCCCAGGGTTTCATGTGCTGGCACGGTACTGACGTGTCGGCACCGAACTGCCGTGATTCCTGGCTGCCGAGCCCCTCCGGCTCCCGCGCCGAAGCCGTGCTGCTCCGGGAACACGGCCACGGGAGGAGGATCCCGGGGGCGCTCCTGGCTGAGGTCTCCCGGCCGTCAGGCGCGCAGCAGGGTGACGGTGCGCCCGGAGGGCGTGGTCTGCTGCGAGAGGGCGGTGCGCTCGTGGACCGGGGCTGCCTGCGGGCGGGTGTCGAAGACGACGAGGGTGCCCGTGGACAGCTCCATGCGGTCCAGGTAGTCGTCCAACTGTGCCAGCCCCTCGGCGAGGGGGTCGGTGCGGCCCTGGCGCCACACCTTCAGCTCCAGCGCCTCGCGCTGCACCGCCCGCGAACCGTCGGCAGCGGTGTACGGCTGGCGAATCAGCAGGTCCACGCGCCGCCGGCCGACCCCGTATTCCCGGTCGATGAAACCCGCCCCGTTCACGATCCGGTGCAGGTAGGCCATCATCACCAGCTGTGCCGCGGCCTCCGGGTAGGTCGAGGCGGTGGCCAGGATCTCGCCGTTCTCCCGCCAGAACTCGGCGAAGGAGCACAGCAGCTTGTCCATGTCGATCCGGCCGTCCGGCAGCCGGAAGCTGCTCGGGGCGGCGACGACCTGGCCTTCCGTGTTGTTTCCCAGGACCCGGACAATGACCTCCTGGTAGATCGGATTGGCCACCCGCACCGGCGCGTCCGGAGCGACCAGCCCCAGGTCGCGCACGTACGCCAGATCGTCGTCGTACGTGTCCGTCGGCAGGAGCAGCTCGCCCGCGATCACCGGCTGGATCACCCGCCGCACCCGGTCCTCGCCCAACCTGGCGGCCAGCGAGTCCAGATGCGTCGCACGCGCCAGGATCAGCCGCTCCTTCGCCCCCTCCATGTGCTCGGCCGTGATCGGCGTGTCCGACGGCACCCCCATCTCCTCGACGACCTCCCGGGCCAGCGCGTTGACCAGCCACGGCTGTCCCTGGGTAAAGCTGAAGGCACATTCCAGCGCATCCACCGTGAAATCCTGGCCCGTCTGCGTGGTGTGCTGCCCGTACAGCTCGGCGACCTCGGCCACGGTGAAGTCGCCCAACCGCAGCGACGCCACCTTGATGTTGAACGGACTCGACGTACCAAGGCGCCCCGGATCCCCGCCCGAGGCCGCCTTGTAGTCACGCACATCCCGCAGCCCGCACAGCACCACCGCATGCGGGAAGCCACCACGGCTGACAGTGAAGCCATCGCGCAACTGGCGCAGCACACTGCGCAGGCTCTCCCCCCGCAGCGCGTCGATCTCGTCGAAGAACAGCACCAGCGGACGCGGACAGCTCCGCACCCACTCAGCCAGCCCCCGCGTGAGCCGGGACCCGGGCACCGCGCCGGGCCAGGAGGCGGGAGGCGCGAGCCCATCAGCAAGCCCAGCGGACTCCGCGGACCGCCGAATCGCCTCCAGCACCAGCAGCTCGGCCTGGCCATAGTCCTCCCCGGCCACCTCCGCGCTCTCGCACGAGAAGTGCAGCGCCGCGTACCGGCCCGAGGCCGTCAGTTCCCGGGCCATCGCCGCCAGCACCGTCGTCTTCCCGGTCTGTCGTGGCGCATGCACCACGAAGTACTGACCCTGCTCGATGTACCCGCGGGCCCTGGGCAGCCGCTCCTGGGCCGGCACCATGTAGTGACGCGTGGGGACGCACGGCCCGGCCGTATTGAAGTAGCGCATACCGCGCACGCTAGCCGACGGCACCGACAACCTGAGGCGACCGTGCACCCGACCACCGGCTACACCGCCCCGTACGGGCACGAGTGCCACAGCAGCGGTGCCCCGGTGCGGAGATCACCCGGCGGGCAGACGCGGAAACGCGGCCAGCGCCCGCTGGGGCGCGGTGACCGCTGGAGCGCCTCCGGCGACCGCCAGGGCATGCAGGTCACCGCGGCACAGCTCTTCACGTGCCGATCAGCTCATCCGGGGCACCGCTGTCGCCCCAGTCGGCCTCATGCATCCTGCCCTTGCCGAAAATCTCATCCGGGCTGGTGAGCGACCGAGGCGCGCACTGCGGCCAGAGCCTTGTCGGACAGTTTGGCCGCGGGTCAGGGGCCGGTTCCCCGCGACCACGAACGCCGGAAAGCGGCTGTACCTGCTTCGTCACGGCGGCAAGGAGTGGTTGGACGAAGATCGACACAGTCGCATCGCCGTGGAGACCCGCATGGGCCACGAGGTCGCCGGCGTGGAAGGTCTCCACTCGCACGTTACCCTGACCATGGAGCAGGAGATTGTCGATTCGCCGCAAAGCAGGTGACTGCGCCGTTCGTGGTCGACGGGGGGAGAGCACTGGAAGGCGCCATCTCCCGCCACTCTACCATTCGATCTTGAAAAGTGGTGGAAAATAGCAGGTCAAAGCCGCTCAGGACACGTGGACATAGTTTCGTTCATGAAGTTCATCTCGACCAGGAGCTTCATGCCGTTCGTGGTCTACCGGATACTGCTGGGCCTGCTGATCTTCGGCCTGGTCGCGGCCGGGGTGGTCTCCCCGCACGAGGGCGAGTCGGCGGCCGGGCGAACGGACCGCGCGGATGCCGGAACGAGAGGGGTGGTCCGGGCGGTCCGTGCGAGCGGGCGCGGGAAACGGCGCGACCGTGCGGGTCGCTTTCCCACACCGCCCCGGCCTGGGAAGCTGTTCCCAGACAGACGCGGGGCATCCGCACCGAACCCCGGAGTTCATCTTGGCCGAGCGCGACGACGACAGCTACCGACTCCTGACCGGACTGCCCTTCGCGGCCATGACCGTCGTCGTCCTGGTGGACGTGACGGCCGGTCCGGATGTGGGGTTCCTGCCGCTGCTGTCGCTCGGTCCCGCCTTCGCCAGCCTGGTCGGCGGCATGCGCCGCACCGCGCTGATCGGGCTGCTGGCCCTGCTCCTGTGCTTCTGTCTGGCCCTCTACGACGGCCTGCTGGGGGCCACGCGCGGCTATACGGCGCTTCTGTCGGTGGCCGGGGTGTCGGCGGCCGGGCTGGTCGCGGCCGCCATCCGCCAGCGGCACGAGGCGGAACTGGCCAGCGTGCGGTCCATCGCCGAGGTGGCCCAGCAGGTGCTGCTGCGCCCGGTGCCCCGGGCCACGGGGCACCTGCGGATCGCGGTGTCCTACACCTCGGCGGTGGCCGAGGCCCGGATCGGGGGCGACCTGTACGAGGTGGTCAACTCGCCCTCGGGGGTCCGGGTGATCGTGGGCGACGTCCAGGGCAAGGGGCTGGAGGCGGTGGAGACGGCCGCGGTCGTCCTGGCCGCGTTCCGGGAGGCGGCCTACGACGAACCGGACCTGGCGGCGGTGAGTGCCCGGCTGGAGCGCTCGGTCAACCGGCACATGACACAGGAGCGTTTCGTCACGGCCGTCCTGGCCGAGACCCACGAGGACCGCTCGGTGACCCTGCTCAACCACGGCCACCCCTCGCCGATGGTCGTCCGCGCGGACGGAACGGCCCATCTCGTGGAGCCGCCGGAGACCGCGCCGCCCCTGGGTATGGGCCTCGACCTCAAGCCTCCCGAGCCGTACGGGCTGTCGCTCGCCCCCGGCGAGCAGCTACTGCTGTACACCGACGGTGTGACCGAGGCGCGCGATCCGGACGACCGCTTCTACCCGCTGGTCCGGCGGGCCTTCCTGCTGCGGGAGAAGAACCCGGACATCGGGCTGGAGTCGCTGTGCCGGGATCTGGTGACGCATGTCGGCGGCCCGCTGCAGGACGACGCGGCGATGCTGCTCCTGCGGTACCGCGAAGGGTGAGCCGGGCCGGCTCCGGAAGATTCACCCGCTCGGTGAGGGTACTCGGCAGATGACCGACCGCAGCAGTCCGCACCGACCGAGCTGGACCGAGACCATGAACGAATCCCGCCGCCTCACTCTCCGAGAACTCCGCATCCTGCACGAGACCGAACGGGCGCTGCTGTCCGACGCCCGCCTCGCCGCCCTGTTCCGGGAGTTCGGCGAGACGGGGTCCGAAGCGGCCGGGCCGGCGACACCGCCCCGCCTGTGGCCGCTCGTCGGCGTCTGCCTCTTCCTGGTCCCGGCGCTGATGGTCCTGCATCCGGTGGCCGGCGTGCTGGTGTTCCTCTCCGCCGTGGTGCTGGGCGCGGCATGCCGGGCCGGCCGCCGCACGGACCACCGCCCCGGCGAGCCGGGGCCGGGCTCCGCCTGAGCGGCCCGGACGGCCTTCGTCTCCCGGCCTTCGCCGTCCTCACCTGTCGGTCAGGTCCAGCCAGGCCGACTCGCCGGGTTCGACGGTGACCGTCCGGTCGGGCAGCACCAGGCGCACAGGGGCCTCGGCCGACCCGGGCAGGCTGACACGCATCCCGTCCGAGCGCATCCGCACCCCCACTCCCCAGTGGTGCCGGTAGCGGATGGTGAAGCGGAACTGGGACAGTTCCGGGAGCGGCGCGGGGTCCAGCCCCAGGGCGCCTCCGTGGGTGTCCAGGCCCGTCAGCCCGCGCTGCACGAGGTCCAGCGTCCCGGCCATGGCGCCCAGGTGAATGCCCTCGGCGGTCGTGCCCCCCTGGATGTCGGCGACATCGCTGACCAGTGCCTCCTGTACGTAACGCCAGGCGTCGGGACGCCGCACCCGGGCCAGCACCCACCCGTGGACCAGGGAGCTGAGGGTGGATCCATGGCTGGTGCGGCGCAGGTAGTAGTCGACCGTGCGCCGCCACAGCCCGTCGTCGAGGGTGTGGCCGAGCCTCTCGAACAGGCCCGCCAGTTCGGCGGGCTGGAACAGGTAGCCGAGCATCAGCGCGTCGGCCTGCTTGGACGCCTGGTAGCGGTTGACGGTGTCGCCCTCGGTCTCAAGGATCCGGTCCAGCCGGCGGATGTCACCGTATTTGCGGCGGTAGCCCTCCCAGTCCAGCTCCGCCAGTTCCCCGTAGCCGTCGAACTGGCTGATGACGCCCGCGTGGAAGGGCACCCGCAGCCGCCGGGAGATGTCCTCCCAGCGTTCCAGCGCCTCCCCGTCCAGGGCGAATTTGTGGCACAGCTCATCACACAGCGGTTCGGGGACGGTCCGGAGCGTCTCCAGGGCCCGGCCGAGCACCCAGGCGGCGGTGACGTTGGTGTAGGTGTTGTCGTCCAGGCCGGGCCGCTCCCTGTCCGGATAGGCCTCGTGGTACTCGTCGGGGCCGACCACGCCGAGGATGCGGTAGCGCCCCAGATCCGCGTCGTACCGCGCGGCGCTCCCCCAGAACTGGGCGACCCGCAGCAGCGTCTCGGCACCCCGGGTGTGCATGAAGTCGATGTCGCCGCTGGCCTGCCAGTACTGCCAGACGTTGTAGGCGACCGCCGAGCCCACGTGGTGCTGGAGGCGGGAGTGGTCGGGCAGCCAGCGGCCCGAGCGCGGGTTCAGGTGCAGGGTCT
This sequence comes from Streptomyces sp. CNQ085, assembly GCF_022614595.1. Taxonomy (GTDB): domain Bacteria; phylum Actinomycetota; class Actinomycetes; order Streptomycetales; family Streptomycetaceae; genus Streptomyces. Next base: position 12,268 of record NZ_JAJFAU010000108.1, read on the forward strand.
GGGTCTCCTCACACCCGTCGCTGCCGCTCTGCCAGGGGAACAGCGCGCCCTCGTAGCCGCTGTCCCGAGCGGCCCGGACGGCCTCGGGCAGCCGCCGGTGCCGGTAGGTCAGCAGGGCACGGGAGACCTCCGGAAAGTGGACGTTGAGGTAGGGCAGCACGAACAGCTCGTCCCAGAAGACGTGTCCCCGGTAGGCCTCTCCGTGCAGCCCGCGTGCCGGGACTCCGACGTCCAGGTCCGTGGTGTGCGGGGAGAGCGTCTGCAGGACGTGGAAGAGGTGGAGCCTCAGGATGCGGCCCGCTTCGCCCGGCACCTCCAGCTCGGCGTGCCGCCATAGCTCGTCCCAGGCGGCGCGGTGGGTGTCGAGCAGGTCGGGGAAGCCGGGCGCGTACCCGATGTCCTCCAGCGCGGCGTGCAGGGGGTCGCTGACCGCGATGTCGCGTGAGGTGTGCAGGGAGACGGTCTTGACGACGGTCACGGGCCGCCGGGGCCGGACGACGACGGTCAGCCGCCGTGCGGGCCGCGGCCCGTCGAGGACGGTGCGCTCCGAGACGGCCTCGCCGCTCTCCAGGCGGGTGCGGGCGGCCAGGGCCACGCCGGTCTCCGAGTTCGTGGTGCGGCAGCGCACCCAGACGGTGTCCGGCTCGGCCGATCCGGTGCTGTGGCCGGTCAGATGGCGGCCGTTCAGGGCGCGGTAGCGCTCCACGCCCTCGTTGGTGACGCCGCCGTCGAGGGCGGATTCGAGTTCCAGCGTGCCGGTCCAGTTCTCCGCGGTGAAGACGGTGCGCAGTGCGGCCAGGTGCGGCTGCCCCATGTGGACCAGCCGGTGCTGCTCGACGCGCAGCCGCCGGCCGGCGGCGTCCTGAAGGCGCAGGGTCCGGGACAGGACGCCGTGCCTGAGGTCCAGCCGCTGCCGGTACTCCAGCAGCCCGCCCCCGTCGGGGGTCCACCAGGGCGGCGCGGTTCCGCCCCCGGGATCGCTCGCCGGGTCACTGCCGGAAGGGCTGTCGGGAGGGCTGTCGGGAGGGCTGTCGGGAGGGCTGTCGGGAGGGCTGTCGAGGATACGGAAACGCAGGGGCAGCCAGTTGGGCAGGTTGACCATGTCCTCGTTCTCGACGTCCCTGGGCTCCCTCTCCCCCACGGTGGACACCAGCCGGTTGTAGCAGCCCGCCGCGTACGTGCCCGGGTAGTGGGCTCCTCCGGCGTCCGTCTCGGGGGCCGCGCCCCGGGTCGCGAAGCAGCCGTTGCCCAGGGTGCACAGCGCCTCGCGCAGCCGTTCCTCCGCCGGCTCGTAGCCCTCGTAGGTCCATTCCCACCGCTTCGCGGTCCCCTCCGCCACTGTCAGCCCTCCTCGTCGTGCCGGCCGGTGCGGGCACCGGCCGGCAGCAGCTCGGCCAGATCGGTCACGACCACGTCGGCCCCGTGGTCGCGCAGATCTCGTGCGCTGGTGGGACCGGCCGTGCGGTCCACCCCGACGACCAGTCCGAAACCGCCCCGGCGACCGGCCTCGACACCGGCGAGCGCGTCCTCGACGACGGCCGCCTCCGCGGGAGGCGCCCCCAGCCTCCGGGCGGCCTCCAGGAACACCGCGGGGTCCGGTTTTCCGGGCAGCCCCAGCCGCGCCGCCTCGTGGCCGTCCACCACGGCGTCGAACATCTCCAGCACCTCCGCGCCGGAGAGCAGTTCCCTCGCGTGCCGGGAGGCGGATATCACCGCCATGGGCACTCCTTCACGGCGCAGGGCGCGCAGCAGCCGCAGGGTGCCGGGCCAGGCCTCGACCCCGTCCTGCCGCAGGGCGGCGGTGAACAGCCGCTCCTTGCGGGCTGCGACGGCCCGGACGGTGTCGTTGCCGGGCGGGTCGTCCGGCTCGCCGGGCGGCAGGTCGAGCCCTCTTGAGGCGAGGAAGGCGGCGGCGCCGTCCAGGCGGGACCTGCCGTCGACGTACCGCCGGTAGTCCTCCCGGACGTCGAACGGTCGGAACCGGTCCCGCGGGTTCTCCCGCGGCCGTCCGCCGCCGCGCTCGTGCCACTCGCGCAGACAGTCGTCGAAGGTCTCCTTCCAGGCCGCCGCGTGGACCCGGGCGGAGTCGGTGACCACTCCGTCGGTGTCGAACACCACGGCCCTCAGACCGTCCAGGCGATGGGCCGGCGGGTGGGCAGGCGCGGCGGTCTCCTCCGGGCCCCGGGCTGCGGCTGCGGCGGGCGGCATGGTCGCTCCCTCCGGTGGTGTCGTCGGGGTGGCCCGGGTCAGATGTGCTCCGGTACGAGGGCCACGGGGCAGTCGGCGTGGTGGATGACGGTGTGGTCGACCACTCCCAGCTGGAGGCCGAGACGGCCCTGCCGGCGGTGGGCGCCGATCACCAGCAGGTCCGCCCGGCGCGACTCCTCCAGCAGCACCACACGGACGGGGCCTTCCACGGCGTGCAGGTGCAGGTCGATCCCGGAATGCTCGCGGGCCGCGGCCCGCAGGGCGCCGTCCAGGTGGTCCATCGCCTCCCGGTGGCGAGCGCCGGCCGGACCGCCCTGGATCAGCGGATGGTTCTCCGCCGTGTGGGCGGGCCGGCGCCAGGCCCGTACGGCGTGCAGTTCGCAGCGCCGGGCGACGGCCTCGCGGAAAGCGAAGCGGGCGGCGGGCGAACCGTCCACCCTGTCCCCGACTCCCAGGAGGACCCGGCCGTGGCCGCCGGCACGGGCGTTCTCCCCGCCGCGTACGACGACCACCGGGCAGTCGGCCCGGCCGGCCGCCTCCAGCCCCACCGAGCCCAGCAGCAGTCCCGCGATCCCGCCCCGGCCCCGTGAGCCGACGACGAGGGCGAACGCGTTGCGGCCGGCGTGGACCAGCGCGGCTCCGGGTTCCTCGTCTAGGACGACGGTGGTCACCCGCAGTCCGGGGGCGCGCAGACGGACGCGTTCCACCGCGGCGGACATCAGTTCCTCCGGTTCCGGGTCCTCTTCCCCGCGCTCCTCGACGCCGTGGACCAGGCACAGCGGCACCGAGTGCCGGACCGCCGCGTCCGCGGCCCAGTCCACCGCGAGCAGGCTGGGCCCGGATCCGTCGACGCCCGCCAGCAGGGGGAGCTCCACCGCCGTCACCTCCTTGTCCCGGCCTCTCACGGGTCTCCCGGTCCTTGTGCCGCCCGTCACGGCCGGAGCGTCACCGTTCCCGGGAACCGGCGGGTCGCGGGTTCACCCGCCGGTTCCCGGGAACGGTGACCCTCATACGGGCCGGCGAAACCCGCGGCGGGCGGTTCTCGGCCACCTTCCGTGCGGCGCGGCGCCCGCCCGGTCCCCCTGTGCGGCCGTCCGGCGCGGTGGGGATTTCCGCGCCGGACGGCCGAGTCGAGGGAGGCGCGGCATGCGGATGTCCTCAGGGTCCGGGTGGCGGCGCGGGGCTCTCGCGCTCGCGGCGGGTGCGCTGCCCGCCCTGTCCTTTCCCGCCCCGTCGCTGTGGTGGTGGGCCTACGCCGCGCTGGTCCCGTGGCTGCTGCTGCTCCGTACGGCGGGCGGCGGGCGGCGTGCCGCCGTGGAGGGCTGGCTGGGCGGCACCGGTTTCCTGCTGGCCACCCATCACTGGCTGGCACCGAGTCTGCACGCCTTTCTCGTGGTGGTGGCGGCCCTGATGGGGCTGCTGTGGGCCCCGTGGGGGTGGCTGGTGAGGCGGCTGCTGGCGGGGGCGCCGGCTCCGGGCCGGGTGGCGGCGGCGGCGGTACTGGTGCCCTCGGCCTGGCTCGTGATCGAGCTGGTGCGCTCCTGGGAGTACCTGGGCGGGCCGTGGGCACTGCTGGGAGCGAGCCAGTGGCAGGTGCCGCCCGCGCTGCGGCTGGCCTCGCTGGGCGGGGTGTGGCTGGTCACCGTGTGGGTGGTGGCGGCGAACACCGCGCTGGCGGCGCTGGTCGCGATGCCCGGCGCACGGCGGGCCGCCGCGGCCGCGGCGGCGGTGTGCGTACTGTTCCCTGCCGCGGCCTGGGCGTGGGCGCCGCTGCCGCGGCCGTCGGGCACCGCCCGTGTCGCGGTGGTGCAGCCGGGTGTGGTCGACGGGGCCGGGGCGCGTTTCGACGCCGGCGAGCGGCTGACCGGCGCCCTGGCGGGCCGGGAGGTGGACCTGGTCGTGTGGGGCGAGAGCAGCGTCGGCTACGACCTGGAGGGCCGCCCGGACCTGCGGGAGCGGCTGGCGGCGCTGTCGGCGCGGGTCGGGGCGCCACTGCTGGTGAACGTCGACGCGCGGCGCTCGGACGGGCCGGGGATCTTCAAGAGCTCGGTGCTGGTGGGACCGCGGGGGCCCACCGGGGAGCGCTACGACAAGATGCGGCTGGTGCCGTTCGGCGAGTACGTGCCGGCCCGTTCCCTGCTGGGCTGGGCGACCGCGGTGGGCGAGGCGGCCGAGGAGGACCGCGGACGGGGTGACGCGCCAGTGGTGATGGACACCGGGCCAGTGCGTACCGGCCCGGTGGTGTGCTTCGAGTCGGCCTTCCCCGACACCGGCCGGGCGCTGGTGCGCGACGGCGCGGATCTGCTCGTCGCCCAGTCGGCGACCTCCACCTTCCAGGACAGCTGGGCGCCGTCCCAGCACGCCTCCCTGGCGGCGCTGCGGGCCGCGGAGAGCGGACGGCCGATGGTGCACGCCACGCTGACGGGGGTGAGCGCGGCGTACGGCCCGCGCGGCGAGCCGGTGGGCGGGCGGCTGGGCACCGGGCTGAGCGGATCCGCCGTCCACGAGGTGCCGCTCGCCTCGGGCGCCACCGTCTACGTCCGGTTCGGCGACTG
>NZ_JAJFAU010000109.1 GCF_022614595.1 Streptomyces sp. CNQ085
CAGAACCCTGGGAGCCGACAACATCGCCAAGACCACCCGCGCAATCCGCGACCAACCCGAACGAGCACTTCCACTCCTGGGCATCACCAACAACCCGGGAACCGAGGGAACTTGATCAAGCCCTGGCTGACGGGGCAGGATATTCCGTTTTCACTCACGTCACCCAATGGTCCAGACCAATGAAGGGCAAGGCGTCGTATTGGGTATCCTTCCGAATCGAGCTGGCTCAATCTCATCGATCCAACCGGCGCTCCGGGACATCTGCCCCAAACCCCGTCGAATCCCCTCCCCGAACATCGCCATCGCGGACGATTCGCCCACGGCGGCCAGGCCCCGGTACGGCACGGCCCCTCCCGGGCGGCTTCACATCCGTTCCGTTCACGCCCTGCCACCGCGGGCGGAACCGGGGTCGTAGGCGCCGAGGAGCGCGACCACCAGGACGAACGCGACCAGGACGGGTACGGGCATGAGCCCGCCACCCGGGCGGTCGACGTCGTCGACGTACACCAGGGAGACGCCGGCCCACAGCGGTGTGCCGAGGATCATCTGGAGCCAGGTGCGCCGTTCGCCGAGGAGGCGCATCCCGATCCACAGCACCAGGGGCATGAGTATCCACGTGGCGAGGACGGTGGCGCCGAATTCGAACAAACCGGCCCAGTCGTCCGGGTGGTCCGATTCCTGGCCGCGGGCCCACGCGAAACCGGCGTTCATCGTGAGGTGGCAGGCCGCTGTGGCGGTGATCGTGACCACGGCCGCTTTCAGGGTGCGTGTGCAATTCATGATCGTTCCAAAGTAAGGGAGCGGGCCTCCATCGTCGTTGCCCGGTGGAGGCCCGCTTCATGGTTTCCACGGCCGGTCGGGCCGTGGTGATCGTACGGTTCAGCCGAGGACGCGCTCCAGGGCGTCGGCGTAGAGCCGGGCCCCCGAGACCTTCGGGTGGAAGGACTTCATCGACGGCTGGACGCCGCCGTTGTCGTACGCCGCCTTGCCCGAGAGCACGATGCCGTTGATGGTCTCCGGGTCACCGCAGATGGCCTTGCCCTCGAACTCGGCGGCCGGGTCGACGAACCTCGCACCCGTCGCGGCGGCCGCGTTGCCCATCTCCTCCGCCAGGTGCGGGGCCACCTCCTCGTTCAGCCAGGGGGCTTCACCGGTGCCGATGCCCGGAATGCACTGGCCGTTGCCGCTGAGCAGCGGCGGGTAGCCGACCAGGACGATCTCCGCGTTCGGCGCCCTGGCCTCGATCTGGTTCAGCACCTTGATGATGCGTGGCTTGACCTGGTTGGTGATCCAGTCCGGAAGGAAGTCCTTGAGCGGGCCGGTCATCTCACCGGTCTTCTCCCCGGTGTCCGGGTCGACCTTCTCGATCTCCGCGTCCTGGCACAACTTCAGCCCGGCCGCGTAGACGCACTCCTGGATGACGGGAGTGAACAGCGAGTCGTTGCCTCCGATGGCGATGGTGACCATGCTGGTGTGCTGGTCGAGGTAGCCGAGGTCCACCTGCGGCAGGGAGTCGCTGTTGTACTGCGTCCTCCCTCCGGACCAGATGTTGTAGGTGCGGGCTCCCGAACAGGCGATGAAGGACAGGTCGATGTCGCCGTACCGGTCGGCGACCGCACCGATGGACTCCGAGCGGCCGGGCAGCTTCGCCTGGCGGACCCAGGCGTGCCGGGACCTGTGGCAGCCGTTGCCGATCTCCGAGCCGGTGTCCTCCCGGTAGTCCGTCTCCGGGTAGTAGCTGTCGCCTCCCTCCGGTGACGCGCCCTCGCCGGAGGCGAAGGAGTCACCGAGGCCGACCACGTGTGTGGGCTTGGAGCCCAGCGGCTGGAAGGCGACGGCGTCCCAGGCGATGTCCCGGCCGTCCTCCTGGGTGATGTTCGACAGGGACACCGTGCCCCGGCCGGTGAAGTTGAACGTGCCCAGGGAGCGCCACTCGTTGGAGCGGATGCGCTGCGGCGCCACGCGGTGCGGCGAGTCGGAGTCGGTGCCGGAGACCGTGTACTTCGCCTGCTGGGAGCGGGCGGCGATGCTGGGCATGTGGACCAGGACGCGGGTCCAGCCGGAGACGGAGGTGGGTGCGGTCCAGGTCCCGGTGACCTTCATGCGGTTCGCATTGGCGTCTCCCGGTTTGAGCGTGGTGCTGAACCACAGGTGGTTTCCGCGGCCGGCACCGATCTGGTGGGTGTTCATCCGGCCGGACGCGGTGGCGAAGTCGAAGTCGAACGTGCCGCCGCTGGAGGCGGACGACGAGCAGCGCCGTGCGTCACTGCCTGCCAGTTGCGTACCGCTGTTGACGTTGTCGACGACCACGGTGCCGCTGGGGAGACCGTCCGAGCAGCGGGGCGGATGCGCGTTGCCGTCCGCCTCCTCCGGGTAGGTGTTGTCGAACCGGAACAGCTCGTACCCGCAGTGGCCGGCGTCGCAGTTCTTCCACTCCACGCTCTGGTTCCACCAGCACCTCCAGTCGTCGCGCTGGCACGGTCCCGTGGCGGGCGAGTCGTTGGACGCGCCCTCACCGATCTTGGAGGGGTCGCACTCGTTGCTGCCGCCGCAGAACAGGTCGGCCGGGGGCTTGACGGTCGTACGGTAGAGGCTGTGGTTCCACCAGGCGGCACGGTAGCCGTGGACCATCTTGCCGGGCTCCTCCAGGGCCTCCAGCGGGCGGGCCGCCCAGCCGAGGACCTTCTCCGGGTAGGGCCAGAACTGCGGCTCCGCGGCGTGGCTGTAGTCGTCACCGCCGGCCGAGTTCTCCAGGAACGGCGTGCGGTTGGGCCGGTAGTTGGGGTTGGCTGGGTTGTTCGCCCAGCCCACGCCCCACTTGCCGGCGTTGCTCCCCGCCGCCGACTCCGGGTAGAAGCCGGAGTTGTAGGCCCACAGGGCGAAGAACCAGTTCTCCAGGCTGGACGGATCACCGTTGTTGACGGTCATCCCCGCGTTGCGGGTCTGATTCCACTTCTCGGCCAGGATGTTCACGCCGGCCGCGACGTTCGCGGTGTAGTCCAGTGCGACCGCCTCCTGGTAGGCCCGCGGCATGGAGGGCCTGACCGAGCCGTCCTCGTACGGCTTGCCGGGCAGGCGCATCCCGTCGGTGACCTGCGTGATGCCGTAGCCGCAGTCGGCTGCCCGCCAGTTGATGGCCCACGGGTCGTCCACCTCGCCGTGCGCGTCGTGCACGAGCCCGTAGTAGTTGCCGATCAGGCTGTTGGCGGTGGTGCCGGGCGCCGCGTAGCGGGTGGCCTGCCACATGTTGGATTCCTGGGCGGTGATGCCGAGGAACACCTGGGCCGGGATGCGTCCGCCGCCGGAGAGCGGCGTCAGCCCGCCGACCAGGGCCTGCGGGCTGTAGGAGCCCATGCCCATGTTCTTCCAGTCGGCGGACCGGCGTACGTGCTGGTCGAGGGTCCCCTCGATCGCACGGTTCACGGCCCACTCGATCTGGCGGGGCTTCGGCTGGAACGCCTGCTTCTCCGGGTTGCCGCGCTCGACCGCACACGTGCGGACGCTCTCGGGCTCCGCGATGGAGGTCACGGAGGCGGCGTTCACGTCCGACGCCGCCGAAACGCCGGGGGCCGACGGTCCGGTCCGCGTCTGCGTACCGGGGCTCCTGCCGGTGGCGGAGGGGGAGACGCCGGCGCCCTCGGCCGGGTCCTTGTTGAGGGAGGCACCTTCGGGGTGGGCCTCCATCACCTGCTCGTTGCCCGTCGGGAGGTGGTGCAGACGGATCTTCGCCGTCCGGGCGCTGTCGTACTCCTGCGCACGGATGCGGTGGTCCCCGCCATCCGCCCAGGCGGAGTTGGTCGCCGCGCGGCCCTTGGTGGAGGCGACGGCGTCCTTCTCGATGCCGCCGGGGTTCCGGACGCCCTTGGGCAGGGTACCCACCGTCCTCGCCTTGCCGGTGACGATCGCGGTGCCGTCGGCGCTGCGGGTGAGGTCGAAGTCGGTGAGGTCGCCCTCCGCCAGCACCCTGGCCCTGCCGCCTCCGGGCGGGAGGTACTTGACCCTGGACGTGGACCTGACGGCGCCCGGCTGCCCGTCCGCGCCCCGCGAGCCCGTCCTCGTGCGCTGCCGGTCGAGGTAGGCGACACCGCCCTCGGCGGTCAGCGAGAGGTTGAACGGCACGTTGTCCGTTCTCGTCAGGAGCTCGGTCCTGCCGTTCGCCCCGACCTTCACGACCGCGTTGCCCTGCGCCGCGACGATGCCGCGCTTGGTGGGTATGGCCGAGGTCACCTGCCCCTGGGCCGTGACCGGCCTGGAGGTCCTGCCGGTACGGGCGTCCACGGTGATCAGGCGGGTCTCGTTCTTGTCCGGCGTCGTCCTCTCGTCCGTGAACTGTGAGATGACGCCCTTGTCACCGGCGCCGCAGCCGGGGGAGAAGTAGGCGAGGCTGGCCTGGTACGGCAGCTTCCTGACCTCACCGCTCGTCAGGTCGACGGCGGCGGTGAAGGCGCCCCGCGCCATCAGTTCCTGCTCGTTGGTGAACGTGCGCGGCGCGTAGGCGACCAGTGCGTGCTTGCCGGACTCGGTGACACACGCGTTGCCGATCCACGTGTCGGTGTCGAGGAAGCCGGGCTCCACCAGCGTCGCGGCGGTCTTCCACCGGTAGCCCTCGGCCTCCTCGGCGACGAGCAGGTGGAAGCCGGTCGCGTCACCGGTCGTGGTCCAGGCCAGGTCGTCGGAACTCCTGTAGCCGGAGCCGAGGATCTTACCGCGCTGGTCGGCCGGGACGCGGTCCTTGTTCCCCTCCCTGTCCTTCGCGGCCTTCGGCTGCGGCGTGTCGCTCCACCCCGACACCGCTCTGTCGGGCTTGTCCTCTGCCAGGGCCGGTGTGGCGGTACCGAGCGCGACCGCCGAGGCGACAGCGCAGGTGAGCGGTACACGCGCGGGTCTGAGAAACCGGCGCAGACGCATCAGGGGCTCTCCTTGGGTTGTCGGGTGCGGCGGAAGGCCATCCGCCGCCGGCCGCCTTTCCCACGCGCGCCGGGAGGGACGCGGCGAGGCGGGGGGCTGTGTCCCCGCGGGCCGAGCGGGGCTCGCCGTCAGGTCTGGTCGTTGTCGTCGACAATGCAGGGCTGATCAATTCCGAGCCGCGCTGACACGAAAAGGAGAAGAGGTCGAGATAACTCGCCCCCGTGACGGCTTCGACAAGCCGGCTTCCCTAACTCGTGGGGAGGTCGACCACCAGGTCGTAGCCGTCCACAAGAACGTGACACCCAAGCGCACCGTGCACGTCCCCTGCTTTCAGGGGTGCCGCCTTCGAGGGGATGGGGCCGAACCGGGGTTCTTGTGCGTTCATGGCGAGGACTCCTATGGAGCAGCACGGCTTGGCAGAACGGTCGAACACAGTCCGGACACCACGTGAACCGAGACGCGGGGCACCGGCTACAGCGTTCAAATGGTTCCGGGACACCTGGTGAATCGCCGCGGGAGCACTACAGCGAGAACCCCAGGGGCATCCCGGCGGTACATGTTGCCCTGCGCTTCTCTTGGAACCCTCTTCCGGCTCTCTTCGTGATTTCTGGAAGACAACGGAGAAAACCCACCGAAGACAACGCGTCGGATGCTGCCGTACTTCACACCGATCAATACGGATGCCTCTCTTTACTGAACTCCGCGGGAGATCACGACATGGGCGTTGCCGACCGGGAAGGCGCCCGCGGCCGCATGGTGCTCGACCGCGCCTTCGTCAACCTCAGCACCGGTTCGGGCGGTCCGCTGATCAACGAGGACGCGTACACCAGGAGGCGCCGGGTACTCGACCGTGCGGTCGGGGCCGAGCGGTTCCCGGCCGTCAACGTCGACATCGGCACCTCGGGGGCGGAGATCGGCGGCGCGTCCGGTGGCGAGAGGGAGACCGGCGGCCGTGAGTCCGGTTCGGACGCCTGGCGGGCCTACATGCGCCGCGCGACCAACACGGTGAACCACCCGGGGCGGGTAACCCTTGCCCAGGGTGTGGACTTCTCCGCCTGAGAGAGGAGTTCGTCCTGACCCACCGTGGTGCGGCCCGACCCCCCGCAAGTCCCCGGGGAATCGACCGGCCGGCCCGAATACACCGGGCCGGAGAACGGCGAACGGCGAACGGCATGGACCGAATCGGGCCTTTTCGGCGGAGTGGGGAGAAACGGGCCGCCGCGGCGGCGTGAGCGCGGCGGTGTTCCGCGCATTAATGTTGGAGCCGATGAGAAAAGACATATCAGCGACCGGGTGCCACGACGCACCCGGTCGTGACGGATCGCGGGTGGAAGCCGTCGAGCCACCCGAGCAGAAGGACCCGCCGGCAGAGGCCGCGGAAGCAGGGCCGGCGGGCGGAAAGAACACCGACCGGGCGGCCGATCCCGACTCCGCGGTGACGAGAGGGTTAGCGGATGCCCCGTCGAGCCCTGCCGCGCCGACGGGCGACGGCGGCGGTTTCACGGGCCCTCCCGGCACGGACACGCACACGGCCGCCCGCCGCACGGCCGAGGAGGACCGGGACGACACCGACGGCGCGGCGGCCGGAGGGCGCACCGAGACGACCGCCGCGCCCGGGTTCAGGATCTGGGCCCTGCTCGCGGCGCTCCTGGGGCTCGCCGTGGTGGCCGCGGTGGCCGTACAGGTACAGCGCCCGCTTCCCCGGCCGGCCTTCACCCTCGGTGAGGCCGTATCCGTCGCCCCGGCCGGAGACAACGAATTCTCCTTCCCCTGGCCAGAGGAAGGGCAGGCCGCCGTCGCGGTCGAGGGCCTGGGCACCGTGGGAACCTTCGGGAGACAGCAGCCCGTTCCGACGGCGAGCATCGCCAAGATCATGACGGCCTACGTGATCCTGAGCGAGCACCCTCTGGAGAGGGGCGAGAAGGGTCCCGGCATCAAGGTCGACGCCCAGACGGTGGAAGACGGCAAGTCCGTGCACGAATCGCGCATCACGGGACTGGAGGCGGGTCAGACCTTCAGCCAGCGGGACATGCTGAAGATGCTGATGATCCCGTCCGGGAACAACATCGCCCGGCTGCTGGCCCGCTGGGACACCCGCTCCCCGGACGAGGCCGCGTTCGTCGGCAAGATGAACGACGCCGCCAAGGCACTCGGTATGGAGAACACCACCTACACCGACCCCAGCGGCCTGGACGAGGGAACCGTCAGCACCGCGGTCGACCAGCTCAAACTGGCTCACGCGGTCATGAAGTTCGACGTCTTCCGCGAGGTCGTCGCCCTGCCTCATGCCGACATCGAGGGTCATGGGCGCATCCACAACAACAACGACCGCCTGCTCCTGGCCGGGGTCGGCATCAGGGGCATCAAGACCGGCTCCAACACACCGGCCGGCGGCACACTGGTCTGGGCGGCGTACAAGACCGTGGGCGGCAAGGACCGGCTGATCCTCGGCGCGGTGATGGCCCAGCGCGTCACCGGGCCGGACCCGAACGGCGCCAACAGCCTCGTCCTGGCGCAGGACAACAGCAGGAAGATCGTCGAGGCGGTGCGCGAAGCGCTCGCCTCGACCACCGTGATCAGGAAAAGGCACGTCGTCGGCCATGTCGACGACGGGTTCGGCCGCCGGACTCCGGTCGTGGCCACCCGGGACCTCACCGCGGTCACGCTCCCCGGCCTGGCGCCCGAGTTCACCTTCGACGACGGTGAAAGGAACCTCGCCCACTCGGCGCAGGCCGGCACCGTGGTCGGCGAACTGACCGCGGACATCGGAGGCGAGGAGCACAAGGTGCCGGTCGTCCTCGAGGAGGACCTCACCGAGCCCTCCTTCGGCGAGAAGCTCACCCGCACCGGGTGAGCCCCGGGGGGCTGGGCCCGGTGTGTTCGCGTTCCTCGGCCGTCCGCCGGTGATGACCCTGATGACGCGGTGCCGTGGAGCGCCGGAACGCGTGGAGGCCGATGACGGCCCCGGCACCGGTGGATGGTGGCCTCCACCGTCCACCGGACGCGGTCGTCCCCGTCCGCGCGGCTCTCCGCGCCCGCCCCGCCCCGGACCGGACACGGCGGCCCGTGTCCGGGGCGGGGCGGGCGCTGAAGGCAGGCGGCTCAGCCGAGGTTCCGGAGGAACTTCGCGGCGACGGGGCCCGCGTCCGTACCCCCGGATCCGCCGTCCTCCAGCAGCACCGCCCAGGCCAGATCGCTGTCCCCCTGGAAACCGATCATCCACGCGTGCGTACGCGGCGGGTCCTCATTGCCGAACTCGGCCGTACCGGTCTTGGCATGGGGTTGGCCGGGGACGTTCCTCAGCTCCGCTCCCGCTCCCTCGGTGACCGTCGCCCGCATCATCATGCGCAGCTCGGAGACCACCGCCGGGTCCAGCGCTTCCGGCGCCTCATGCTTCTCCTTCACCGCGTCCGGCACCAGAACCGGCTGCCTGAACTCACCCCCCTTGACCGTCGCCGCGACCGAGGCCATCACTAGCGGGGACGCCTCGACGCGTGCCTGGCCGATCATGGACGCGGCCTTCTCGTTCTCGTTCTCGGGGACCGGGACCGCACCGTCGAAGGTCACGTCGCCCACGTCCCACACTCCACCGATCCCGAAAGACCGGGCCGTGTCCCGGAGGGTTGAATCCGACATCTCCTCTCGCGCGTTGATGAAGAAGGTGTTGCACGACTCGGCGAAGGAATTCTTGAAGCTGGAACCCTCCGGCAGCGTGAACTGGTCCTGGTTCTCGAAGCGCTGGCCGTTGACGTGGGCGAATTTGGGGCAGTCCGCGACGTCCTCGGGACGCATACCCGTCTTCAGCAGCGCGGCGGTGGTGACCACCTTGAAAGTAGATCCCGGCGCGTAGCGACCCGCCAGCGCGCGGTTCATGCCACCCGGAACGTTCGCGGCGGCCAGGATTCGGCCACTGCTCGGAGCTATGGCGACGATGGCGGCGTTCTTGTCCACACCTTCCAGCGCTTCGGCGGCCGCGACCTGGACGTCCGGATCAATAGTGGTCTCGACCGGCTCGCCCCGGCGGCCCTTCTCCTCACCGAGCCGCTTCACCGCACGGCCTGAGTCCCGGTCCGCGACCACCACCGACTTCGTTCCGCCGCCGCCCCCCGTGAGCTGCTCGTCATAGCGGCCCTGGAGCCCCGAAACACCCTTCCCGCTCTCCGGGTCGACGGCGCCCGTCAGGGACGACGCCTGGAGCTCGGCGCCGGTCGAGTCGAGGATCTTCGCGCGTTCCCGGGACTGCAGAGCCAGGGTCTGCCCGTGCTTCATCTCCGGGTGGATCATGGGCGTGGTGAACTCCACCTCCCACTCCTCGTCCTTTTTCTTCAGGACCATGGCGCTTGATTTCCATGCGTACTCACCCACACCGGGAATCCGCATTTCCACCCTGAAGGGAACCTTCACCTCCTCCCCCACTCGTTCGGCATCACCGTCAACGGCGATTCCAGTCGCCGCCGGCTTCAGATTCGTCAACACCGAGTTGATGAGCGATTCGGCGGCGTCCGGGGTATCCGTGTGAGAAGCGGCTTCGTCGGCCTTCCCGGCCTCCCATGCCGCGAGGAACTCCTCCACCCGGTCAGTGGCCGCCGCCATCTCCGCATCGCCGTCGTCGCCCCACGCGTTGTACGCCCAGTAACCGGCACCGGCCACAATGGCGACCACGACTAAAATCCCGAGGGCCGGACGTCGGCGCGCAGACCGTCTCCTCCGCGGAAATTGAACCTCGTGTGTCATGCCTGCATTGTAGGAGCTACTGACCAGAAACTCTTTGGGTTCACTCGTCGAGGATGTAGCGGACGTGTGGGCCGCCGAGGTGTCCGCGCACGATGCGGGGCCGGCGTTGCCGGCGGTGGAAGAACCTGCGGGTACCCGCGGCGAGTTCGGCCTGGGTCCTGGCTCGGTGGGTGTGGGGCAGACTGCGTTTGAGGTCGTCATTGACCAGCTCGTCCGGGTTCAGCCCGGAGGAGTACGAGGGCAGGAATTGCGGCTCGACCTGGTCCTTGTGGTCGGCGAGCCAGGATCGGCCAGCTCTCGAGCGGTGGGTCGGGTGCCGGTCGACGGTCCCCTGTCTGCCAGACTCCAGTGAGCTTCTTCAGGACGGTCACCGATCGGGTGACGAGCCAAGGGCCGTGACGGGCGAGGCCCCCGCCCACGCCTACGTACACAACGTGACCGCCCTCCTGGCCGCCCGCGCCCCGTCCTTGCTGCGCGCCCTGCGACAGGGCCAGGCCGCGGACTACGTCCTGGTGGAGGCGCCCTCGCCCAGTGCGACCGCGTCGGGGACGGCGAAGGCGACTACTCCGGCAAGGCCGGACGGCACGGCGTGAACATCCAGGCCGTCACCGATCCGGTCGGCGAGCCGATCTGGCACTCACCGGCCCTGCCCGGCCGGACCGTGGACATCACCGCGGCCCGCACCCACCGCATCATCACCGCCTGTCAAATGCTGCGGATCCCAGCCCCGGCGGACAAGGCCGACGAAGGAGCCGGCGGCACCTTCTGCACCCCGTTCAAACGGCACTGCGGACGCGACCTCACCGTGTATCAGAAGTCCGTCAACCGTGCACACACCCGACTGCGCAGCCCCGTCGAGCGCGCCCTCGCCCAGCTCAAACAGTGGCGCATCTTCCGACACGCCCGCTGCAGCCCCAACCGCCTGACGTCAATCGTCCAAGCCGTCCTCACCCTGGAGCAGCACCGCTGAAGAAGCTCGTTCAGGCGCCCGCGCCGCCGTCGACGGGCACGATCGCGCCGGTCACCATCGAGGCCCGGTCGCTGAGCAGCCACGCGGCCACTTCGGCGACCTCGCGGGGCTCGGCCATGCGGCCGAGTGGGGTCGCCGCGTTAATGCGCTCGATGACGCCCGGGGATACCGCCTCCCACGTGTCGATCATCTCCGTCGCGGTGCCGCCCGGCGTGATGCCGTTCACCCGGATGCCCTGAGGGCCCCAGGTCACGGCCGCGGTCTCGGTGATGCTGTTGAGCGCGCGCTTCATGGCGCCGTAAGCGGGGAGGGCGGGGTTGGCTCGGCGGCTTCCGATGCTCGAGGTGTTGACGATCGCCCCGCCACCGTTCCGTCGCATGAGTGCGGCCTCGACGGTCATGGCAGTCCAGTGCGAACGGAAGTTCACGGCGAACTGCTCGTCGATGTCGTCGTCGCTCGTGGTGTCGAGCGGGCCGGGCTGTTGGATCGCCGCGCCGTTGTTGAAGGCGCCGTCGAGCCGCCCGTGCAGCTCCTCGACGCGGTCGACCGCCTCGCGGACGCTCGTGCGGTCGGCGAGGTCCAGGGTGACGGCGTCGGCGACGCCGCCGTCGGCGCGGACCTCGGTGACGATGCGGTCGAGGGCGTCCGTGCTGCGGGCTCCGAGCACGACGGCGGCACCCTCGGAGGCGAAGAGCCGGGCCGCGGCCGCCCCGATGCCGCGGCTGGCGCCGGTGATGAACACGACCTTGCCGGTGAGCAGGCCGATGGGTGCGATGTCAATGCTGTTCGTCATGACGACAGTGTCAGGCCGGGCTCCAGGCCGGATGCAGGCACAGGCAGTACCAGGATCCGCACGCCGCGCGGCGTGCACACTTGGGGGATGGACAAGCAGGAGCTCGGGGCGTTCCTCCGTAGCCGTCGCGAACGGCTCCGGCCGGAGGACGTCGGCCTCCCCTCGGGTTCACGACGCCGGACACCGGGTCTCCGCCGGGAGGAGGTCGCGGTCCTCGCGCACATCTCCACGGAGTACTACGTCCGGCTCGAACAGGGCAGGGCGCCGCGGCCGTCGGGCGAGGTCCTCGCCGGGATCGCAGGCGCACTGCAGCTCACAGAAGCCGAGTCCGACCACCTCCACGTCCTCGCGGGTACCGCGCCGACCCGTACCCGGCTGCACCGGCGCGACGTCCGCCCGAGCATCCTCGCGCTCCTCGAGCGGCTGCCGCAGACGGCCGCTTTGGTCATGTCCGCCACGTTCGAGGTACTCGCATGGAATGACCTCGCGGCCGCACTCATGGAGAACTTCGCCGGACTCACTCCAGAGGACCGCAATCTCGCGCGCCGGGCATTCCTCGGGCCGGAGCGACCTGACACGGCGCTGTACGGGATCTCTGACGCGGCCGAGTTCCGGCGCCAGGTAGTCATGGAACTCCGTGCCACCCTCGCCCGCTACCCGACGGATCCCGCGGTGACCGGCCTCGTCGACGAACTCCGCGACGCCAGCCCCGAGTTCGCCCGGCTCTGGGAGCGGCACGACGTGCAGGCGGCGCCGATGCTCACGAAGACCTTCCGCCACCCGGTCGTCGGGGAGATCACCGTCGACTGCGACTCGCTCACGCTCACGGACCGCGACCAGCACCTCGTGCTCTACAGCGCACCGCCAGGATCCCCTGGCGCCGAGGCTCTGGCACTGCTGAATGTACTTGGCACCGAGGTTGGTGATTATCTGCGGTAGGGTTGTCCCGTAAATGGCTGCTGACGTGCCCGGTGACCTGCCTGTCTCCCGTTACCCGGCGAGGGTGAGGTTGTGGAGGCGGGCGATGCCGAGCATGGCGTGGTGAACGCCGTCGCCCTTGAGGCGGCAGTCGCGGAGGATCTTCCAGCCCTTCATGCGGGCGAAGGTGTGCTCGACGCGGGCACGCACCCGGCGATGTGAGGTGTTGTGCTCCTCTTTCCAAGCAAGCAGCTCCTCCCCCTTGCGCCGGCGGTGCGGGATGACCAGGCCGGTGCCCCGGTAGCCGCCGTCGGCGATCACCGCAGGGGGGTGCCCACGGCGTCCTTGGTGCCGGGGATCTCCCACGCCTTGCAGCCGTTGCGGTTGCCGAGCACCGGCCGCCCGACGGCGACGACGAGCCGGGTGTCGGCGTCGATGACGACCTGGTGGTCTGTGGAGTACCGGTAGTTCTTGGACTGATCGGCGATGGTGTGGTCGCGGGTGGGCACCAGCGTGCCGTCCACGATGAGCGCGGTGTCCTTGCGGTACCGCTTGCGGGGCTGGAGCGCGAGCGCCGGTCCGAGGTGGGCGATGATCCGGTCGGCGGCCGACGTGGAGATCCCGAAGAGCGGCGCGAGTTGGCGCAGGGTGAGGTTGGTGCGCCAGTACGCGGCGACCAGCAGCACCCGGTCCTGAAGCAGCAGCGACCACGGTCGGCCCCTACGGACCGGGTCGGCGCCCTCGCGCCGCAGCGCGGTGACGAGCTTGGCGAACTGCCGCGGGCTCAGCCCGGTGAACGGGGCTGTCCAGGACGGCTCCGACGCCGTGATCACACCAGACCACAGGGTCTGTCAAACGTTCGGCTCTGTCTCACATTCGGTGGTAACAGAGCGCGAGAACTGGGCGCCACCGCCTCACAGGAAGTGCATCCGGTGCTCTGACCTCGACACTCCGCAGCAGACAGCAGCACATCGAAGACGCCGAAGTTGTCGCGCCGGCCTCTCACGGAGAGGAGCCCACCTGTCGGCCGCGGCCGGAGAACGACTGTCACGATGCGCTTACCTGCGATTTCTGAGCGATGACCTGTCCACCATCCCGTGACTGGCTGTCACCACCGAACGTGAGACAGAGCCGAACGTTTGACAGTCCCGGCCCGGGCTCGGCCGACGGCCCTCCCGCGGCGTGGTGATGGTCTCGGCCGCGCGGGTGGTGCCGAGCAGCAGCGGCGAGCCAGCGGCGGCGGCGGCGAGGGTCGGACCACCCGCGCGGGACAGGAAGTTCCTGCGGCCGGATCCGGGTGGGTGGGGCGTGTTCCGGGAGGCTGACGGCGCCGAGGATTCTTCTCCACGGTCGTCGGGTGCCGGAGTCGTACGACGGGACGGTGCGGAGCCGGCTGCCGCGAGATCGGGTGTGTTCACCCCGGAAGCGCGGGAAGCCCCGTCGGGGCAGGGTGACCAAAGGGGTCCCCTGCCCTGGCGGGGCTCGGTCGGCCGGGCGGCGGGTTACCGGTGCCCGACCGGGGTCGGTGCCGTGTGCGGCGCTCTCCGGCTCAGCCGAAGTTCACGTCGCTGCACCACATGTAGGCCTGGTCGAGGTGCGATGCCTGCCAGATCACGAACAGGATGTGGTGTCCGGTGTAGCCGGAGGTGTTGACGTTGAAGCTGATGTTCTGCGCCGGGGCGAAGCGGCCGGTCTGCGTGATGAAGTCGAGGTTGCCCCATCCCAGGGTCTGGGTCCTGGGGTTGAAGCCCTGCTTGCTCACGTAGACCCTGAAGTAGTCGGCACCGTGGGACGCCTGGTCGTACAGCTGGACGGTGAAGTTGTTGCTGACGTTGGTCGTCTTCCACTGCCCGGGCCTGTTCAGGCTGGCGTTCCTCGAGAGGTTGTTGCTGCAGAGCGTCCCGTCGGGGGTCCGCGCCTGGAACTGGCCGCCGAGGCCGTCGCGGAGCGCGCTCATCCAGTTCCACATGGTGTCAGGGTTGGCCTGGAACGCCTGATAACACATGGGATCTTGGGTCCGCATGGCCGGGTCCGTGTGGTTGCTGCCCCAGGTCTTCCAGCACTGGTACGCGCGGGAGGCGGGGTTGACGATGGTGCCGTGAGCCTGGGCGGGGACCGTCCAGGTCAGTGCGCCGACAACCACGGCGAACAGCATGACGAGCATCTGGAGAGGACGGCGGATGACCGACCGGGTACGCCCGGTTAACGGGCTCTGGTTGCGCATGTGGGGGGAACTCCTTCCATCCGCGAAGCACCATGGGAGCGCTCCCGACGCTACGACTTCCGAATGAAATGTCAATGACAAAATAGAGCCGATCGCAGAGGTGGGCGGCGACGGCCTCCTCTCCGGTGACACCGGAAAGAACGCCCTCGGAGGCGGACCTGGCCGCGACATCGCCCTCCCGCAAGCACGCTCCCATACCTCCAAGGCCCTGGCCCGCGGCGCGAACGGCGTCGCTGACGCCGCGCCGCGTGGAGTGCCGACCTCCCGTCTGGCACTGCTTCCTCCGGAACCTCACGCTCCAGTCCCCAGTCGTCCAACCACAAGGGGAAGCTCCAGCCCGAGCGCGCCCGCGGGGGAGGGGGCACCTCCAGGTGATCCGCCCCGGCTGTCGGTCCGCCGCGGTCACCCGCCTGCGTCGGTCCCGGCGGAGGGTGTTGGCACGGTGGTGTGGGTCCCGTCCGGGGCGACCATCACCGCGTGCCCCACGCTGTGGAGCATGGGCAGGTCGGAGGGGTGGTCGCCGTAGGCCCAGCAGTCGGCCGGGTCGATGTCGGGATGGCGGGCGAGGAGCCGGCGCACCAGGGTGCGCTTGCCCTCGCCGATGGCCGGGGAGCCGATCAGTTCGCCGGTGAACAGCGGCCCTCGGCGTTCGAGTCCCGCGCCGAGGGCGAACCGCGCCCCGACCGCCTCGGCGATGACGGCCAGCAGCGGCGGGAAGGTGCCGGAGACCAGGGCGACGGACGCGCCTTCGGCCCGGTGCCGGCGCAGCGCGGCCAGTGTGGTGGGGAGATAGAAGCCGTCGGCCCGGCTGTGCTCCTCGTACCACCGGCGGGCCGCGGCCTCGGCCTCCGCGGCCGGGCAGCCCCGGAAGGCCCGGTGGAAACGGCGGTTGCCCTCCTCGCGGGGCAGACCGGCCAGTGCGCCGAGCAGTTCGCCGGCCCGGCGCGCTCCGTCCGGGCCGTGCATCCGCACGAAGTGGTCATGGAGGAAGTCCGGTCCGCTCTTGCGGCCGATCAGCGTCTCGTCCACGTCGAAGAACACCAGCCTGCGGGGGCCCTCGGAGCGCGCCCGCGCGGCGGGGCGGGAGTGCCCGGGGCGGGCAGACCGCGCAGTGGGGCGCGGGGACCGGTTGCGCCCGCTGCGGATGTCAGTGGACACCGGCGACCACCTCCGCCGGTGCGGAGTGCGCCGTGAACCGGGTCGCGGCGGCCTGCTCGCGACGGTCCTCGAATTCGGCGAACACCGAGTCGGCGTACAGGGCCGCCGCGGTCTCCCGGCGCACGGCCTGGTGCGCGGCCATCACGTGGACATCGCGCCAGATGCGCTCCAGCGGGCCGGGTCCGCCGCACGCGTGGGTCCCGGCCGCGCGGAACAACCGCTCCACGGCGGTCACCAGGTGCTGTGCGGCAGCCGCCGCGATACGGCGGTTGCGGGCCACGTCCCGCTCGGTGCGGGTGCCCGAGTCGGCCCGCAGCGCCGCGTCCCCCAGCAGCAGTCCGGCGGCCTCGATGTCGTCGGCCGACTGTGCCAGCGTCAGCTGGAGCATGGCGCGCTCCGAGGACCCGCCGACTCCCCTGCGCGCGGCCCACGCGGTCCACTCCCGCAGGGCGTGGCGGGCCGCCCCGAGGGCGGGCGCACACAGCAGCAGTCCCGTCCCCAGGTGCGCCGGGGCGGTGTGGCAGCGGGACCGTCCGGGCCCGGGAGAGCCCGCCAGCACGTCCGACAGCGAGCAGGTGCGGTGCTCGGAGACCACCACCGGGCCGTCGAGGACAGCGGTGTGGCTGCCGGTGGCGCGCATTCCGGTGCTGCGCCACGTCTCCCGTACGTGGATCTCGGCGGCGGGGACGGCGAAGAGCCGGCACCGGCCGTCGGGTAACCGCGGTTCTTCCGGCTCCGGGGCGGCGAGCAACAGCCAGTCCGCGTCCGCGACACCGCTGACACACTCCCAGGTGCCGCTGAGCAGCCAGCCACCGGAGCAGCGGGCGGCCGAGCCCGAGGGCCGCAGTCCGGCGGCGATCCGCACATCGGGGGATCGGCCCCACAGGTCGAGCTGCCCCTCGAGGGGCAGGTGGGCGGCGTATCTGCCGTGGGTCGCCCACAGGGCGGCGCACCACGCGGCGGACGCACACCCCTCGCCGACGGCCGCCACCTCGGCGAGGAGGTCGCTGAAGGTTCCCTCGGTACCGTGCCAGTTTCCGGGCACGAAGTGACGGGCGAAGCCGGCGCGGGTCAGCTGCTCGACGGTCTCCGCGGGCAGCCGGCCGGCGGCGTCCGCCGTCGGCG
>NZ_JAJFAU010000110.1 GCF_022614595.1 Streptomyces sp. CNQ085
GCGCTGGCCCGGGCGCTGCCGCTGCCGCGGGCGGTCTCCGTGGTCGTCTCGCTGTCGGCCGCCGCGGGCGCGGGCGCCGTGGCCGGGCAGTTCACCTCCCCGGGCGGCTCCGGCGCGGTGCTGGGGCTCGCGGCCGGGGTGTGCGCGCTGGTCGGGCTGCGGGTGGCGAGCTACGACTTCCCCTCCCGCTTCGTCCACATGACGGCCGGTGTGGCGCTGCCGCTGACCGCCGCCGCGCCGGCGGTCCACCTGCTCGGCAGGGCGCTGGTGTAGGGCGGGGCGCGGGGACGCCGGGAAGGTGGTGCGGACCTGTCGCGGAGCATCCCGGGTTAGGCTCGCCGGAACCCGATCGGCTTCCGCCGGCGTCTATATGAGTCGACCGGCCCGGCCGGACCGATCGGCTCCGCCCGGCCGGCGCGACCGGCCCGACCGCACCCGGCCACCCTGGGGGACCACCACGATGCGCGCACTGAAAGCCCTGCTGGGACTCGTCGTCCTCCTCGGCGGCCTGTTCGTCGCCGCCGACCGGCTCGCGGTGAACTTCGCCGAGGACAAGGTCGCCGAGAAGGTCCAGAGCTCCAGGGGCCTGGCGGAGAGGCCCGCCGTGGAGATCCACGGCTTCCCCTTCCTGACCCAGGTGGTGGGCAAGGAGCTGGAGTCGGTGGACGCCACGATGAACGGGCTGACGGTCCGGGTCGGCGGACGCGACGTGGACGTGACGGAGGTGGACGTGCGCCTCGGCGGCGTGCGGCTGGAGGACAACTTCTCCTCCGCCGTCGCCGACCGGGCCACCGGCAGCGCGCGGATCAGCTACCAGGACCTGACCGAGGCCGGCACCAGGGGCGCCTCCCTCGTCTACGCCGGCGCGGAGCGGGCCGCGAAGAACCAGGTACGGCTGGACGTGAGCCTCACCCTCGCGGAACTCACCCTGCACAGCTCACTGAGGGTGGAGGGCGGCGACACCATCGCACTGCGTGCCGAGGACCTCCCCGACCTGCCCGTGGCCGAGGACCTCGTACGGGCGCGGATAGACCGCGAGTTCGAGATCACCGGCCTTCCCGCGGGGCTGACCCTGGAGAGGGCCGAGGTGGACGAGGAGGGCGTCGTGCTGCACCTGAGCGGCACGGACGTGAACCTGGCCGGCTGACGCCGGACCGGCCACGCGCCGGTCTCACACCGATCGGTGAGTCCACTGACCGAGACGTCCGCGTCCGCTTCCCAGAAACTTCCCTCCCAGAAGCCCGCGCGTCCGCCCGGAGGCGCCTCCCGCCCTCTCTTGTGTCTCACACTCCGGGCGCCTCTTTCTCATTATCCGGAACCACGGTGACACGCCCGCCCCTCCGTCCCTACGATCGGGCCCATGAGGCGACAGGCGGATCTCACGAAGCGACGGGCAGTCGATCTTTGCCGTGTCGCCGCCATGCTCTGTCGCGCCGTCCTCTGACGGCCGGCTCTCGGCGCTCCCCGCAGCCCGGACCGCAGCCGCACACCATCCCGCTGTCCCCCGCCACCGCGGCGTACAGCCCCGTGCGCGCCCGTCGGCGCCCCGCGCCGCCGCGCGCACGTCCACCGCACACCCCGCGCAGTACCTGCCCTCCGGAGGAGAGACATGAGCCGCAGTGACGTCCTGGTAGACGCCGACTGGGTCGAGGCCCACATCGACGACCCCAAGGTGGTCATCGTCGAGGTGGACGAGGACACCTCGGCCTACGACAGGAACCACATCAGGAACGCCGTCCGGATCGACTGGCGCACCGACCTCCAGGACCCGGTCCGCCGCGACTTCGTCGACCGGGCCGGTTTCGAGAAGCTGCTGTCCGAGAAGGGCATCGCGGGCGACGACACCGTCGTCCTCTACGGCGGCAACAACAACTGGTTCGCGTCCTACGCCTACTGGTACTTCAAGCTCTACGGCCACCAGGACGTCAAGCTCCTCGACGGCGGCCGCAAGAAGTGGGAGCTGGACGCCCGCGAGCTGGTCTCCGAGGTGCCCGCCCGCGCGAGGACCGAGTACAGGGCCAAGGAGCAGGACGAGTCGATCCGCGCCTTCCGCGACGACATCGTCGAGGCCATCGGCAAGCTGAACCTGGTGGACGTCCGCTCCCCCGACGAGTTCAGCGGCAAGCTGCTCGCCCCCGCCCACCTGCCCCAGGAGCAGTCGCAGCGCCCGGGCCACGTCCCGACCGCCAGCAACATCCCCTGGTCGAAGTCGGCCAACGACGACGGCACCTTCAAGACCGACGAGGAGCTGAAGGAGCTGTACCAGGAGGCGGGTGTGGACCTGTCCAAGGACACCATCGCCTACTGCCGCATCGGCGAGCGCTCCGCCCACACCTGGTTCGTCCTGCACGAGCTGCTGGGCCAGGAGAACGTCAGGAACTACGACGGCTCGTGGACCGAGTACGGTTCGCTGGTCGGCGTGCCGATCGAGCTCGGCGACGGCAAGAGCGCCTGAGCCACCTCCCCCTCCACACTCAACTCCTCGTTCCGGAAGGAAGAGCACCCGATATGTGCGGAGCACAGGCAGGCGGCCCCGACGCCTCCTCCATCAAGCCCGGTGAGACGACGATCCAGGGCCAGGTGACCCGCGGCGGCGAGCCCGTCACCGGGTACGTCCGACTGCTGGACGGCACCGGCGAGTTCACGGCCGAGGTCCCCACCTCCGCCACCGGCCAGTTCCGCTTCTACGCCGCCGAGGGCACCTGGACCGTGCGCGCCCTGGTGCCGGGCGGCACCGCGGACCGCACCGTCGTCGCCCGGCAGGGCGGCCTGGTGGAGGTCCCCATCGCGGTGTGACCGCGTACGGCCGCAGGACGGGCCGTACGACGCGCTGAGGCCGTGCCCCGGGGTTGGACACCTTGTGCGGGGCACGGCCTCAGCGCCGTCCGGACGACGCTCAGTAGACGAGGGCCTGTACGCCCTCACCCGTGATCTCGCTGACGAACACCTGGGCCCCGGCGATGCGGACGCCCTCGATCACGTCCTTCTCCCCGATCCCGCGCCGCGCCGCGCACTGGGTGCACAGGGTGATCCGTCCGCCCGCCAGGATGCCGTCGACCAGCTCGGGCAGCGGCGCGGAGTGCGGCAGTTCGAACTCCGCCGCCCGTCCGGGCAGCGCGAACCACGACGACTCCCCGGTCAGCCAGAGCGACACCTCCACTCCGCTGGCCACGGCCACCGCCGCCACCGTGAAGGCCTGCGAGCACCGCTCGGGCGCGTCCGCCCCGGCCGTCACCTTGATCACGAGCTTCTTCGACGCAGCTGCCATGCGGACCACGGTAGCCCCTGGCACGCACCGCGACCCGGTCGTGACCGGCGCGAGCACAACCTTCCCCTCACACTCTTGTCAGAGAGCTGACAAAAGTGTGAGGGGATTTCATGCCCACTCCCCCGCCGACACCGGCGGAACCCCCCGAGTCCGCGCCCGGGCCCGAGGACGTGGACATCGAGGTGTACGACGAGGCGAGCGCCCCACGGCGAGACCCACACCCGCCACGCGTACCCGGTCGCCGGCGACACCGTGGCCCTGACCGCCCAGTCCCGGAAGGGGACCGCTCCCGAGGTGCCGTTCCGGCAGACGGTGGTCCTCCGGGCGCAGCTCCTGAGCCGAGCTTCCGGGACGGGCCTCCGGGCCGTGCCCCACCAGGCCCTGGAGACGGGGCGGCACACCTCACAGCACCGCCCCGCCACGGGCCGACTAGACTCGTCGGCGGGCCGCCCACCGGCCCGTACGTCCGTGCCGACCCCCCGAGGAGCGCTCCCGTGCTTGAGGCATTCTTCACCGCCCTGCTGGTCCTGGTCTGTGTCGGCGTCCTGGCGTTCACGGGCCTGACCGTGAAGAAGCTCTACCAGGGCCAGCGCTGACCCGCGGACCGGACCAGCCCGCGCCCCGTGACCCGGGGCCGCACGTCCCAGACCACACGCCCTCGACAGATCGCCTGAGCATCCCATGATCGAGATTCCGTCCGACCTCCACCCGGACCTCGTCCCCCTCGCGTTCCTCCTGGGCGACTGGGCGGGCGCGGGTGTCGCGGACCTCCCGGGCCGCGAGCAGTGCAACTTCGGCCAAGAGGTCACCTTCTCCCACGACGGCCGGGACTTCCTGGAGTACGTCTCGCGCACCTGGGAGCTGGACGACAAGGGTGGGAAGGTCCGCCCGCTGGAGAGCGAGAGCGGCTACTGGAGGATCGACGCGGAGCGCCGGGTCGAGGTCGTCATGGTCCGCGACCGGGGCATCGTCGAGGTCTGGCACGGCGGGATGGCCGAGCAGAAGCCGCAGATCGACCTGGTGACGGACGCCTTCGCCCGCCTCTCCTCGGCCGGCGAGTACTCCGGCGGCAAGCGGCTGTACGGCTACGTCAAGGGCGACCTGATGTGGGTCGGCGAGCTGGCCACCCCGGACCCCGAGCGCCCGCCGCGCCCGTACATGTCGGCGCACCTGAGGAAGGCCGTCGACCCGCGCGAGTGGGCCAGGGACCTCAAGGACCTCCCGGACGACGGAATCGCCTTCTTCAAGTAGGCCGCTTCCCGAACCTCCGGCGACGCCGATTCCGTCCGCGTTCCCGGCGCCCCTCCTACACTGGCCACTGTGGTGAGCACCGACTGGCAGAGCGATCTACGCAGACGCGGATACCGGCTGACGCCGCAGCGCCAGCTCGTGCTGGAGGCCGTGGACAAGCTGGAGCACTCCACTCCGGAGGACATCCTCGCCGAGGTGCGGCGCACGGCGGGGAGCGTGAACATCTCCACCGTCTACCGCACGCTGGAGCTGCTGGAGGAGCTGGGGCTGGTCAGCCACGCCCACTTGGGGCACGGCGCCCCCACGTACCACCTGGCCGACCGGCACGACCACATGCACCTGGTGTGCCGGGACTGCACCACGGTGATCGAGGCCGGCATCGCGCTCGCCGCCGACTTCACCGAAAGGCTGCGGGAGAAGTTCGGCTTCGACACCGACATGAAGCACTTCGCGATCTTCGGCCGCTGCCGCGACTGCGCCGAGCGGGCCGCCGGAGGGAACGCGGCGGCGGGTCCGGAGGGCCCCGAAGGGAGCTCTGACGGGAACGCGGACCGCTCCGGGCCGTAGGCTGGTCGCATGTCGTACGAGAGCCCCCTGCTGTCGCTGCCCGGCGCCGTCCCCGCCGAGGCTCCGGACGAAGGCGTCGCCGCGCACTACGGCGACCTCTTCCGCGAGCAGCGCACGCTCGCCGACGGCGGCGGGATGGTGGACCTCTCGCACCGCGGCGTGGTCACCGTCACCGGCGAGGACCGGCTGAGCTGGCTCCACCTGCTGATCACCCAGCACGTCAGCGAGCTGGAGCCCGGCCACGCCGCCGAGGCGCTGATCCTCTCCGCCAACGGCCACATCGAGCACGCGCTCTACCTGGTCGATGACGGCGCCACGGTCTGGATGCACGTCGAACCGGGCGCCCAGGAGGCGCTGATCGCCTATCTGGAGAGCATGAAGTTCTTCTACCGGGTCGAGGTCGCCGACGCCACGGCCGGGTACGCCGTGGCGCACCTCCCGGCGGGCTCCATCGCCGAGGTTCCCGAGGGCGTGGTCGTCCGCGAGACGGCGTACGGGCGGGACCTGTTCCTGCCGCGCGGCGGGCTGGAGTCCTACGCCGCCTCCCAGGGCCCGGCGGTCGGCGTGCTGGCGCTGGAGGCGCTGCGCGTCGAGGCGCACCGGCCTCGGATGGGGATGGAGACCGACCACCGCACCATCCCGCACGAGCTGGGCTGGATCGGCACGGCCGTCCATCTGCAGAAGGGCTGCTACCGGGGCCAGGAAACCGTGGCGCGCGTCCACAACCTGGGGAAGCCGCCGCGCCGTCTGGTCTTCCTCCACCTGGACGGCAGCGAGGTGCACCTGCCCGGCCACGGCACACCCGTGCGGCTGGCGAAGGACGGCGAGGAGGGGCGGCAGCTCGGTTTCGTCACCACCTCGGCCCGCCACCACGAGCTGGGGCCGATCGCCCTGGCCCTGGTGAAGCGGAACGTCCCGGTGGACGCGGAGCTGATCGTGGGCGACACGGCCGCGGCCCAGGAGACCGTCGTCGAACCGTGAGCGTGCCCCGGCGGGCGGGGCGGCCCGGAAAGTGGAAGCGGTACGCCGGGGCGCGAGCCGGACTGCCGGGTGCATACTGGCGTTAATGACAAAATCGGCCGTAGCCCGGCGCCACCTGCCCACCAGCCCCTTCAAAGCCCCCGTCGCACCGCCCGACAAGCACTTCGCCGAGGGGGAGCGGGTCACTCACGACACCTACGGCCTCGGCCGGATCGTCTCCGTCGAGGAAGGCGTCGCGGTGCTCGTCGACTTCGGGTCCAGGCAGGTGCGGATCCTCAGCCCGTACCACAAGCTGAACGCTCTCTGAGACCGCCGCGTACGGCCGCCGCTGCACGGCGGCCGGCCGTCTCTCCCCGCACCACGTTCCCGCCCCGAGAGGCAGATCTCCCCATCGACACCACCGAACTGTTCTCCGCTCCCGACCAGGCGCCCCAGGCCCCCCGGGCGGCGGCCCGGCCCCCGGCCCGGAACCCCTTCCAGGCACCGGACTTCGGGGACGTCCCGGACTACGACGACGCGGAGGAGACCGGAGAGCCGCCGTTCGACGCCGGCACCGACGCCGCCGCCGACGCGGCCCGCACCGCCATGGACGAGGGGTCTGCCCGGGGCGGCGGCGGCAGGAAGCGGCCGTCGAACTCCTCGCGCCGCCGGCGCAACCGCTCCCGCGAGGTCAGGCGGGGCGCCCCCCGCCGCTGAGGGTCTTCAGCACCCTGGTCTCACCCCGGCCTGGAGCACGGCGAAGACGCACACCGGGACCGTCTGCGCCACCGTCCGGGCTCTCCCCGCCGCGGTGAGGCCCGGCAGGCCGACCACTCCCCCGCGAACGCCCGCCGCCCCGCCGAGTCGATCTCGGAGGCCGGAGAAGGCCGGGGCTCGCACGGAACCGGAAGTCCGCACCGGAGCGGGAACGCGCGCGGCGGCCCGCCGACTCCTCCGGTTCGGCGCCGACGGGACCGCTGGACATCGGCGCACAGGCTCCGGGACGCCCGCCGAACCGGCTCAGCAGGCGAGCCGGTCGTTCTTGACGGCGGTGAGGAACGACGCCCAGGCGTCCGGGCCGAAGGCGAGGGCCGGGCCGTGCGGGGTCTTGCTGTCGCGCACGGGGACGGTGCCGGGGAGGTTGCCGGCGACCTCGACGCAGGCGCCTCCGTCCTGGTTACTGCGGCTGGACTCGCGCCACCGTGCGGCGGTTATCTCGTGCGGGGAGGTGGTCATGAAAGCTCCTCCAGGAGTCGGAGTAGGAACTCCGCCGAGTCGCGCGGGGTAAGGGCCTTGTCGCGCAGCCGATCGTAATCGACCTGGAGCCGCTCGACCTTGGCCGCTTCCTCGACCAACTCCCCGTTGTGGCCCGTCTCCACCCATGCGACCGTTCGGCCGTCCAGCAGTCGCAGGAGCCAGGTGTCCGTGTTGACCAGCTCGCACAGGCCCGCGGAGAAGGGGAGTACCTGGATCGTCACATTCCGCCGTCTCGTCATCTCCTCCAGGTGCTTCATCTGAGCGCGCCATGCCTCGGTATTCGGCAGCGGGCGGCGCAGGACCGCCTCATCGAGGATCGCGCGGAGCTGGGGTGCGCCGTCACCCGTCAGCACGTCCCGACGGCTCATCCGCGCCGCCACTTGCTGGTCCAGCTCGCTGCCGCGGTCCAGGCCGCCCAACATCAACAGTTCGCGGGCGTACCCCTCGCTCTGGAGCAAGCCCGGCATGAGGCTGGGTGAGTAGGTCTGAATACTCACCGCCTCGCCCTCGAGTGCCATGAAGCGGCGTTACTTCTCGCGGAACCGGGTGGCGTCCCCGGCCGCCAGCTCCCACAGGGCCAGTAGCGGGCCAGGAGTGCCGTAGTACTGGTCGAGGGCCTGGGCGACGTCCGGGCTGCCAATGGTGTGGCCGCTCTCCATCTTGCCGAACAACGACCAGTCCCAGCCCAGCGCCTCGCCCAGTTTCCGCAGGCTGTCGCCGCGTTCGGTGCGCAGGGTGCGCAGCTCCTCGGCGAGTGCTCCGCGCCGGTGGCGCGGGAGTTGGCGGCCGTCATCGAGCGGGGTGCGGTGTGACGCCGCCTCCGTTCGCCCCGGCCGTCGAGCGCCCGTGGCGCGACGGGTGGCCGCTGCCGGCGCACACCGACGACGCCAACGGCTGGACCACGGGCGGCTGCTGGCTGTACTGCCGCCGCGACGGCGTACGGGTGCTGTGGATCGGTTCGGTGCGCACCCCCGGTGCGGCGGGCGACGTGTACGCGTGCGGCCCGTGCATCGCGGAGCTGGACCACATGGTGCGCCTCCAGTCCCACGGCCGGGACGAGCCGCCCGGCAGAACGGACGGAACGGACCGCGCGACGGGGACCGTTGCGTGCGGGCACCGGCGGATCGGGAGGCTCGGCGGCGGGGTCCGCTGCCGCGACCGCGGGCGGCGGATCTACCTCTGAGCGACCGCCGGGGCCATAACACCGTGCTATGGCCAAGTGGTAGTACCCAGCCCGTTCCGCTTCCGGGAACCTGGTGCCTCCCCCACAGATCACACGCGAACCCACCGCGTGTCTCCGGAAGCGAGGAATCCCTTGCGAATAACCAGGCTCGTCCCCGCCCTGATCGCGGCCATGGCCGCCGTCCTCTCCCTCTTCGTGCTGGCCCCCGCCGCCTCCGCCAAGGAGGCGCCCGGCAGCGGCGGCCCGCAGCCGATCATCGGCGGCGGCTACGCGCAGAACGCGCCCTGGGCCGCGCGGCTGTTCTCCAACGGCCGTGAGACGTGCTCCGCGACGATCATCGCGCCGACCTGGATCCTCACCGCCAGGCACTGCGTCAGCGGCGGCGGGCTGTCGTTCCGCATCGGCAGCCTCGACCAGCACAGCGGCGGCACCGTCGCCAACGGCACCCAGATCTACAACCACTCCTCCTCGGACCTGTCGCTGGTCCGCCTGGACCGCTCGGTCTCGGCGACCTACGCGCGCCTGGGGCAGCCGGGCTCGGTGTGGGTCAACCAGACCGTGCAGGTCTACGGCTGGGGCGCCACCTCCCGCTGCGGCTCCGAGGCCAACTGCCAGTCGCGGTACCTGAAGGTCGCGAACGTGATCGTGACCGGCGGCTGCTATGACGCCTACTACGGTTCGGCGATCTGCGCCCGCCGCGGCGACGGCATCACCGCGGGCGGCGACTCCGGCGGCCCGATGATGGCCAACGGCGTCCAGGTCGGCGTCGCCTCCACCAGCGACCGGCAGACCACCACGGCGTACACCAACGTGACGGCCTACCGTTCCTGGATCCAGTCGATCGCGGGCGTCTGACCCCACACGGCCCGTTCCGGCGGCGATCCCTCTTCCGGGTCCTCCCCGTCCCGCCTCGGCGGAGCGGGGAGGACCCGTCTCCGGTTCCAGGCGGGGCCGCCCCGGCTCAGAGCGTCTCGCTGAGGGTGTCGGCGATGCGGCGGCGGGCGGCGCGGGCGGCGGGGACGGCCGAGACCGCGACCGCTCCCACCACGGCCGCGGCGGCCACCAGCAGCAGGACGCCGGGGTGCGGGGTCTGGGCTATGCCCGCGCCGATGCCGCTGGAGCGGCCCTGCGCGTCGATCAGCCACCGTCCGGCGGCGGCTCCCAGCACGGTGCCGGCCAGGGAGGCGGCCAGGGCGGTGAAGGCGGTGGAGACGGTGATCACGCCCGCTGTCTGGCGCGGGGTCAGGCCGATGGCCTTCAGTGCGAGCAGGTCGCGTCCCCGGTCGCGGACGCGGGCACCGATGACGGTGGACAGTTCGGTGAGGCCGATCAGGGCGAGGACGGCGATCAGTCCGGCGAGGACGCCGCGCACCCCGGCCAGTTCGTCGGCGGGGTTGGCCGGCTCGCGCACCTCCAGCCGCCCGCCGGAGGAGGCGGCCAGGTCGGCGCCGACCTGGCCGGTGTCGGCGCCGTCGCGCAGGAGGAGGTGGTGGAGGTCGGGTGCGGCCGGGCCCGGGCCGTCGCCCAGGTCGAGGTTGTCCAGGGAGGTGGAGATCACCCGTCCGCCGTCCTCGGGCTCGATGGAGCGGCCGGTGATGTGGAGAATCTGCGGGCGGCCCTGGACTGTCATCCGCACCCAGTCGCCGACGCGCACGTCCAGCAGGTCGAGCAGTCCCTGTCCGGCGACGGCCTCGTCCGGGCCGTCGGGGAGGCGGCCCTCGGCGAGGGCGAAGGGATAGGGGTCGGCGTCGGTGCCCAGGCCGCGCAGGGTGATGGTGGCGGTCTGGCCGGGGACGAGGGCCTCGACCTCCGCGCCGGGGTGGACGGCGGTGACATCGGGATGCGCGGCCAGCAGCCGCTCGGTGAGGGCGGCGGGCAGACCGATCTCCTCCGGGCGTCCGTGGAAGCGGTCCACGGTGGCCCAGGCGCCCAGCGCGGCGGTGATCATGGCCAGTGGCACGGCCAGGCGCCCGACGGCGGCCAGCGAGCGGGCCCGGCCGGAGAACGCGCCGCGCCAGCCGAGGACAAGGGCGGGCGGCACGTCCCGGCCCAGGGCGCGCCGCTCGGGCGGGGTCAGCGGGCCCAGGCCGCGCGGCACCGCCGTACGCGCCACCGGAACGGGCGGCACCCGCCCGGCGCGCCAGGCGGCCAGCGAGGTGGCGGTGGCGATGAAGAGGACGGAGGCGCCGGTGGTGGCCAGCACCGTCCAGGTGTGGCCGGGCATTTGCCGCCACACGTCCACCGCCTCGCCGATGCGGCCGGGGACGCGCGCGCCCAGCAGTTCGGTGACGGCCGCACCGCAGGCGGCGCCGAGGAGGGCTAAGCCCAGGTGCTGGACGAGGAAGACGCGGACGACCTGGGCGGGGGTGAAGCCGATGGCCTTCAGTACGGAGATGTCGCGCAGGTGACCGTGGACACGGGTGCTGATCGCCCCGGCGACCGCCAGAGCGGCGGCGAGCAGCGCGCCGAGTCCGAAGAGCGCCAGGAGCAGGCCGAGCAGCCGCCCCTCGCCCTCGGCGTCGGCGCGGGCCTGCTGCCAGCGGGTGACCTGCGAGACCTGGTCGGTGCCGAGAGCGGTGACGGCGCGCTGGACCATGAAGTCGGTGTCGCCGGGGTCCTCCAGGCGCAGCCCGACGGTCTGCCCGGTGCGCCCGGGGTCGGGCTGGACCGTCTCCAGTCCCTCTTCCGGCAGCCAGCCGGTGCCGGGGGTGTCGCCGGGGGCGTAGCGGGGTTCGGCGGTGTCGGCGACTCCGACGACGCGCAGCGTGTGCTCGGTGCCGCGCGCCCCCCGTACGGCGAGGGCGTCGCCCGGTTCGGCCCACAGGGCGCGGGCGAGGGAGCCCTCCAGGACGATCTCGTCGGCGGCGCCGGCGGCCGGCCAGCGGCCCGCGGTGATCAGCGGACGTCCCACTCCGGGCGGTTCGGGTCCGGTGACGCGCAGTTCCGCGCTCGCCCGCGCGCCGCCCAGTTCCACTGTGGTGCGGGCGGTGCGGAAGGGGCCGGACACTCCCGCGACGCCCTCCAGGTCGCGCAGCCGTTCCGGCCGGGCGCCGTCGCGGGTGTGGATCCATACGTGCGCGCCCTCGGACTGGGTGAAGACCCGCTGCCAGGGGTCGGCCGTGTAGGAGAACAGCGCGCCGGCGAGCAGCAGGGAGGCGATGATCCCGGCCGTGGCCAGGACGGTGAACAGCGCCTCGCCGCGGTGCGCCCGCAAGTCGGCGTGGACCCAGCGCAGGGTGGCGCGCACGCCGTCTCAGTCCTTCAGTTCCAGTACGCCGGCCACGCCCTTGCCGCGCCGCCGCGCATCCGGGCCGCCCGCGTCCAGGGCGGCGTCGTCGGCTATGCGGCCGTCGAAGAAGCTGATCACGCGGTCGGCGGCGCTGGCCATACGGGCGTCGTGGGTGACCAGCACGATGGTCTGGCCGCGTCCGTGGAAGCGGGAGAGCAGGCGCAGCACCTCGCGGGTACCGCGGCTGTCGAGGCTGCCCGCGGGTTCGTCGGCCAGCAGCAGGTCCGGATGGTTGACCAGGGCGCGGGCCAGGGCGACACGCTGCTGCTCACCGCCGGACAGCTCGCCGGGCATGCTGCGCTCCTTGCCCTCCAGGCCGAGTTCGGCCAGGAGTTCGGCGCGGTCGGCGCGGGCGCCCCTGGGGCTGGTGCCGGCCAGCAGGGCGGGCAGTTCGACGTTGTCGGCGACGGTGAGGTTGGAGACGAGGTTGAAGAACTGGAAGACGATGCCGATGCGGCGGCGGCGCAGCACCGCCCACTGGGACTCGCCGTAGGAGTCCAGGCGGGTGCCGTCGAACCAGATGCTGCCGGCGTCCGGCTTCTGAAGTCCGCCGAGCAGGTGGAGCAGGGTGGACTTGCCCGCGCCGGACGGGCCGGTGACGGCGACGAACTCGCCGCGCGAGACGGTCAGGTCCACACCCCGCACCGCCCTGGCGGGGGTGCCCTCGCCGTGGTGGGTCTTGACCAGGCCCTCGGCCCGCAGGAGAGGGGGCGGGTCCGCCGGTGCGGCGGGGTCCGGTCCGGCCGGTGCCCGGGAACGGCTCATTCCAACTCCTCCTGACAGCGTTCCAGCCAGTCGAGGTCGGCCTGGAGGTGCAGCATCGCGCCCTCGATCAGCAGTTGCGCCACCCGGTTGTCCCGGTCCTCGGCCGCGGCGAGCCGGGACAGCTCGCGCATGGTGTTGAGGTACTGGCGGCGCTGCTTGTTGATCAGTGCGATCTGGTCGGCCAGGCCGGTCTGCGGGGCGATCGCGAGCTTCATGAAGAACTCGTCGCGCACCCGGGGTTCGTCGGTCGGCTCCTCGAACCACGCCCGCACCGCCTCGCGCCCCGCGTCGGTGAGCCGGTAGATCCGCTTGTTGGGCCGGGTGGACTGGGCGACGTCCTCGCCCTCGATCAGCCCCGACTTCTCCAGCCTGCCCAGCGTGACGTAGATCTGCCCGACGTTCGGCTGAGGGTACGCGGCGCCCAGCAGCTTCTCAAGGGCGCCCTTGAGCTCGTATCCGTGGGCGGAACCGGCCGCCAGGAGGGCCAGGAGCGGCAGACGCACGCGCGCACTCCTCCTCCCCGTCCCGTGCCGGGCCGGTGCCTGGCCGGCCACCCCTCCGGGCGGCGGCGGCCCGGTCGGCGGTGCGCCGGCTGTCTGTCGGTCGGCGTCTAGTATCGCCCATGGCCAACGGGTATATATGAGCGTCCGGTGCTCGCCGGCCGCCGGGTCGGTCGCGCACAACCGGTGCGCTGGGAGGGACCTATGCGGTGGACGCGGGCCGCGGGGAGGGGGCTCCTGGCCGCGACCGTGGTGCTGGCGGGTTACGCCGGACCGGGCTCGCCGGCCGGCGGGGGGCCCGCCGAGCCGGTCCCGCGCACCGGGGGGCGCGGCCCGGTCACCCTGGTCACCGCCGGGGATCTGACCGACTACCTCGATCCGGTGCTGGAGGACTGGAACCGCGCGCACCCGGGCGAGGAGGCCACGCTGATGGAGCTGCCGGACTCCGCCGACGAGACCCGCGCCCAGATGGTCACCGGTCTGCGCTCGGGCAGTTCCCGCTTCGACGTGCTCAACATCGACGTGGCCTGGACCTCGGAGTTCGCGGCGGCGGGCTGGATCGCCCCGGTGGCCCCCGGCCGCTTCCCGCTGGAGGCCTTCCTGCGGCCGGTGGTGGACACCGCCACCTTCGGCGGGCGGCTGTACGCGGTGCCGTACGTGACCAACGCCGGGCTGCTGTACTACCGCGCGGACGTACTGGCGGTGGAGGGCGAGCGGCCGCCGCGCACCTGGGGCGAGCTGGAGCGGCTGGCGAGGGAGGTCGCCCCCCAGCACGGACTGGACGGCTACGCGGGACAGTTCCTGCCGTACGAGGGGCTGACGGCCAACGCCACCGAGGCGGTGCGCTCGGCGGGCGGCTCGTTCCTCGGCGACGAGGGCGCGACAGTGACGGCCGACTCCGGGGCGACGGCGGAGGGGCTGGCCTTCCTGGCCGACGGGGTGCGCGAGGGCTGGATTCCGGAGGAGTCACTGACCTGGAAGGAGGAGGAGTCGCGGCAGGCGTTCCAGGACGGGCGGCTGCTCTTCCTGCGCAACTGGCCGTACGTGTACGCGCTGGCCGGCGGCGAGGGATCGAAGGTGGCCGGGAGGTTCGAGGTGGTGCCGCTGCCCGGCCCGGACGGTCCGGGCGTCAGCGTGCTGGGCGGCTCGAACCTGGCGGTCAGCTCCCGCTCCCGGCACCCTGAGACGGCGGCCGGCCTGATCGCGTACCTGACCGGTGAGCAGGTGCAGCGCCGGGTGCTCACCGAGGGGGCGCTGCCCCCGGTGCGGGAGTCGCTGTACTCCGACCCCGAGCTGGTGCGCGATTTCCCCCATCTGCCCACTCTGCGCGAGAGCGTGCTGGCGGCCGAGCCGCGCCCCAAGAGCCCGCGCTACGACCAGGTGAGCCTGGTGGTGCAGGCGGTGGTGCACGACGCGATGGCGGGGCGACAGACCCCGCGGCAGGCGGTCGCGCGGCTGGTGCGCGAGCTGCGGTCCGTCGCCGGCGAGGACTGATTCCTTCCCCGGCGCCACATCCCTTCTCCTGCATACATGTTATGTAAGGATCATCCCTCCTCGACACCTTACGGCGATCCCGACCCGGATATACCAGGGCATACAGGGCAGCTTCCCGACCATACGTTGACACCTCGACGACACCTGTACATAACATAAATGCATAACGACGGCTCACGAACCATGCTCTCCGCGAGCAGGAACGGGGTCACGAGTGATACTCACGGCCACGACCGACCACGGCCTCCCGCCGCGTCCCGGAGCCGGTGGCGGGACGCGGTGGTCCACCAGGTCTACGTCCGCGGCTTCCTGGACGGCACCGGCACCGGCACCGGCGAGGTTCCACTTCGCCGGCGGCCGCGGCGGGAAGGGCGGGCTGCCGCCCGGCAACCGGCGGGCGATGTCCGGCGGCCCGGCCCGGTCCCGCGTCACCGGCCCCGCGTCCGCGCCCCGCTGACCTCCCGGACTCCCCGCACCATCCGCCCTTCCGGCCCCCCGGGCCGGCCGACTCCGAGAAGGACACCGTGAACACAGCAGACAGCACAGGCCGTACCGCCAAACGCGTTGCGGCCGCCGGTGCGGCGGCGCTCGTACTCACCCTTACCGCGTCCGCCTGCGGCGGCGGGGACACCACCACCGGCGGCGACAAGGGCGGCCAGGAACTGAAGGGCGAGACGGTCACGGTCGCCGGGGTGTGGACCGGCGTGGAGCAGAAGAACTTCCAGAAGGTGATGGACGCCTTCACCGAGAAGACCGGTGCCGAGATGAAGTTCGTCTCCACCGGCGACAACGTCTCAACGGTCGTCGGCTCCAAGATCCAGGGCGGCAGCGCGCCGGACGTGGTGATGGTCCCGCAGGTCGGCGTGCTCGAGCAGTTCGCCGACAAGGGCTGGCTCAAGCCGCTGTCGAAGACCGCCGACGACCGCGCGCGCGACCACTTCGCCCCGGTGTGGAAGGAGTACGGAACGGTCGACGACATCTTCTACGGCCTGTACTTCAAGGCCTCCAACAAGTCGACCGTCTGGTACGGCCCCGAGGCCTTCGAGCAGGCCGGCGTCGCCCCGCCCGAGGACTACGACGGGATGCTGGAGACCGGCCGGACCCTCTCCGACTCCGGAGTCGCCGCCTTCTCCGTGGCGGGCGAGGCGGGCTGGCCGCTCACCGACTGGTTCGAGAACATCTACCTCTCCCAGGCGGGTCCGGAGATGTACGACAGGCTCGCCGCCCACGAGATCCCCTGGACCGACCCCTCCGTCGTCAAGGCCCTGACCACCCTCGGCGAGCTCTTCGGCGACGAGGAACTGGTGGAGGGCGGCGGCGCGGGCGCGCTGCGCACGGACTTCCCCGAGTCCGTCGAGAAGGTCTTCGGCGACGACCCGAAGGCGGGCATGGTCTACGAGGGCGACTTCGTCGCGGGCCTGATCAGCGGGCAGTTCGGCAAGAAGGTCGGCGAGGAGGCCAAGTTCTTCCCGTTCCCGGCCGTGGACGGCGGCGAGCCGCCGGTGGTCGGCGGCGGGGACGCGGCGGTCGTCCTCAAGGACGGGGAGAACACCGACGCCGGCATGAAGTTCGTGGAGTTCCTGGCCACCCCGGAGGCCGCCGGGGTGTGGGCCGGGGCCGGCGGCTTCATCTCCCCCAACGAGGCCCTGGACCTGGACGCGTACCAGGACGAGACCACCCGGCAGATCGCACAGTCCCTGGTGGAGGCCGGCGACGGGGTGCGGTTCGACATGTCCGACCAGGCTCCGGCCGCCTTCGGCGGCACCCAGGGCGCCGGCGAGTGGAAGCTCCTCCAGGACTTCCTGCGCGACCCCTCCGACCCGGAGGGCACCGCCGAGAAGCTCGAGTCCGCCGCGGTCAAGGCATGGAAGAGCTGAGGCGGAAAGCGCCGATGTCCGCCACGACTCCCGCCGTGCCGCCCGCCGA
>NZ_JAJFAU010000012.1:0-9062 GCF_022614595.1 Streptomyces sp. CNQ085
GGCCACCTCATGATCGTTGAGCTTCGACACCCCAATGATCACGAAGCCCGTGCCTGCTCTGCTATGCACCCCAACCGGTCACAGCCCGACCCAGCCGCACGACTCCGGAACTTGACCAAGCCCTGCGCGCACATAGGGTGATGTGTCCCGGACTTCGTGGAGCCCAGCAGGTTTCTCCTCACCGGGCTACAGCGTGGGACAGGAAGCTCATGGAGCGTTTTACCCGCCTGACCGCCGCTTGTGATTGATCAGCTATTCGCTCTCTGCGTTTCCCAGATCTTTCTAAGGCTGTCAAGAGATTTCTGGCTGCATTGTTCAGCCTTCGGAGAATGCGATCAAGTCGGTTCAGCATGATCCTGGAGCGCAGGTCAAGGGGGCCCAGAGACTGCCGCGCCGCCTCTAATGCCAAGCCTATTGAGTCATCCGAATGCCGCAGGTAAGTGCGCATGCATTCCATGGCAGATTCACGATGCTTCTTTTTTTCTTCCGTATCCTTCGCGCGAGACGCAGCTTCCAGGTACCCTATCGCGTAGAAGAAGTACTCGAACCCTTCCAGCAGGGCGTCATGGAGGTCTCGGACCTTACGGCGCTTCAGTTCGGCGAACCTACTCACTTCCATCACAGGTGGAAGTGAGTAACCTGGGCCACTGTGAGTCAAAGCGTCGAGGAATCGGCTGGTGCCCGAGCGTGGATCAGTCCATGCTTCACTCTGAGTCAATTCGTACCCCGGACCGTTATGGGTCAGGGCGTCTAAGAATCGAGCTCCCATTCTTATGCGCCACCTTCCTCAGCAGCTGGACGACCTACGGCCGTCCTTGTTGCGCCAGGGATGTTATCTCCTGGCTGTTGAGGCTTTTCCGTCATCGCCGATTGCTGAGCCGCCGGGAGCCCGGGCGCTGCTCTCTGCCACTTGTCAAGGATGGCTGGCGCCCCCGCGCCAACCAAGATCGCCCCGAATGCACCCAATTGTTCTGTTGCGGCGAGCCCCCATGCAACACCCGCACCTAATAAAACTCGTATGATCTCACCGGTGAAGTACATCGGTCTGGTTGGCCCGTTCTTCACCTTCCAGGGCCACTGATTCCGCAATTGCAGGTGTTTGTAGAGCGTCACGAGTGACACCAGTGCCCCTCCCGCAGCGCCATAGCAGAGCAGCTGCCCATGCATCATCAGGACCCCCCCCGGTGTCGCGACCCAAGTCCGCAATCTGTCACTGTAGCGGCAACCTGCGTGACTGTCGTATGCGCGGTGTGCCTTTTGGCCGCCCCTCTGTGCTGTGCTGGGACGCCTGCATCCATCGCGTGATGATAGGTCGAGGTGAGCACAGCACATTCCGGCTCGGTCGCTGGGCCTTGGACTGGTATATGGCCGAAATCCGTCGTTCTGATAGCGATCACCGAGGAGGGTCGTAGTTGGTGCCTGGCAGGTAGAGAACACTGCCCGCGATTCCACGGTCGGCGGTTCGGTGCGCTGCCGGAGCCGCGTCCGGCTCGGCCCTTCGCCGACCAGCACGCAGGACGCCGTCCACGCGGCGGTGCCGGGGCCGACGCGGGGCCGTCAGGTGCGCGGCTCTCCATCGGCGGCGCGGCCCGTGGCATGGGTGAACCCACGGGGCGGGCTCCCTGCGCCGGCATTGTCCGGATCAGGTCGTGGAGGTCGCCTTCCGGTGTCACCACCTTCCGGCCTCTCAGCCCGACCGTCGATGTCGGCCTCGGCGGAAGCCGGGGCTTTCCGCCCAAGTCGGCTACTCCGGTCGAACTCCCTCGCTCGTCCCGTAGGTCCGATTTCATAGTAACTCTCCTTAGATGACATGGGAGAGGAGGGAAGGCTCTTTCTCGTCCCCGTGCGGCTTCTCCGCGAGGGTGGGGGCGCGGGTGACGCGCCACCCCGCCGCCCATCGGGCGCGAACACGGGGAATCGGACTCGTTTGCGTATCGGTCCGCTCAACAGGGTGGTCGCGATGCGGACTGACCGTTACTTTTCAGCCACCCTGCGATGGCTTTCAGGGGGTGCCGTGCTCCGGCCCCCGAATCGGTGCCAGGTGTGGCTCCCGGTGAACGCCGGCGCGGGAGCGGTACCGGTTGAGTGAGGAGTGGCACACAGATGCGAAGAAGACGGTTCCTGGGCTTGGCTTCGGGGGCGGCCGGATCTGTCGCACTGACGGCGACCGGGTGTGGCAGCGGAGGCGGAGCGTCCCGCACCGATGACCTCACCCTGACGATGGTCGCGTCGGAGCACGGGGACCTGGAGGGGAACAACCCCACCCAGGACTACTGGGACGGGGTGGTCGCCTCGTTCGAGAAGAAGAACCCCGGCATCAGGGTGAAGGTCTCCGTCCACACCCCGGGCAAGGCCGAGCAGAAGGTCGCGGAGATGGTGGGGAACGGCCGGGCCCCGGACCTGGCGCAGATCGACTCCTTCGCCGACCACGCGGCCGCCGAGCGGCTCCACCGGGCCGACGACGTGCTGTCCATACCCGTCCAGGCCGACTTCGTCCCCGCCCTCAGCACGGCGGGCGAGCTGCGCCGCGTGCCGTACGCGATGCCGTTCACCGCCGACATCCAGCTCCTCTTCTACAACCGCGCCCTCTTCGCCGAGGCCGGTCTGGACCCGCAGGAGCCGCCGCGGAGCTGGGAGGAGCTGCGGCAGGCCGCCGTCGTGCTCAAGGCGGCAGGCGTGGACGTACCCTACGGGCTGCCGCTCGGCAGCGAGGAGGCGCCCACCGAGGCCATGACCTGGATGCTGGGCAACGGCGGCGGCTACACCGGCGACGGCGGCATGTACACCATCAACGCCCCGGCCAACGTCGAGGCCCTGGGATGGCTCCGCGACGAGCTCGTCGACCAGGGCCTGACCACGGTCAATCCCGGTGTCACCAACCGTCAGGGACTGTTCAACCTGTTCACCGGCGGGCACGTGGGAATGCTCAACGGGGATCTGTCCCTGATACGGCAGGCCGACCGGAAGAAGACCGACTACGGGACGGCCCCGCTGCCCGGCCGCGACGGGCTCGCGGACACCACCACCGGGTCCGCGAGCTGGATGATCGCCTTCCGCCGGGAGGGCAACCGGGCCGCGGTCGCCGCGTTCCTCGACCACGTCTACGACGTGGAGAACCAGTTCGCGTTCGCCGACCGCTACCACACGCTGCCGGTCACCGTGTCCGCCTCGGACCGGATGCGCGGCGGCGAGCGGCACAAGCGGATACGGCCCTTCCTGGACCAGCTCGGAGCCGCGGAGTTCTTCCCGGCCAACAAGGTGTCCTGGGCGAAGGTCAGCCGGGAGATCGGCCTCTACGTCGGCCAGTCGGTACTGGCCGACGGCGACCCGGCCGCCGTGCTCGGCACCCTCCAGCGCACGGCGGAGGAGGAAGAGGACGCGGCCAGGGAGCTGTGACGGGCCGCTTCCCGCTTCGGTGCGGCGTACGCACCGGCAGGCGCTCCGAAGGGTCAGCAGCCGCCGCCGCACTGGCAGGAACCGCCGGACTGGCAGCCGCACGAGCAGCCCGAGCCGCAGCCGCAGGCCCCCGGTACGGGCGGCGAGGGCCTCTCGCCGGAGCGCTCGGCCGTGGTGGGTGGAGTCGGGAAGTCCGTCATGTGTGCCTCCTCCGCGTCTCGCCGGCTGTCACCGGCTCGCCACCCATTGACGGCCCGCACCGACGGGCGCGTCAACGGCGTGCGGAGGCGCGTACCGCGTGCTCGCGGGCCGGGGCGCACGGGCCCGGATGGCGGGCGCTCCGCGCCCTCCGCGCGCCCCGCCCTCCGCGCCCGTGCCCGCGGTCACGCGTCCCCGGCCGGGGCCCTCTCCGTGCCGGCCGCGGCGGTCGCGGCGGTCGCCGGGTCGACCTCGTCCGCGTAGTCGCCGGTGACCAGGTAGACCACGCGGCGCGCGACCGAGACCGCGTGATCGGCGAAGCGCTCGTAGTAGCGGCCCAGCAGGGTGACATCCACGGCCGTCTCGATGCCGTGCTTCCAGCGGTCGTCCATCAGGTGCTGGAAGAGGGCGCGGTGGAGGAGGTCGATGGCGTCGTCGTCCTGCTCCAGCTGGAGCGCCAGGTCGACGTCCTTGGTGATCAGGATCTCGCCCGTCTTCGCCATCAGGCGCTGCGCGAGCTGGCCCATCTCCAGGATGGTCGCGTGCAGGTCGCGCGGCACCGCCGACTCGGGGTAGCGCAGCCGGGCGACCTTGGCGACGTGCTGGGCCAGGTCGCCGGAGCGCTCCAGGTCGGCGCTCATCCGCAGCGAGGTGACGACGATCCGCAGGTCGGTGGCGACCGGCTGCTGCCGGGCCAGCAGGTTTATGGCCTTGGTCTCCAGATCCCGCTGGAGGGCGTCCACCTTCTCGTCCGCCGCGATCACGCTCTCGGCGAGATTGAGGTCCGCGTCCAGCATCGCCGTGGTGGCGCGACCGATCGCGGAGCCGACGAGCCGGGCCATCTCGACCAGGCTGTCGCCGATCGAGTCCAGCTCCTCGTGGTACGCGTCCCGCATGACTTTCCTTCCCCTCGCATGACGTGACCGTAGGGCCGCGGGCCTTCCGCGAAGAGCGCGCGGGCCCCGGTTCTCCCCTACGCTCCCACGTTCTGTCCGAAACACGTCCGCTTCCGCCCGGCCAAGTGAACCGGTGCCGACACTGGCGTGAACTCTCGGAGACGTCTGTTCGAGCAGGTGCCCGAACGGCTGGGGTGGCCTTCCGGAGCCCGCATAACCTGGACGCATGGACGTGAACGCGGCAGTCGCCGCAGCGGCAGCGATCGCCGGGGTGTGTACCGGCGTGTTCGCGATGCTCGCGTTCCGCTGGAGCGAGCGCGAGCAGTCCCGTCCCACGCGCAGCTCGCTGCACACCGAGGCCGTGCTGCCGCCCGGAGTGGACACCGTGCTGTCCGTGCTGCGCTCGTCCGCTGTGGTGCTCGACGAGGCCGACGCCGTGGTCAAGGCCAGCTCGGCGGCGTACGCCCTCGGGCTGGTGCGCGGCGGGAGGCTCACGGTGGAGCCGATGCTCAAGATGGCCCGGGACACCCGCCGCGACGGTGAGATCCGCCAGGTCGAGCTGGACCTGCCGCGCCGCGGCGCGGGCCGCGGGGAGGCCCAGGCGGTCTCCGCGCGGGTGGCGCCCCTGGGCTCGCGTCTGGTGCTGCTGCTGGTCGAGGACCTGACCGAGGCCCGCCGCATCGAGGCGGTGCGGCGCGACTTCGTGGCGAACGTCAGCCACGAGCTGAAGACCCCGGTCGGCGCGCTGTCGCTGCTGTCGGAGGCCGTGATGGACGCCTCCGACGACCCGGAGGCGGTGGAGCGCTTCGCCGGGCGCATGCAGACCGAGGCGACTCGCCTGACCAGCCTCGTCCAGGAGCTGATCGACCTCTCCCGGGTGCAGAACGACAATCCGCTGGAGGACTCCGAACCGGTCCGGGTGGATGAGCTGGTGGCCGAGGCCATCGACCGCTGCCGCCAGGCGGCCGGTGTCAAGCAGATCACCATGGCCACCGGTGGCACCGCCGACCTGCACGTGTGGGGCAACCGGGGCCAGCTCGCGGCGGCACTGGGCAACCTGGTGGAGAACGCCGTGAACTACTCCCCGGCCCGCACCCGGGTGGGCATCGCCGGACGCCGGGTGGCCGCCCCGGGCGGGGACATGATCGAGATCGCGGTGACCGACCAGGGCATCGGCATCTCGGACAAGGACAAGGACCGCATCTTCGAGCGGTTCTACCGCGTCGACCCGGCCCGCTCCCGGGCCACCGGCGGCACCGGTCTGGGCCTGGCCATCGTCAAGCACGTGGCCGCCTCGCACGGCGGGGAGGTCACGGTGTGGAGCGCGGAGGGCCAGGGCTCCACCTTCACCCTGCGTCTGCCGGAGGCGGCCAGCGCGCGTGAGCGTGCCGAAGCCCGGAGGCTGGAGAGGGCACGGACCGCCGGAGCGCTGCGCGAACCGGCGGACTTCGGCGAGGACGACGACGGCGACGGTGCCGGGGACGGTACGGGCGGCGACGTGCACGGAGCCGGTCCGGATCCGGACCGCCCGGACGGACCCGACGGCCCGATCGACCCGGACCGCCCGGACGGACCCGGCGGGCCCCGGGCCCCCGTGTACGACGACCCCTACCCGTACGGCACAGCCGACGGCCCCGCGCCCCCGTACCGGGCCTCCCACCGGGCCGCCACCACACCCCGCGGCCTTTCCCGCGGGACCCACCGACCCCACCACGACTCCACCGATCACCACCCTGATCCCGCCCCGGAGGTCCTCCCGTGACCCGAGTGCTCGTCGTCGAGGACGAGGAATCGTTCAGCGACGCACTGTCGTACATGCTGCGCAAGGAAGGCTTCGAGGTGGCCATCGCGGCCACCGGCCCGGACGGGCTGGAGGAGTTCGAGCGCAATGGCGCCGACCTGGTGCTGCTCGACCTGATGCTGCCGGGCCTGCCCGGCACCGAGGTGTGCCGCCAGCTCCGCGGCCGCTCCAACGTGCCGGTCATCATGGTGACCGCCAAGGACAGCGAGATCGACAAGGTCGTCGGCCTGGAGATAGGGGCCGACGACTACGTGACCAAGCCCTTCTCCTCCCGCGAGCTGGTGGCCCGCATCCGGGCCGTGCTGCGGCGGCGCGGCGAGCCGGAGGAGGCCGCCCCGCAGGCGCTGGAGGCCGGGCCGGTGCGGATGGACGTGGACCGGCACGTGGTGACGGTCTCCGGCGCCAAGGTCGACCTGCCGCTGAAGGAGTTCGACCTGCTGGAGATGCTGCTGCGCAACGCCGGGCGCGTGCTGACCCGTATGCAGCTCATCGACCGGGTCTGGGGCGCGGACTACGTCGGCGAC
Organism: Streptomyces sp. CNQ085; assembly: GCF_022614595.1. GTDB lineage: Bacteria > Actinomycetota > Actinomycetes > Streptomycetales > Streptomycetaceae > Streptomyces. The sequence goes on from NZ_JAJFAU010000012.1 coordinate 6,816, forward strand.
ACCAAGACACTTGACGTGCACGTCAAGCGGCTGCGCGCCAAGATCGAACCGGACCCGAGCGCACCCCGCTATCTGGTGACGGTGCGGGGGCTGGGCTACAAGTTCGAGCCGTGACAGGCCCGTGACCGGTCGATGACGGGACCGGCGTGGTACGACGCGGGTGGGGCCGCTCCCGACCGGGAGCGGCCCCACCCGCGTCGTACCCCGGCCGGCGTCCGCGCGCCGGCCGGGAGCGGAGGTCACTGGCCTCCGGTGTCCTCGGTGCCGCCGTCCTCCTGCGGGGAGCCGATCTCGCCCTGGGTGTCGTCGTCACCGCTGTCGTTGGCGCCCGGGTCCTGGGGGTCGGAGTCGTCCTCCTCGGCGGGGCCCCCGGTCCCGGTGGGGGAGGCGCCCGGGTCGGGCAGGGCGGACTCCGTGGGCGCCGGGGCGCCGCTGGGACCGAAGTCCTTCCAGGTGCCCTCGGCCAGGACGACGGTGGCGCGCAGCTCCACCCGGCCGGTCGAGCTGAGCTCGAAGACCAGCGGCTGGGCGTTCCCGGCCTCGACGCCGGCCTGCTCGGGGTCGTCGATGATCGCGGACGCGTGGCCCTCGCCGCCGAGCGCCAGGGAGCCGCCCGCGGGGACGGTCAGCTCCTGCTCGCCCTCGGCCGGGCTCAGCTCCACGCGCTGCCCGTCCACCATGACGGACTCCAGCGTCTCGTCCTCGGTGCCGCCGTTGAAGATGCGCGCCGAGACGGAAGCGGGGCCGGAGCCGTCCTCGGAGGTGACGACATTGACGTTCTGGACCTTGATGTCGTCGACCTCGGCCGAGGCGTTGTCGGGGTTGATGGTCAGGCTCTGCGCGTTCGGCCCGGCCCCGCAGGCGGTCAGGGACGCGATCGAGAGCGCGAGAGAGCTGGCGGCGAGGGCGCCGCGTCGAAGGCTGCTGCTCACGGCGGCGGCAACTCCTAGCGGGATGGATGGGTCTGTCGGCGGGCTCAGCGTACCGACCCGGTGAAACGCCTCCGCACCCGACCCGCCCCACGGGCATCCGAGTGCCGGATTCCCGGCGCGCGGGCGGGAAGTCCGGGCCGGTGTGCGGGGGGCGGGGAGGTTTCCGTGCGGAGCCGGGGAGACGGGCGGGAGCCGGCGGGGACGCCTTCCGCGGAATATCGGCTGTGCGTCCGTACGAACGATTACGAGCATTCCGGGGAAGTGCCGGCGAAGGAGGCGGGGAAGTTCGCCGGAAAACATCCCCCGGGGCCGTTCACCCCCGTGCTGATCAATTCGGTTCCGGCCGTTCGGCCGGATCAACGATACCGACAAAACGGACGTACGGGTGTTTCGGTCAAGCTCTAGGGAGTGCTTCCGTTGCGATTCCCGCCCCCGGTGCACCCCCTCCGACCTGCGGATTCCTGTTCTCCGAGGGCTCCCGCAGCACGATCCGGGCGTTGTTGTCAAGCCCTGAGATATGCCCTGACCTGCGAAAACGCCATTCAGGGGAGGGTGTTCCCGTGTTACCCTGGATAGCCACGGAAGGGGTACCTGTCACATGACGTTCAAGGTTGGCGACACCGTGGTCTATCCCCATCACGGGGCCGCGCTGATCGAGGCTATCGAAACTCGCCAGATCAAAGGCGTGGACAAGACCTACTTGGTTCTGAAGGTCGCCCAGGGCGACCTGGAGGTGCGCGTCCCGGCGGAAAACGCGGAGCTCGTCGGCGTGCGTGACGTGGTCGGCCAGGACGGCCTCGACCGGGTCTTCGAGGTGCTCCGCGCGCCCTACGCCGAGGAGCCGACCAACTGGTCCCGCCGGTACAAGGCGAACCTGGAGAAGCTCGCCTCCGGCGACGTCATCAAGGTCGCCGAGGTCGTGCGCGACCTGTGGCGCCGGGAGCGCGAGCGCGGCCTCTCCGCCGGTGAGAAGCGGATGCTCGCCAAGGCGCGCCAGATCCTGGTGAGCGAGCTGGCTCTCGCGGAGAACACCAACGAGGACAAGGCCGAGACGCTGCTGGACGAAGTCCTGGCGTCCTGAGCCGGACGGTGTCGGCCCGAGCGCGGGTCGGCGGCCCCTGTGGCGGATGTCCGCCATCCGCCGGACGGCGACGGCGCGCACGACACGACGAGCACGGGCGCGGCATCGGCCGTTGACCGGTCGGCGAACGTGAGGACATGAGGAGCGCCGCGGTGCCCGGGGCGACGGTGTGGGCCGTCACCGGGCGCTGCGGCATGTCGCGGAACTGCGCGGAGATCTGCCGTAGTAGAGTTC
>NZ_JAJFAU010000012.1:9072-55873 GCF_022614595.1 Streptomyces sp. CNQ085
GCGGAGATCCGGCCGGATTCTCCGCCCGTGACTGCCGGAATGCGGTTGTAGTGGGTCGTACGGGCCACCCGAGACGCTCGCCGCCCGACTGCCCGGTACTGGAACTGCCAGGTCCGGGCGGCTGCTCGACCGGTCGTCACGGAAGGGTCCGGTCGGGGCTTCGCACCCGGCACGCTGAGTGCCATACCCACTCCCATTGAGGAAACAAACCTGAACGGGCGACCAATGCCAGACGAAACCAGGCACGCAGAAGCGACGTGCGGCGCGCCGTCCCCCCGCACCGCGGCGGTCATCCCCGCCGCGGGCCGCGGCATACGGCTCGGCCGCGGCGCCCCCAAGGCGCTGCGCCCGCTCGGCGGCGCCCCGATGCTCGTCCACGCCGTCCGCGCGGTCGCCCGCGCCCGCACGGTCTCGCTCGTGGTCGTCGTGGCGCCGCCCGACGGCGCCGCGGCCGTCCGCACGCTCCTGGACGAGCACCCCCTGCCCCAGTCCGCCGGCGACACCGAGGTGATCGTCGTCACCGGCGGCGGAACGCGTCAGGAGTCGGTCGCCCGCGGGCTGGCGGCGCTGCCCGGCGACGTCGACACCGTCCTCGTCCACGACGCCGCCCGCCCGCTGGTCCCGGTGGAGACGGTGGAGGCCGTGGTCGCCGCCGTACGGGCCGGGGCGCCCGCCGTCGTCCCCGCGCTGCCCGTGGCCGACACCGTCAAGCGGATCGCGCCCGGCACTCCGGCCGGGGAGCCCGAACCGGTCGTGGCCACCCCCGAGCGGTCCCTGCTGCGCGCCGTGCAGACCCCCCAGGGTTTCGACCGGGCCATCCTCGCCAAGGCGCACGCGGACGCCCCGCGCGAGGGCGAGGGGGCCACCGACGACGCCGGGCTGGTCGAGCGGCTGGGCGTGCCCGTGGTGCTGGTGCCCGGCCACGAGGAGGCATTCAAGATCACCCGCCCCCTGGACCTCGTGCTCGCCGAGGCCGTACTCGCCCGCAGAAGGGTCACCGATGGCTTCTGAGCCCGTCTCCTCTCCGGCCCTGCCGCTGGTCGGCATCGGCACGGACGTGCACGCCTTCGAGGAGGGCCGCGAACTGTGGTGCGCCGGCCTGCTGTGGGAGGGGGAGACGCACGGCCTGGCCGGGCACTCCGACGGCGACGTCGCCGCGCACGCCGCCTGCGACGCCCTCTTCTCGGCGGCCGGACTCGGCGATCTGGGCGCCCACTTCGGCACCGGCCGTCCCGAGTGGTCCGGAGCCGCGGGCACCGCGCTGCTCGCCGAGGCCGCCCGGATCGTCCGGGCCGGAGGCTTCGAGATCGGCAATGTGGCGATTCAGGTGATCGGCGTACGACCCAAGATCGGCAAGCGTCGCGCGGAGGCGCGGAAGGCGCTCTCGGAAGCGGTCGGCGCGCCCGTTTCCGTCTCCGGCACCACCACCGACGGCCTGGGCCTGACCGGCCGCGCCGAGGGGCTGGCGGCCGTCGCCACGGCGCTGGTCGTCCGGCGCGGCTGAATCCGCGGCCGCGGTCGCCGGTCGAGGCCCGGCCGTGACCGGCGACCGCTCCGTGCCCGGTCCGCACCGACCCTCTCGCGTTTCCGACTACCCTTGACCCGTGACTCTTCGCCTGTACGACACCAGCGCCCGGCAGATCCGTGACTTCACCCCGCTCGCCCCGGGCCGCGTCTCGATCTACCTGTGTGGCGCGACCGTTCAGGCGGCCCCGCACATCGGTCACGTCCGGTCGGGGCTGAACTTCGACATCATGCGCCGCTGGCTCATCCATCGCGGTTACGACGTGACGTTCGTCCGCAACGTCACGGACATCGACGACAAGATCATCGCCAAGTCCGCGGAGCGGGGCCGCCCCTGGTGGGCGATCGGCTACGCCAACGAGCGCGCCTTCGACGACGCCTACACCGCGCTGGGCTGCCTGCCGCCCACCTACGAGCCGCGCGCCACCGGCCACATCCCCGAGATGGTCGAGATGATGCGTGAGCTCATCGACCGCGGCCACGCCTACGCCGCCGACGGCAACGTCTACTTCGACGTGCGCTCCTTCCCCGGCTACCTCTCCCTGTCCAACCAGGACCTGGACGACCTGCGCCAGCCCTCCGGCGAGGGCGAGACCGGCAAGCGCGACCCCCGCGACTTCGCGATGTGGAAGGCCGCCAGGCCCGGCGAGCCGAGCTGGGAGACGCCCTGGGGCCCCGGCCGCCCCGGCTGGCACCTGGAGTGCTCGGCGATGGCCCACAAGTACCTGGGCCGCGCCTTCGACATCCACGGCGGCGGCGTCGACCTCGTCTTCCCGCACCACGAGAACGAGATCGCCCAGTCCAGGGCCTACGGCGACGACTTCGCCGCCTACTGGCTGCACAACGCCTGGGTGACGATGAGCGGCGAGAAGATGAGCAAGTCGCTGGGCAACTCCGTGCTGGTCTCCGAGATGGTCCGGCAGTGGCGGCCCATCGTGCTCCGCTACTACCTGGGCACCCCGCACTACCGCTCGATGATCGAGTACAGCGAGGAGGCCCTGGGCGAGGCAGAGGCCGCCTTCGGCCGGATCGAGGGCTTCGTCCAGCGGGCCGTCGAGCGGGCCGGTTCCGTGGAACCGGCCGCCGAGGTGCCCGAGGAGTTCGCGGCGGCCATGGACGACGACTTCGGCGTCCCGCAGGCGCTCGCCGTCGTCCACACCACCGTCCGGCAGGGCAACGCCGCCCTTGCGGAGGACGACAAGGACGCGGTGGCCGGCGCCCTGGCCGACGTACGGGCGATGCTGGGCGTACTCGGCCTCGACCCGCTCGACGCGCACTGGGCCGGGGGCGACTCCGCCGGGCGGGGCGAGGAACTGGCCTCGGTCGTGGACGCCCTGGTCGGACTCGTCCTGGAGCAGCGCCAGGCGGCGCGTGCCCGCAGGGACTACGCGACCGCCGACGCCATCCGTGACCAGCTCCAGCGCTCCGGTCTGGTCATCGAGGACACACCGTCCGGGCCGCGCTGGGAACTGGGCTCGCGCGACGCCCGCTGAGCCCCGCCCCTCCGAACCCCGGAGCGCGACCGTGAACCATCCCGTCCGCCCGCCCGTTCCACCGATGTTCCACCGAGCAGCGAGAAGAGATGAGTGATCCCGATGGCCGGGAACAGCCAGCGCCCCAACCGCCGCACGTCCAACAAGAAGGGCGCGCAGATCGGCAGTGGCGGCAAGCGGCGCCGCGGCCTTGAGGGCAAGGGCCCCACGCCGCCCGCCGAGATGCGCAAGGGCCACGTCAAGAACCGCGTCGCGGGCGCCAAGGCCCGCCAGTCCGCCCGCCGCTCCCCGGCCCGGCGCGGCGGCAAGGGCACCTCCGAACTGGTCGTCGGCCGCAACCCGGTGGTCGAGGCGCTGCGCGAGGGCGTGCCCGCGAGCACGCTGTACGTGCAGCAGTTCATCGACAACGACGAGCGTGTGCGCGAGGCCCTCAAGCTCGCCGCTGACCGTGGTGGCATCCACCTGATGGAGGCCCCGCGCCCCGAGCTGGACCGGATGACGAACGGCCTCAACCACCAGGGCCTGGTCCTCCAGATCCCGCCCTACGAGTACGCCCACCCCGAGGACCTGTCCGCGGCCGCGTACGACGATGGCGAGGACCCGCTGATCGTCGCGCTCGACGGCGTCACCGACCCGCGCAACCTGGGTGCGGCGGTCCGCTCCGTCGCGGCCTTCGGCGGCCACGGCGTGGTCGTCCCCGAGCGCCGCGCGGCCGGCATGACCGCGGGCGCCTGGAAGACGTCGGCCGGCACCGCCGCCCGCACTCCGGTCGCGCGGGCCACCAACCTCACCCGCGCCCTGGAGGCGTACCGGAAGGAGGGCCTGTTCGTGGTCGGCCTCGCCGCCGACGGCGAGGCCGAGATCCAGGACGTGGCCGCGCTGGACGGTCCGCTGGTGATCGTCGTCGGCAGCGAGGGCAAGGGCCTGTCCCGGCTGGTCGGCGAGACCTGCGACATGCGGGTGCGCATCCCCATGCCGGGTGGGGCCGAGTCCCTCAACGCCGGTGTCGCCGCGGGCATCGCCCTCTACGAGGCCGCCCGCCGCCGACGCGTCTGACGTCTGCGCGTCCGGTGCCGCCGGTGCCGCGTCGGCCCGAACCTTGACGGGCCCCCGACAGATCGGGGCCGTCAAGCCAGTGTCCTATGTGTCCGTCACTCGGTTAGATGAGTGTGGACACCAGAACACCCCGCGGTTTCTTCGACGACGAGCCGGTGCTGAGCACGGTCAAGGTGCCCAGCGACCCGGCCGAGGTCGTCGTCAACCACGCCAGCTTCCGGGTGCGGCTCGCCTCGCCGCCGCCCCGCGGCCGCGTGCTGACCGGAGCCGGCGTGCCGACGGCGGCGCGCGGTGCCGTCCCGGTCCGCCGCCCGGCCTCCGGGCGGCGCGCGCCCGTGGTGTGGAGCGGCCGGACGGAACCCGGCGACGTACGGGCCACCCGGCTGCTCCAGGCGGTACGCCGTGCGAGCGCCGGGATGGACGGGGCCGACGGGGAGGAGACGGGCAACGCCACCACGCAGGTGCTGCCGCGCGTGGTGCCGCGCCCCGCGACGGGTCCGGACGGCGGCCCGCGCACCACGGTGATCCCCGCCCTCGACGACATCCCCGGCGGCGGTCCCAGGATCATCGCCCCCCGCACGCCCCGGCTGCCCGAGCGCCCGCTGCCCGCGGGGGTACGCCCAGCCGGGGGCGCGTACGGCGCACCGGGCGCCCCGCTCCGCCCCTTCGAGCCGTACGAGCCCGCCGCCCACGACCGGGACGGCGAGTACGACAACGGGTACGACGGTCACGACGGAGAGCCGGACGGCTACGACGGCTACGACGGCTACGACGGCTACGAGGAGGGGAGCCCGCGCGAGGAGGCCCGCCGTGCCCGGCACGGCTTCTACCCCGACCGCCGCATCAACCTCGGCGTCGTGCTGCTGCCTCTGCGGATCCTCCTCGGCTTCGTCTCTGTCTACGCCGGGATGGGCAAGCTCTGCGACCCGGTCTACTTCGACGGCGACGATCGCGGCTCCCTGGTGGCCTGGCTGGGCTCGCTCCAGCCGTGGGCCGTCGCCGCTCCGCTGCGCGACCTCGCGGCCGCCCACCCCGTCGGCGCCGGGCTCACCGTGGCCTTCCTCCAGATCGTCATCGGTGTGCTGACCTTCATGGGACTGTGGCAACGGGCCGCCGCGGGCCTGGGCACGCTGCTGTCGGCGGCCCTGATCCTGACGGTGAGCTGGCGCACGGTCCCGGTGTACGACGCCCCGGACTTCATCTACCTGGCCGCCTGGAGCCCGCTGATCATCGCGGGGGCGCCGTACTACTCGCTGGACGCGCGCCTGGCGGGCGAGGCCTGGCGCCGGCTGGGCCCGCGTGCGGAAGTGTGGGAGCTGCGCCGGCGCGTTCTGCGGCGCGGCGCGGCCGTCGCCGCGGTGGTGCTCGGTCTGACGCTGCTGGTCGGCTCGGTGCTGGGCAGCGCGGTGCGTTCGGCGCAGTTGGCCACCGTGCCCAGGCCGGGCGATCCGCTGACCAACAACCAGCCGGGCTCGCCGCTGCCGCAGCGCTCCACCGGCGGTCCGAGCCCGTCCACCCCGGTTACGGGGACCGGGCCGCCGGAGACGGGGAGCGGCTCGTCGCCGAGCCAGTCCACCCCCGGTGCCGGGGACACCACCCCGAGCGCGGGCGGTGCCGGCGCCGGGGCAGGGCCGGGCACGCCGAGCCAGGGGCAGACGGTGGAGGCGCCGCGGCAGCCCGCCACCCCGCCCGCGCCCGAGGCGGGCACCCCGACCGGTCCCGGCGGTACGGGCGGCGACGGGGACACCGGTGCTGCGGGCGGTACGGGCGGCGGCGAGAACGACGGCGACGCGGGCGACGGCGGAGCGGGCTCCGGCGACGGCGGCAGCGGCGGCGGCGCGCTGGGGGGCCTGCTGGGCTGAACGGAACCGGCCGGCCGCGGTCGGCCGGTTCCGTGCACACCGCCGTACACCGGGCCGTGCCCGGACCGGACTACCGGGAACGGCCGTCGTCCGCGAGTTCCCTGGCGGCCTCGCTGAGGTCCTTGGCGGTGTCGATGGCACGCCAGTACGCGCCCTGCGGGATCGGGAAGCCCGCCAGGGCGCGTTCGCGTGCCAGCCGGGGGAAAGTGGTCCGCTCGTGGTCGCCGCGGTTGGGCAGCATCGCGGTGAAGGGCGCGGAGAAGACGTAGACGCCCGCGTTGATCAGGTAGGGCGAGGGCGGAGCCTCGATGAAGTCCAGGACGTGACCGAACTCGTCGGTCTCCACGACGCCCCAGGGGATGCGCGGGCGGGCCAGCGCGAGGGTGGCGGTCGCGTCGCGCTCGGCGTGGAACCCGGCCATCTCCCGCAGCGAGAAACGCGTCCAGATGTCCCCGTTGGTGGCGTACCACGGCTCGCCGGGGCGGGGGAGGGAGGCGGCGGCGTACTTCAGCCCTCCGCCGCGGCCGAGGGGCTCGGTCTCGACGACCGTCGTCACCCGCAGCGGCAGGTCGGCGCCGTCCAGCCACTCCTGGAGCACCTCGGCGAGATGACCGCAGGAGACCACGGCGTCGGTGACGCCCTCGGCGGCCAGCCAGGCGAGTTGGTGGCCGATGATCGGGGTGCCCGTGCCGGGGATCTCGACCATCGGCTTGGGACGGTCGTCCGTATACGGACGCAGCCGCGACCCCTGGCCGCCGGCCAGGACCACGGCCTGGGTCGGATACGTGTGCGCGAGCTGGTCGTCGAGTGTCATGCGGTGACGATATGCGCACCGCTCCCGCGCCCCTGCGGCACCCGTCCCGCGCGGTCACGGGCACAGGGGCGGAAGGCGCGGGGCACACGGTGAAACGGCCGGCGGAACAGACCCCTCACATCGCCCCTCACATCCGGGGCCGCACCGGTCAGCGGATATCGGCGACGCCCGCGGCGAAGGAGGTGTCGCACACCGGCCGGGAGTAGGAGTGGGCGCGCGCGGGACCGTACTTCTCGACCGCGGCCCGGCCCAGCGCGCGGGCGATGGAGGTGCAGTGCCGCGCCAGCGACGGCCGGCGGCCGATCTCCTTCTGCAGGCTCGTCAGGGCGGTGCCCGGGTCCTTCCGCTGGAGCTCGGCGATGAGCCGGTCGCGCACCACCTCGTGCGGGGCGCGGGGTCTGTCGAGGGGGGCCGCCCGCTCCGCGGAGGCGGTCAGCACCTGCGTCCCCGCCCGCGGTGCCCAGGGAACGGCGGTGACGGCGAGGGTCCCGGACAGGACCAGGACGACCGGGAGGACGAGGGCGAGAGATCGGCCGATACGGCGCGCTGCCTGGTTCACTGTGGAGTCCTCCTCGCAAGGGACGGGTGTCGGGGGCCCGCTGTGCGGGGCGTCTGCGATGGTAGCGAGGAGTCGTTGATTAACGACATTCAGTCACTCTCGCGAGTGAAGGAGAACCACGTAATCCCAGGTGCGGAGATGTCTCCGTGTTGACGCGGACCGCGAGCGGGACGCCCTCCCCCGCGGCCCGGGGGGACGGCCAGGGGCCCGTACGGTCCGCCGCGCGCGGACGTACGGGCCCCGTATCGGCCGTGTTGAGTTCGGGTGATCAGTCGGTCAGGCGCTCGCCGGTGGAGATGGAGAACACGTGTGCCTCGCCGGCGCGCGGCACCACGTGGATGGTCGCGCCCTTCTCCGGCACCTCGCGCCCGCCGACGCGGACCACCAGCTCCTTCGCCTCGCCGCCGACCTGGGCGGTGCCGTAGACGTAACCGTCGGCGCCCAGCTCCTCGACGACGTTGACGGTGACGGCCAGACCGGCGTCGCTGCCCTCGCCCACGGTGTCCAGGTGCTCGGGGCGGATGCCGACCGTGACGGTCTTGTCGCCCCTGCCAGCAGCCTCGGCGATGACCTCGCGCTCGACCGGCACGACGCTGTTGCCGAACTTCACACCGCCGTCGGCGATCGGCACCTCGACCAGGTTCATCGCCGGGGAGCCGATGAAGCCCGCGACGAAGAGGTTGGCGGGCTTGTCGTACATGTTGCGCGGCGAGTCGATCTGCTGGAGCAGGCCGTCCTTGAGCACGGCCACCCGGTCGCCCATGGTCAGGGCCTCGGTCTGGTCGTGAGTGACGTAGACCGTGGTGATGCCCAGCCGGCGCTGGAGGCTGGCGATCTGGGTGCGGGTCTGGACGCGGAGCTTGGCGTCGAGGTTCGACAGCGGTTCGTCCATGAGGAACACCTGCGGCTCGCGGACGATCGCGCGGCCCATCGCCACACGCTGCCGCTGACCGCCGGAGAGCGCCTTGGGCTTGCGGTCCAGGTAGGGCGTCAGGTCAAGGATCTTCGCGGCGTCCTCGACCTTGGCGCGGATCTGGTCCTTCGGCACACCCGCGATCTTCAGCGCGAAGCCCATGTTCTGGGCGACGGTCATGTGCGGGTAGAGCGCGTAGTTCTGGAACACCATGGCGATGTCCCGGTCCTTCGGTGGAAGGTGGGTGACATCGCGGTCACCGATGCGGATGGCGCCGCCGTTGACGTCCTCCAGGCCCGCGAGCATGCGCAGGGAGGTGGACTTGCCGCAGCCGGAGGGGCCGACGAGGACGAGGAACTCGCCGTCCTCGATCTCGATGTTCAGCTTGTCCACCGCGGGCTTGTCGGTGCCCGGGTAGATCCGGGTGGCGTTGTCGTACGTGACCGAGGCCATGGTCGGTTCTCTCCTTCACCGGCAGGAACGTGCCGGACGATCCGAGTAAAGGTCGTGTTCCACGTGTGTGAACCTGTGTGAACGTGGACTGACGGTAACCCGCCGGGGGATGTCTTGTCAGCACTTCAGCGGTCACGAGAAGGACTCCGGCCCGGTGCCGGGAAGTGGGTACACTGCACACTGCGTATGTGCCGGGGCCCCGCCGGGCCCGCGGCGCCGCCGCACACGCCGCCTTAGCTCAGCTGGTAGAGCACCGCTCTTGTAAAGCGAAGGTCGTCGGTTCGAACCCGACAGGCGGCTCAGGGAACAAACCGCAGGATCATCCGGTGAAGGCCGGGTGACCTGCGGTTTTACTGTGCCGGTGGTTCCTCGGAGGAGTCGGGTTCCGCCTTCGACTCCTCTTCCGGCTCGGGCTGCGTGAGCGCTGCGTGAGCGGACGGGAGACCACCGGCCGTTCCGCCGCCGGACGAGGCGGCACCGTCCGGACCGGTGACGGCTGCCTCACCGCCGCCCGGCTCGTCGCTCTCCTCGGCCCGGCCGGTGCCCTCCGGCATGCGGGCACGCGGCACGAGGCGGGCCGCCGCTTCGGCGATGGCCTTGTCCGTCTCCGGCAGGAGGCTGGTGTAGGTGTCGGCCGTGATCGCGATCGAGGAGTGGCCGAGCATCTCCTGGATGTCCTTCAGGTCCGCTCCGGCGGCGTGGGCCAGCGTCGCGGCACCGTGGCGCAGGTCGTGCAGGCGGATGGGCGGGAGGCCGATCTCCTCGTACAGCTCGATGAACCGGCGGGTGACGTTGGAGGGGTGGAGCCACTCGCCGTTCTCGCGGATGAAGACCCGGCCGGTCTCCACCCAGGCGTCGCCCCACTCCCCGCGCTCCTTCGCCTGGCGCGCACGGTGGAGCTCCAGGGCACGGACGGTCGCGGAGTCCAGCGCGATGGTGCGTGCGCCGGCGTCGGTCTTGGGGTCGTCCTCGTAGACCTTCCAGCCGTCGACCACGAGCTGTTTGGCCACGGTGATGAGCCCGGTCTCCAGGTGGGTGTCGGCCCACAGCTGACCGCACGCCTCGCCCCGCCGCAGACCGCGGAACGCGACGAGGTGGAACAGCGCGTAGAGCCGGTCCTTCTCGGCGTGGTCGAGGAAGGCGCCGGTCTGCTCCGGTGTCCAGACCATGACGGGGGAGGGCCTCTCACCGGTGCGCTTCCAGCGCTCGATGCGCTCCTCGGTCCACACCAGGGCCTTGGGCCGCCTGCCCGCCTCCAGCCGTACGTGGGAGGCGGGGTTGAAAGTGATCAACTGCTGCGAGATCGCCGTGTTCAGGGCGGCCCGAAGCGTGGAGCGGATGCGCTGCAGCGTAGAGGGGCTGACGACCCGGCGGAAGGGCGGCATCTCGGCGATGGCCGCCTTCAACGCCTTCCGCCGCGCCCGGTTCTCCCGTCCCTTCCAGGGGATCTCGGCGAGATCGCTGATCGCCTTGCGGCGCGCGGCGTTCGCCTCGACGATCTCCACATTGGTCTCGGCGATGGCCTCGAACATCTCCGACAGGTGGCTGACCCGCAGCCGGTCCAGCCGCAGATGACCGATCCGGGGCTTGAGGTGGACCCGGATGTTGCCCTCGTCGCGGTTGATCGCACTGCGGCGGCCCTTCTTGCCCGCCAGCCAGGTGTCGAGCCATTCGCCGACGGTGAGCCGACTGGTCAGGTCCAGGCCGTGGTTGAGCTTCCGGCGGATCTCCTCGACGTCCGGCAGGGGCGCCTTGTCGTCGGCGACCTGCTCCAGCAGCTCGGCGATCCGCTCGACGTCTTCGGGGTCGTCGGCATCGGGCAGGGCGAGGAGGGCGCGGACGTGGTCGAGGTCGGTCTGGGCGGCCTTGAGGGTGTCGTAGCCGGCGCGGCTGAAGGAGCGGCGGGCGCCGTCCTCGCGGGGTGGGAGTTCCTGGCGTATGGAGTAGGTGCCGTGCTTGCGGCCGGCGAGCTTGGGGCACTTCTTGCCGAGCGGTCTGCCGGTGTGGGGATCGCGGCAGTAGCAGCGGCGGTGGGTGGAGCCCTTCAAGCGGTGTTCCCTTCGGTGGTGTCGGCCTCGGGCGGGTCGACGTCGGAGAGTTCGGGGGGTAGGTCGGGTGGGGTGCCGCCGCCGTCACGGATGAAGGCGCGGGCCACGCGCAGCCGGTACTTGGCCTGTACGGCGCGTTCGGCGTAGTCGGCCCGGGCCTCCAGGGCTTCCTCCCGCCGCGTGGGACTGGGGGCGGTCTCCGCCTCCCACCGCTCGCGCTTCTCGCCGTCCAGGGCGGCCAGGGCGGCGCGTTGGTGGTCTGCGTGGGCGCGGAAGGTGCGGAGCATGGCGTCCTCGACGCCGAAGTCCTCGGACTGGCCGGTGAACCAGCGCATCGCGTCCCAGGTGGGGACGGTGTCCTGGTAGGGGAGTTGCTGGACCCGTGGGACGTAGCCGACCGGGTAGAGCAGGCAGACCGGGTAGGTGTTGAGGGCTTTGGCCAGGACCATGACCTCGACCAGGGGCAGGGTGCGGCGGCGGCCGGACTCCATGTTGGCGATCACATTGCGGGGAATGGGGTAGCCGACCTGCTCGCACCGGTCGGCCAGGTCCTGCGCGCTCCATCCCAGCTCCTTCCTCCGTCGGCGGACTTCGCCGGCCACGGTGGCCGTGACCTGGTCCGCCCACTCCGGGACGTCGTCCTCGTCATCTCCAGGATCGAAACCGTGCTGTGTCATGGAGACACATTAACTTGATGACACTGGATGGTGTGGCCTGGAGCCGGACGTGATGAGCGCGTTCGCCGAGGGCTCAGCCGTGAACGGAGCACCGCATGCGTGAGACCGCAGCCGCCGAGCAGTCCAAGGGGATGGCACGGGAGGAACTGCTGGCCCTGCCTGCCGCTGTTGACCTGGACACCGGCAACCGGGCGCTGGGGCTGGGGCGGAGCAAGGGCTACGAGCTGGCCAAGCGGGGCCAGTACCCGTGCAAGGTGCTGCGGCTGGGCAGGAGGTACCGGGTGGTGACCGCGGACCTGCTCAGCCTGCTGGGCCTGGCGGCGTGACCGCCCGCCCCCGTAACAGACGATTCTGCGTTGAGCTGACACAGAAGCGGTGGACTGTGGCGAGGGCTGGACGTAGTGTCCGTGTCCCCTCGCCGCAGCCGAGTGCCCGCGAGGAACAGGTGAGCCTCCGGCGGCGCAACGCCGGAGGCTCCGGCAACACCCCTGTACGGCCTGAAGCGATCGAACCCGGCGGCCAGGGCGCGCAAGCCCGCCACCGCCAGACGAGGAGCTGCCCTGTGCAACCTACGCCACCCGGCCCCGCTGCCGCACCCGGCAAGGCCACCTGGCCACCGGTCGCAGTACCTGGCCGACCCGGCGCCCGCCTTCAGGGCGCACCGGCCGAGGACACCGGTTCCTGCGCCGACCAGGACGCCGACCCCTGTGGCCCCGCCCAGGCAGAACAGCCCGACGGACCGGAGGAAGCACCGGAGCCGGAGCCGACGCACGGATCGGAGTTGCTGGGCGAACTACGGGCGCAGATAGCCCAATTCGTGATCCTGCCTTCGCAGGAAGCGCTGGACGCGGTGACGCTGTGGGTGGCGGCCACGCACCTGCAGCCCGCGTGGCAGCACGCCCCGCGCCTGGCGGTGGTGGGACCGGCCAAGCGGTGCGGCAAGTCGCGGCTGCTGGACGTGCTGACCGAGACGGTCCACGAGCCGATGCTCACCATCAACACCACGCCGGCCGCGGTCTTCCGCTCGATCACCGACGAGCCGCCCACCCTCCTGGTGGACGAGGCCGACACCATCTTCGGCACCCCGAAGCAGGCCGAGAAGAACGAGGAGATGCGCGGCCTGCTCAACGCCGGACACCAGCGCAACCGCTACGTCACCCGGGTCGTGGGCAACGACCACACACCCCACAAGTTCGCCACCTTCGCCATGGCGGCCCTCGCGGGGATCGGTGACCTGCCCGACACGATCATGGACCGCTCCGTGGTGGTCCGCATGCGCCGCCGCGCCGAGGGCGAGAGCGTCAAGCCCTTCCGCTCCCGCCGCGACATCCCGGCCCTGCACGACCTGCGTGACCGTATCGCCGCTTGGGCCCGGCCACTGCTGGACGAGGCCGCGGACCTGGAACCGGTGATGCCGGTGGAGGACCGCGCCGCCGACACCTGGGAGCCCCTGGTGATCGTCGCCGACCTCGCCGCCGGACCCTGGCCCCGCCGGGCCCGCGCGGCGTGCGCACGGATGGTCGCCACCGAGGTCGAAGCGGAGGAGGACCAGCCGGGCGGAGCCCGCATCCTGGCCGACATCCGCAGGGTGTTCGCCGCCCAGCGCGAACCCGACAGCCTGCCCACGGACGAGCTGCTCCACCAGCTCCGCCAGGACGCCGAGAGTCCCTGGGCGGAGTGGGGACGAGGCGGGCTGACCGCCCGCGACCTGGCAGCCATGCTGCGCGAGTTCGGCATCAAGCCCGGCAACGTCCGCCTCGCCGACGGAACCCAGCGCAAGGGCTACACGCGCAACAAGTTCCTCGACCCCTGGCGGCGCTACTGCCCCACCGTCCACTCAGTGGACACCGCACCAACCAGCACCACGATGGCCTGAGCCCCGCGTCCCCCGGTTGCCGTCCCTGCCGTCCCTGCCGTGACATCGCAGGTCAAACGGCATGCGGCCAAGACGGCAACCGGGCCCAAGACGGCAACGCGATCATCATCACCGCGCTGCCTCCGCCAGGACGCTGCCCAGATCCGTCTTGTGCCGTCCCGAGCGTCCCCGCCGTATCGCCGCAGGTCGTGGCACCGCTGGCCGGGGCGGCACGCTGCGACAGCGCCGTCCCGGCCGACAGGCAGCACGCAGAGAACCGCCTCTCCTGAGATGAGCCGCGGCTTCCCGGCAGCAGGACCGGCGTACGGCTCCGGCACGCCTCCGGGACGGAAGGTCGACGCGGCTGCCGTACCCGCCTGACCTGCGCTTGCAACGGCCAAGACGGCCAAGACGGATCACGCGATCACGACCCGAGCCACACCGCAGGAGCACCCCAGACCCCATGCCCTCCCTTGCGATACCCACCGCACCAGCCGCCGCCCATAGCGGCAACGACATCAGCATCTCCGGACTCCGGATCACCCCGACGGTGGCGGAGCACACCACGGCGAAGGGCGGTACGTGGTGACCCAGCAGACCGCCGAGCGATATGTACTCGTCGCGGCCGGAATCGTCATCGTCGCCCTCACCGCCGGCGGATTCTGGCTCTCCTACGCACACCTGGCCGAGGTCGCCGGACAGCACGGGCTGGGTGACTCCCCGGCCCGTCGGTGGGCCTGGCCTGCGACCCTGGACGCCTTCATCGTCGCGGGCGAACTGCTCATGCTCCGTGCGGGACTGCGCCGGGCACCGGACTGGTGGGCCATCGCCCTGACCGCCACCGGATCGATCGGCTCCATCGCCCTCAACGTGGCCGGAGTCAGCGGCACGGGCGCCGCCGACACCGTCCCCCTCCTGGACTACGTGGTCGCCGCCGTCCCTCCGACCGCCGCGCTGCTGGCCTTCGGCGTCCTGATGCGGCAGATCCACCAGCTCGTCGCCGAGCCCGCCAGCACCCCCGCCGCAACCGCTGAGGCTGTCAGGGGCGCCGGGATGGAAGCGGACCCGACCGCCGATCCGGTCACCCCTGATCCGAGCTCCAGCCCGGTGCATCAGGCTCTCGGCATGGCCAGGTCCGCCGAGGGACTGGCGGATCAGGACACCCCGACGCCCACGGACGTCGCCACGGAGACCGGCACCCCCGACACGTGGACAGCCGAGACGACCGAGGCAGATTCAAGGGGCGGAGGCAAGAGGACGGGCCGCCCTGCCGGAGCGACCATGGAACAGCTCCTCGCGGTCGCCCGCCCCGCCGTCGCCCAGCACCGCGTCTCACGATCTGTGGTCGAGCAGGCGGTCCGCTCAGCGGGGCTCCCCCTGGGCAGTACCCGCTTCACCCAGCTCATGCGCCAACTGCGCGCAGAGGAAGCACGATCCCAGGTACGCAAGCCCCCGGCCGTCGAATGACGCCTGACGCGGTCCGCTGCCCGGTGCCGGATCGGGCAGCGGACCGCACTCACTTCTGCCGACCCCAACCAGCATCGGCAGAACTCCGCTTCCTTGCAGCGCGGGCCGGTTACCAGCCCACACCCTGTGGATACCGGCCATGCCGCCGCCGCACCCACCGATTCCACCCGCCGCGGCCGTCGGTCGCCGCCGCCATCCGCCCAGACCCCTCGCCCCAACCAGCAACCATGGAGACGCTGTTCATGACCACCCACCAAAGCCCCGACGGCACCACGCCCACCACGGACGGCACTGCGGCGAGCAGGAACTCCCGCCTGACCAACGAGCCGCACCACGGACCCGTCCCCATCCAGCAGGAGGCACCCACGGCCGACCTCGGGGCAGCAAGTTGTCGGGTTAGGAGTCCTTACCCGGCCTCCGCCCCGGGGGTGGCGGAGGCGTCCGGCGCCGTGGGAGCGCCGGGGTCGGCCGGCCCGGGGGAGCCGACCGTGGGAGGAGCCGCCGAGCCGTCGCCGAGCGCGCCGCAGCCGCCCACGCCGCGTCGTCGTCTGCGCGAGCACCAGCTACGTGAGCGCCGCGTGCATCCGCGCTACAGCGACGGCGAGTTCGCCGACCTTGCGAGGGCGGCCGGGGCCAGTGGCATGCAGGTGGGCGGCTACGTTGCCGAGGCGTCGCTGGCCGCCGCCCGCGCCGACGACCCCGCGGCGGCGGTCGCCGACTACCGCGCCGCGGTCAGAGTGCTGATGGCCGCCAACGGGCAGCTGGGCAGGGTCGGCAGCAACCTCAACCAGCTCGCCCGGCACCTCAACCAGGACGGCGCCCTGCCCGAGCGGGAGGCGGTCCGCCGCCTCCTGGGCCGCGTCGAGGCGTCGATCGCCGAGCTGGACACCGCCATCGCCCAGGTGACGGCGGGGCGGTGAGGCGGTGATACCGAAGATCATCCTCGGCAGAGGCAGCACCCGCCGCCTGGTCGCCTACCTGTTCGGCACGGGCCGGGCGAACGAGCACACCGATCCGCACCTGGTGGCTTCCTGGAACGACTTCGCCCCCGACCCCGGCCGCATCCCGCACCGCGACCCGAAGACGGTGGAAAGGCAGCTCGCGGCCCAGCTCGACCAGCCGGTGGCCCTGCTGGGCGACCGGGCGCCGAAGACCACCATCTGGCACTGCCCGGTCCGTGCCGCACCGGAGGACCCGGTCCTCACCGACGCCCAGTGGGCGGACATCGCCCGCCGGATGGTGGCCGCCGCCGGCATCGCCCCCGACGGGGACGGCCAGGCGTGCCGCTGGGTGGCAGTGCGGCACGCCGAGGACCACATCCACATCGCCGCCACCCTCGTCCGCCAGGACGGCCGCCGCCCCGACCGGGGCCACGACTACCGTGCCGTCCAGAGGGAGGCACGGAGGATCGAGGCCGACTACGGGCTTCGGCGCTTGAAGCCCGGGGACGGCACCGCGGCCAAGCGCCCCACCAGCAAGGAGCACTTCAAGGCCAAACGGCAGGGCCGGGACGCCACCGCGAGGGAGGTCCTGCGCCTGCGGGTCCGCCGCGCGGTGGCCGCCGCCACCGACGAGGCCGGGTTCTTCGCGCTGCTGGCCGCCTCCGGCGTGGAGGTGCGCCCGAAGGCCGGGCCGTCCGGCGACCTGCTGGGCTACAGCGTCGCCCTGCCCGGCGACACCAACGGCCAGGGCGAGCCCGTGTGGTACTCCGGCTCCACCCTGGCCGGCGACCTCTCCCTGCCCCAGGTCCGCCAACGCCTGGGCACCCTCACCCCCGAGCCGGTACCCGCCCGCCCGGCCGATCCCTGGCACCAGGCTACCGCGGCCACCGAGCGCATCCCCCACCACCTCACCGGCAGCGATGACAGGGTGGCGCAGGGGCAGCTGGTCGCCCTCGGCGGAGCCTTGGACCTCCTGCCGGTTGCCGCACCGGCCGGTCTGCGGGACGAGCTGGAGCAGGCCGCCGTCGCCTTCGAGCGCGCCACCCGCTCCCGCATCACCGCGGACCTCGACAGTGCCCGCGCCCTGCGCCGCAGCGTTCAGGCGATCGTGCGCGACCCCGCCCCGGCGGACGGCGCCGGGCTGGCCATGCTGTTGGACGCCGCGCTCCTCGCCGTGGCCTACGCCAGGCACTGGCACCGCGCCCACCGGCACGCTCAGCAGGAAGCAGCTGCCGAGCAGACCCTGCTCCACCTCCAGACCGCCTACATACGAATCGCCGGGCCGGTCTTGGACCACTTCGCCCACCGCACCCCCAGCCTCCAGACCAAGCAACGCCTCGCCCTCCATCTCCAACGGGCGGCCCCCGAGCACGCCGAGCGCATCCTGAACGACCCCGCCTGGGACGCCCTCGCCGCCGTGCTCACCGACGCCGAGACCACAGGCCACAACGCCGCCACCCTCCTCGACCAGGCCCTGGGCCAGCGCACCCTGAACGACGCCCGCCACCCTGCCCGCACCCTGACCTGGCGCATCCACCGCCTCGGCCAACGCCACGCCCCCAGCCCACGAGCCCAAGCAGCCAGAGCACGCACCACCGCGCAGCACCCCGCCGCTCCAGACCCGCAGCCGTCCCGGACGCGGTACCGCTGACCACACCGAGCGGACCGCTGTGCCACGTCTTCCCTTCCGGAGACATGGGAGGCCGGTTCCTTGCTAGCGTCGGACGGCCGCCAAGGAGGTTCCATGCCATCTTCCGCGCCTGCCGCCGCACAGGCCGACCTGAGAATCGAGCCGGTCGACGCTGTGCTCGACGATGTCGAGCGGTCTCTCCAGACCCGGCTGGACCGGGACACGCTGGTGTGCAAGCGGCGCTCGCTGGGCGCGCGGACGGACCGGGGCACATGGGTGCGCATCGAGCGACGCCGGATGGAGAAGATCGGGAGCCAGGGCTGGAACGGCACCGAGTGCGCGGCCGTCCTGGAGACAGTCGCGCAGCCCCGGTGGCACCGGGCGGTGGTGTGGCGCCAGCCAGACGGTGCCGCGATGTGGCGGGCGGATGAGACCGATCTGCTGCCCGGCGCGCCGATCGGCACCAGCGTCCTGGCCTCCGACCCCGGGCTGCCGGATGCGTGGTGGCGGGCGCTGAACGCCTCGCTGGACGCGCTGGCCGCCCACCGCACGAGCCGCGTCGCCACTCCGGACACCGTCACGATCACCCAGCAGGGTGTCACCGAGGCGGTCCGCCGCTTCCTGCCCGATGGCATCGATACGACGGTGAGCCAGTGGCGGCCCGCGCACGCGGACCTGAACTGGGCGAACATGACCGGTCCGCAGTTCTGCCTGTTCGACTGGGAGGACTGGGGCATGGCACCCCGAGGGCTGGATGCCGCGTCCCTGTGGGGCAATTCCCTCGCCGTCCCGGCTCTGGCCGAACGCATCCGCCAGGAGCGGAGCCGCGACTTGGAGAGCCGGGACGGCAAGCTGATGACCCTGTTCGTCTGCGCGAAGATCCTGGCCCCGGACGCCCACCCCGAGGACCCCCGCCTGGAGCCGGCACACCGGACGGCGGCGCGGATCGCGGAGGAACTTCAGGCCCGCTGACGGCCCGTCCGCTCGCGGAGAAGCCGCCGGTACGTGCGCAGGCTGCCGACATCCGCCTCGTACCGCAGGGCGGTGACCAGCTCCGCCAGGTGGGACGGGTCGTCCGTGCCGACGGCGACCCTCCCCACCTGCGGCAGCCGGTAGGCGGTGCGGAACGCGGCCTGTACGGCGGAGAGACCGTCGTCAGGGTCTTGGACGAAGACCTGCGGGTCGAAGGTCTTCCACAGCGGGTCTCCGATCCCGCCTCCGAAGGGGCTCATGCCCCACAGCTGATCAGGTTCGAGGCCCCACCGTGCTGCCAGGGCTTCCGACGCTTCCAGGACGTCCACCGGAACCAGGAGCCCCGACCGGACCATGACCACGTCGGGCCTGGGCATGGTGCCGTCGACGAGGCCGGGCAGTGGGCGGGGATCCCATGAGGAGACGCCCCAGACCCCGCACAGCCCGTCCGCCGCAGCTCTCTCCAAGGCGGCGCACGCCGTACCCAGCGCTTCCTGACCAGCGGAGGAGCGTTCGGGCAGGGAGCGTTCCGGATTGTGCAGGAACACCAGGTCGGGGACGCGTCCGAGATCACGGTTGGTCTGTTCCACCGCTGCCCGGAGCCTGCCGGGGTCGAGTGAGTGCTCGGCCCCGCCGGCGGCCGGGAAGAACCCGACCTTGGTGGAGACCGTGAAGCGGGGCAGGAGGTCGCCCCCCACCCCCGCCAGGGCGGTGTGGGCCGAGAAGCCGTGGTAGTTGAAACTGGTGTCGATCGCCTCGACACCGAGTTCCAGCGCGCTGGTGAGGATCAGGCGCTCATGACGAGATCGGTGTAGCCCGAGGACAACTCGGGGGTCAGGCTCGCGCACAGTTCCTCCTCCACCAGGATCTTCGCCAGGGCTCCCACCTCGGCGCCCACGACCTGGGCGGCCTCGTCCAGCCGCACCGGGTGGCCGCTCAGGAGCAGGCGGAGTCCGGGCAGGGCCTTGGAGGCGAAGGTGAGTTTCTTGCCTGCGGCCACCACGGTGACCGTCTCCTGCTCCTCCTGGATCAGCGGCGGGAACTCGCTGACACACACCACGTCCTCAAGCGGTCCGAAGATCTCCAGGAAGGGAACGTGCCGACCGGAGGGAGCCTCGCGCTCGCGGAGCCGGAGGAACTCCGCCGGGCCGCGTGCGTCGAGGAGCCGGGAGGCCGCGTCGGTCAGCCGCCGTTCCTGGACCTGCCGCTCCTCCGGGCTGCCCCAGCGGTCGAGGTCGTGGCGGAACACCTCCTCCTGGCGGGACCAGTCGGCGAGCCAGGTCAGCCAGCTCACGGCGGTGCGCTTGGCGAACCCGAAGGTCACGTGGGTGCTGTGGCCGCCGCCCCGGCCCGCCCGGGTGGCGGCGTGCCAGTAGCCGCGGGGGATGTGCATGACGTCGCCGGCCTTCATGGTGCCGGTCCACACGATCTCCTCGCTGGGGGTGTTGTTCCGTTCGGCGTCCCGGAACATGGGCACGGGCCGTGACGTGCCACGCACCTCCCACTGCTTCTCCCCGGCGAGCTGGACGATGAGGACGTCGTGGTCGTCCCAGTGCAGGTCGAAGCCGGAGGCGTCGTTGGTGGTCAGATACACGTTCGCCTGGACGTGCTCCCGGGACCACCACTGCAGGGCGCGGCACGTCACTTCCATCGTGGGGTCGAAGACGTTCGACTGGTCCAGGACCAGCGTCGCGCCCTCGCGCAGCAGGCTGCCCACGCGGCGCATGCCGGCCATCGGTACCGCCTGGCCCCTGGGTGTGACCTGCCGGTCCAGGTACGCGTCGGGGTGCAGCTCCTCGCCGCCTTTGAAGAAGCGGAACTGGGGGTTGGCCAGGCTCCGGCGCATGACCATGTCGAGCAGGCGCGCGGGCGTGAGCAGTCGGGTGACGAGCTGGGGATCGCCGATGCTTCCCCGGGCGAAGTCCTTTCCGAGCGGGGCCGGGCCGTCCCACCCCAGTGCCTCTTCGACGGCGCGGACCAGACGGTGCTCCATGGGCTGTTCCCTTCCTTGCGTCAGATGGGAGGTGGAAGATGGAGGGGCCGCGTGCGCGGCCCCTCCACCGGAGAGCCGGCGGTTACGCCGCGTGGTTCAGGCCGTCGCCACCGGGCCAGGGGCCGTCACCGGAGCTGCCCTGTCCCGGGTCGGAGGCGCTGCTGTCGTGCCGGTCGTGGACGCTCGCGAGGACTTCCACGGCGACCAGAAGACCCTCCTCCACGGAGGGGGTGGTGTCTCCCACTTGGTGCTCCTTCCTCTACCGGTTCTCCCGCCGGGTTCGGCGGGAAGCTGTGGTGTGCGGAGGTGCTGGTGCTGCCGGGGCCGTCCCCGTGGCCGTAGGGGAGTCGTCCACGGGGACGGGGTAGGAGGGGGCGGCTCGCCGGCCCGGGCGGTGTTCAGCCGCGACGCGGGAAGCCGCCTCGTGCTCGGTGCCTTCCTCCACGCCGCCTGCCGGGCGACTCGGCTCCGGCGGGAGCGCCGGGTTGCGCGGAGCGCGTCGGTGCGTCGTTGAGGAGGACGGCTTGCCAGACCTGCTCCTGCAGCTTCCGGATGCAGGGGCCGCAGGCGTACATCGGTGCCTGGACACCGGCCACGTTCACGGGACCGATCCACAGGACGCGGGTCCACCGCCGGCCGCAGTAGAGCCAGCAGGAGCCGTCGACCCACCGGTTTCGGTCGTCGGTGGCCGCCGGGGCGGGAAGCCCGCCCCGGGCGAAGTCGGGGATGCCCGGTGCCGCCCTGTGTGGCCCGGCCGGTTCCGGAAGCACGGTGCTCCCCCCCGGGGGTCAGGTGCCCTGGGTGGGCACGGGGCGGGACTCGTCCTTCTCGGAGTCGGCGAAGAGGAGGGTGGGCTCGGAGAGGATGTCGCGGCCCGCCTCGCTCTTGTAGATCTCGTCGACGCTGCCGAACCGGGCCTCGGAGTAGTCGAGTTCGAGGAGGGCGGCGGCCTGGCGGACCGATGCCTCGTCCGGGCCCTCGATCTCGACGAAGGTGGGGAGGTCCGGCCAGGTGTCGAAGTCGAAGACGACCTCGCCCAGGCGCCACTCCTCCCGGTAGTTCTCCTGGTAGCGGACCTCGCGCAGCCCGATGCTGCGAAGGATCTCGGCCATGGCGTGCAGGTCGGCCACCTCGGTCTCGACCTCGGTGGTGCCGTCGATGGTGGTGGCGTCGGTGACCTGCTTGAGCGTGAGCGTGGACCGGGTGCCCTCGTTCCGCAGGCGGATCCAGGCGCCGACGTCGAGGGCGTCGTTCTCGAAGATCTTGCGGGTGAGGAGGGTGCGCGGGAGCACCTGGACGGTGCCGAGCCGGGTCAGCCTGGTCTGCAGGTCGGTGACGTCGACGGCGAGGAACTTCGCTTCGTACTCGTGCTTCATGAGTCCTTCTTCCCGTAACGGTGGGAGGGGCCGGGCGTACGGGCCGCGAGGATCAGACCCATGCGATGGGTGTGGTCCTGGAGCCGGCCGACGTGGGCCCGTTCGGTGAACTCGTTCGTGCGCAGCATGAGCAGCACGTTCCAGTCGCCGATGAAGTGGCGCCGGAGCCTTTCCGGGGACGTGTAGTGCTCGACCAGGTGGTGGCGGTGCTCGACGGGCATCATGAACTCCGCGCCGAAGAGGCCGCCCGGACCGACCAGGCGCTGCATGTGGTGGACGAACTCGGCGAGCGGGCGGTGGTGGTTGGCACTGTAATGCCAGGAACAGCTCGTCCAGACCGCGTCGCAGGGCGTACCCGGCGGTTCGTTCTGGAGGAAGTCGCCCTCGACGACCTGCACGCGGTCGTGGAGCTCTTCAAGTTCGAGCCGGTCGGTCAGGCCCATCGCGTGGGCGTGCTCCTCACCCGGAAGGCGGACCTCGCCGCCGTGCAGGGCCGGCGGGTCGCGTTCGATGGCGATGACGCGGTAACCGGCGGCTGCCAGCGGCAGGACGAACTTGCCGTCGCTCGCGCCGACGACCGCGACGGTGGCGTCAGCGGCGATGTGCTCCCTCAGCGCGGCGAGGAACTGGGGGAAGAAGGTGAGAGTGTGCTCCCACAGGCTCTGTGTCCGCACGGTGGTGGGCTCCTTGCGTGTCGAAGGTGAGGATCGCCCGGAGGACTTCGTCGGGGTCGAGGCCGGTGGTGTCCACACGGTGCATCGGGAACCGGGCGTAGGCGGCGGTGAGCCGGTCGACGGTGGCCTCGGCGAGGGCGTCCCAGTGGATCACCGGCTTGTCCAGCCCGGCCAGGCGCCGCCGGCGCTCGTCCTCGTCGCAGGCCAGGTGGTAGGTGACGGGCTGCGGCAGGTCGGGCGGCAGCGTGATCCCGAGGCGGGTGCCGAAAGCGTGGTGGGTGGCCAGGCAGCGGGCGAAGTAGCTCTCCACGACGACCGGGATGCCGAGGGCGAGATGGCGCCGTATCTCGTCGGCCGCGGCGAACAGCGCGGAGAGGTGGAAGCACATCCGTGCCTCGACGTTCCCCCGCGTGTCCACGTCGCGCCGCAGGCGCTGGTAGGCGGGCGGTACGGTCGGGACCAGCACCGCGCCGCGAGCCGCCGCCAGCATCGGCGCGATGGTCGACTTGCCGGTGCCGCGGAGCCCTTCGAGGCTCTCGAACAGCGGGCGGTCAGACACGGCCGTACACCACGTCCGGCACCGCGAGGGCCAGCTCGTCGGTGGCGGTGGGCCGGTGGACGATGCGGTTGGCGCGCTTGTCGTACCAGAAGGCGTGCGCGTCCCTGCCGACGGCCTTGCAGGACATGGTGAGCGCACCGCGCGGGTCGGCCTCGATCCGCTCGATCTCGGCCAGGCCGCCGGCGGGTGCGCAGACCTCCGGGGCGCCGTGCTCGGACAGGTCCTCGTCGACGACCACCTCGACGGCCGGCTTGGCCTCCCGGAGCCGCTCGCGCAGGCGGGCGTACGCGGCGGGGTCGGTGACCAGGAGTTCCGGGTGGGCGGCGGCGTTGCCGACCGGACGCAGGCAGTGCAGCTTCAACTGCCTTACCCCGAAGTGTTCCAGGACGCGGACCAGCGGCAGTACCTCGTCGAGGTTGCGGGAGGTGACCGTCATGGTCGCGCCCGTGGGGACGCCGAGTTCCCGGGCGAGGCCGAGCGCGTTCAGCGCGCTCTGGTAGCTCCCGGACCTGCGGATGTGGTCGTTGGTCGAGCCGACACCCTCCAACGAGACCCGCAGCAGGTCCAGGTGCGGGGCGATCTCGGCCAGCCGGCGCTCGATCCGGTAGCCGTTGGTGCAGATCTCGACCCGCAAGCCCAGCTCCTGCCGGGCGTGCCGGACCACCCGGGCGAGGTCCTTGTAGACGAACGGCTCGCCGCCGAGGAGGGTGACGGCCTCGGTGCCGTACCGGTTCCGCATGAGCGTGAGGAGGTTGGCGGCCTGCTCGGCGGTGAAGGCGTCGGCGTGCTGGAGCCGGGTGCCGTGGAAGCAGTGCAGGCACTCGAAGTTGCAGCGGTACAGCAGCTGCAGGTACAGCATCCGGATCCTGCGGATACCGGTGACTTCCGCGATCACGTGGGCCTCCTCCGGCCAGTCGCCTGGTTGGAGACCCGATGGTGGCGGAGCGTATGGGGACCGCGTCACCGCGTATCCGGACGCTCCGAGGACGTCCCGGGACGTTTTCAGTGCGCCGCGAAGGACTCCAGGATCCTCAGGAGGTTCGCGGTGTCCGACAGGTCGGGCAGTACGGCGGGCGCGCCGGCGGCGGCCAGCTCCTCGGCGCTGTGGATGCCCGAGGCGACCGCGACGATCCCGGAGCCCGTGGTGAGTGCGGACTCCACGTCCCGTGGCGTGTCACCCACCAGCACCACGGGCACGTCGGAACGCACACCGCGAAGGAGGCGGGCGCGCTCCCGGGCGACGGCCACGAGGTCGGGGCGCTGGAGCGCGTCGGCACCGTAGGCTCCGACCGACAGGTCGAGCAGAGGGTCGAGGTCGAAGGCCGACAGCTTCACCCGGGCGTTGGCCGCGATGTTCCCGGTCAGGATCGATGGCACCCAACCGTCCTGTACCGAGACGGCCTTGAGCGCGTCACGCACGCCCGGCAGAGCCGTCCCACGCCTGTGCAGCTCCTCAAGCCGCTCCTGGCCGGCGCGGGCGAGGGCGGCCTCGACGGCGGTCCAGTCCGGCTCGGGCAGGCCCTCGTGCAGGAACATCTCCCGCATGATCAGGCGGTCTGTGCGGCCCTCGGTCCGTGCCGGTCCGGTCGGCGGGCGGCCTGCCAGTGCCGAGAACGCGGCCGCGTAGATCTCCTTGCTCACCCCTGCGTTGTCGATGAGCGTGTGGTCGATGTCCCACAGGACGATGAGCTGCATTCCGCCAGGGTAAGCACCCGGGTGCGGCGCCGGCCTCGCAGGAACGTCCCATAACGTCCTTGCCCGATCACGCCCGCCTCGGCTCCCATGGACCCTGTGAACGAGCGACTTCACTCCGTACTCGCCCAGCGCGGCGTCCTGCCCGAGTCGCTTGCCGAAGCCTGCGGGGTGGACCCCAAGACCGTCAGCCGCTGGCTGGGCGGACGCGTACCCCATCCGCGACACCGCTTCCGTGTCGCGCAGCACCTGCGGGTGGAGGAGACGTTCCTCTGGCCAGCCCCGCAACCCCGGACCGGCCGCCCTGCCGCAGGATCAGGCGCCGAACTCGTCGGCACCTACGCCAACCGCGCCAGCGTTCCCCGCGAGATGTGGCTCTCACTGCTGCGGGAGGCCCGGAAGGAGATCGGCGTACTCGTCTTCTCCGGCACGTTCTTCGCCCAGTCCAACCCGCACGTCGCCAAGATGCTCGCCGAGCGCGCGGCCGACGGGGTACGGGTCCGTCTGTGCTTCGGCGACCCGGCGGGCCGGGCGGTCGCCGTCCGGGGCCGGGAGGAAGGCATCGGCGACACCCTCGCCGCCAAGATCCGTGCCTCCCTGACCTACTACCGCTCCCTGCTCTCCGAGGAGGGATGCGAGGTGCGGCTGCACGACACCACGCTCTACACGTCGATGTTCCGCTACGACGACCACCTGCTGGTCAACCCGCACATCTGGGGACAGCCGGCCAGCGCCAACCCCCTGCTCCACCTCCGAAGAGTCGACACCTCCGGGTGGTTCGACAACTACGCTCAGAGCTTCGACGCCGTCTGGGCCGGTGCCCGGCCCTGGACGCCCGACCAGGAGGGGATGGCCGCCCATGGGCAGGACTGAGTACTACCACGACCCCGACGCCCCCAAGGCGAACACCCTCATCCCCGCCAGCAACCTGCTCGTCGCCGACGCGGACGGCGCCATCCTCCTCCAGCGCCGCCGCGACACCGGCCAGTGGGCCCTGCCCGGCGGCGCCCAGGACATCGGGGAGACGGCCGCGCAGTGCGCGGTGCGCGAGTGCCTGGAAGAGACCGGCATCATCGCCGAGATCACCGGCTTCCTCGGCGTCTACACCAACCCCCACCACATCGTCGCCTACACCGACGGCGAGATCCGCCAGCAGTACGAGACCACCTACATCGGCCGCCCAGTCGGCGGCGAGCCCACGATCAACGACGAGGCCGACGGCGTCCGCTTCGTTCCCCCGGCCGACCTGCATACGCTCGACATCCACCCGAGCATGCGCCGGCAGATCGGCGACTACCTCGCCGGCACCTACCCCCGCCTGGACTGAGCTTCCCCCATGGCCCTTTCGGGCATGGGAGGTGCCCCCAGCGCCTCCTCCACCCGACCCACCGCGGCGAAGATCTCCGGCGCCGCCCGGCGGATGAACCGCCCCACCACGCTGTCGTCCCCGTAGCGGCCCCGAATCTCGGCCACCCGCTCCTCGGCGGTGGTCCGCTCCCCGTCGGGCGTCGTCGTCATGTCGCAGTAGACCAGCGCGTCCACCAGCAACCGGTCCTCCAGCAACGGGAACTCCGCCTCCAGCACCTCCCGCAGCCCGCGCTCCTCGGCCTCCAGCAGAGCGAACGAGTGGTTCGCCACCAACCGCACCAACCGCTCGTCCGCACCATGCTCATCCCGCAGGAACCGAGCCCCGTCCAGCGGATGGAAGCCCGTCACGGCCAGCTTCGGCGCGTACCCCACGTCATGCAGCGTGGCAGCGGCCACCAGGAGTTCTGAGCTCTCGCCCAGGATCCTCGCGAGGTCGGCCGTGCGCCTCGCCACCCCTTGGGAGTGCGCCCATCGTCGAGGAAGCACAGTAGCGAGCTCCGCTTCGCCTACGCGCCTCGCCCAGTCCACCATTGCCCTGTCCATGGCTTGGTCTATGCCCATGAGGCATAACTGACAGTCCACGGGAATCCCTTCGGGGCAGGGGGCTATGCAATGAAAGTCTCCCCTAGATGGTGCCCCGTAACTACTGGTCACGGGTGAGATGATCTTGTTGTGGCTGGTGTGGTCACGGCGTCGAAGCTGTCCTGGACAGCCCCGTTCACCGGGCTGAGCCCGCGGCGGTTCGGCAAACCGATCAACGCACTGCGGCGCGAGGGTGCCGATGCCGTGCGGCGGGGCCGACCGTGGTCGCTGCCGCTTCAAGAACCGGGTACTGCTGATGGTCGCGTACTGGCGCACCAACCTCACCCTGCGGCGGCTCGCCCCGCTCTTCGGCATCTCGAAGTCCGCGGCCGACCGGATCATCGACCACCTCGGGCCTCCGGTGGGCCCTGCAGCAACGTCGGCGGTTCCGCAAGAACACCGTGCTGATCATGGACGGCACGCTGGTGCCCACCTGCGACCGGGCCGTGGCCGCCTCCAGCAAGAACTACCGCTACCCCACCAACCACCAGTTCGTCATCGATGCCGACCCCCTCCCCCAGACTCCGTCCGGGGCCCCACGGTCGTCGCCGTCGGCAGGACCATGGTGATTACCGACGGTGGTTATCGAGGCACCGGCCTGGTCATCCCGCACCACCACCGACACAAGGCCGAGGACCTATCAGCCTGGAAGGAGGACCACAACGCCTCGCACCGCCGCACCCGAATCAAGCGCATCTTCGCCTGGATCAAGATTTTGGAAGATCCTGTGCGACTGCCCCCTGAGGGACGACGGCGTCCATCACACCGTGCTGGGCATCGCTCGCCTGCACAACTTCCGCCTCGCTGATGAGCAGACGAGCAGGTCAATCAGCGTGCCCAAGACGTTTACGGGACACCATCCAGTCACGGAACTGGCGGGCCCGCTCCATCACAGACGCCAGTTCCTCCCGCGATGGGTGCTCTGGCAAGAGGATCGTGTGGTACAGAACCAGATTGTTGAGCGCACTCTTGAGATTCGCCAGGTCTGACCGATAGGCGCGTCGATCTCGCAGTTCGTGGTCGAGCCACTCCTCCGCCATCAGCTCCTCGGCGGGGGCGAAGGGATCGATACTGAGTTCTGCATCGTGCCCGTCGAGTTCCACCCATCCCTGGTACGCCTTGTACGCAGCTTGGATGACCTCGTTGGCCAGGTTCTCAGGAGTCTTCGGCTGCACCCCTCTGCTCCCGTTCCCGAAGAACTGATCGAACAAGTCAGTGTTCGGAGCCTCAACCTGGACATGATCGTTCCCGGATGCGGCCGCCCGGGCGTTCCCTTCACCTTCCATGTCCTCGAAGAGGTCATCGACCGGGGCATCCATGGGACCTTCAACCCGGCCACGCCCGTTTTCAGGTGCGGCCCCCGAGGCCTCCCCTTCACCGTGGGCGGCATGCCACAGTGCCGCGAACCGGTTGACCTCGGCCTCGATGTCGTCGATTCGGGGACGGGCCTCCTTCGCAAGCTCCTCCACAACCAGCTCAACCACACCCCAGCTGGGTAAAGTCGGTTTGGTGAAAGCGTCATGGATCTTGGTGTGGCTGCACACCTCCTTGCCGACCATTTCCTGAAGCCTGCGGGCCGAGAGGAACCCAGCCTTCTTACGCAATGCGTGCAGAGCATCGTTCAGATCCCTCAAGGGACCTTCAGGAAGATCGGGCTTTTTCCACTCCCGCATCCCGCCTCCGTGCTGTCAGAAGTCATCAGGTCCTGTCAGGACAGAATGGCATCGAGGCGTCGCATCCCGTCCGTAGACGTAAGACTTCGTATTGATCGTCAGGATACGTTCTAGTCGGTGAAGCGGCATCAAAGCTGGTCAACGGCATCGCTTCACACACAAAGGACACCGATGAACCAGATCACCGACCGAACGCTTCTGCTGTTGCTCGTGGGAGCACTCACGGCCTACCTCGCATTCCAGACCCCCGAACTTGGAGCGGCCATCGTGGTGGCGGCAGCGGTCGTGGCGCTTCTCCACAGTCTGCTCTCCAGGGAGTAACAGGGCGGGACATCCGGTAGTGCTGCTGAAGAGACGCGGGGTGATCAGCAACGTGGTCATCCCGCGATGCCAAGCGCTCCTCAGTGGCCTCCCAGCCCATGCTGACGTCGCTCGTGGTGCCGATGCGTGCAGGACGCTGAGGTCGTCAAGGAGTGCGCCTGGCACGTTCACCAGTCCGTGAGCCGACTCCTCCCGGCTTTGGCCAGTCTCCCCCATCGACGTCATCGTCAAGGTCGACGGCGTCCAGGTCGCGCAGCGGCCGCAACCCGTCGACCGGCTTAGAGGCGAGGAAGCTGTAGCGGACCAGGCAGTTGAGGTACTTGTGCTTGAGCGGGACAACCGGGCGACGTCCTCGTCTTTGACCTCGTGTCCTTCGGCGCGGAGCTGGGCGACCGCGGCGTCGATGTAGCGTGTCATCCAGAGCGTATCTGAGGCAAACAGGTGAGCTGGTGCTGTTTGTGTAGGTAGAGCGCTCGTGGTCGCGTCCGCACGAGACACGACCGCAGCGACTTACTGTCATGCGATAATCACTCATCGCGCATGACAGCCAGGGGGGATGAATGACTGAAGTACTGATCAAGCGGGGCGTCTCTGGTCTCCCGAGCGTGCCGCGCAGCGGCACACCGGGCGCCTACCCATACGAGGCGATCAAGGTCGCGAAGCTGCTTCGGGCGGAGGGCCTCACGGTCTCGTTCGAAGACGAGAAGCTCGACCGAGAGTATGTGACCCACGATGCAGGTGAGTTCTGGCTGCCGATCCTTGCGTTCGGCGCCGGAATCACCTCGAATGTCCTCAGTGGCGTCCTGGTCGAGTTGATCAAGAGCTACCTGCCTTCTCGTTCCGGGAGCGATCAGCAGCCTGATGTCGAGCAGCCCCTGCTGCACCTGGAGGTCATCCGGGGCGATGAGCGGATCGTCCTGGACGGCTCCGTGCAGGACGTGCTCACGGCAGCCGAGCAGCTCCGCAGTGGAGGTACCGACGAGCCTGAGGGGCTTCCTCGTGCGTGAGCGGTTCCGGCAGTGCGAGGCTGAAGCCGAGGGGGCGCGGAGTGCGAGCCACCCTGACCAGCATGCCAAAGAGGATCTTCTCCGTCTCCGCGCAGAGCTGCGAGAGATTATGGACCGGTCAGAGGGAAACGATCCGGAGCTGTTCGAGCGCGCTCACAGGCTGCTGGATGAGGTGGGCGGAATCATCCGCCGTAACTATCGGGAGTCATGCGGTCTGGAGTACCGCGAAGGTGCCTACTATCGTGAGTGCCCAGTCGACCTTGCGCACCTCCGACTGGGGCTGAGCCCCGAGATACGGGTCCGCGGCTCCGAATGTTCTATCTGTGGTGCAGATCCTGACGACTGTGACCATATCCCGGGCAATGAGTACGACGGGCAAGTATGCAACAGCCTCATCACGGATTACGAGATCGAAGCGGTTGCGTTGGTTGGTCGGCCGCGGTGGCAGGTAACCAGAATCACCAGCCTCGAAGTCAGTGTTGAGGACCTCCGACAGGCATTGGGCCCAGCATTCACGCCAGGGGTCAGAGTCAGCTGTGACCATTGTCTTTCGGGCTGCCAGGGTCTTATGTCGGATTTCCAGGCGGCAAGCCACAGTTGAGCGCGAGTCATAGCCCAGTTGCCTTGGAGTGCTCCCGATCACGGGACATCCCGAGCTGCCAGGCGCTCGTTATGACTCCGCTTGATAGCTGCTCGTGGACCGGCTTGGTGTCGGCCCTCGGCCGAGGCGGCGTCGCAGTTCGAGGTTCTCGCTCTGAGCGGCTTCGAGGGCCTGTCTCAGGGCCTGGACCTCGTCGCGGTGCTGTCGTTTGAGCTCGGTGAGCTGGGCGGTGAGGATGCGCACGACGCTGCTGGGCGAGCCGTCGGGCGGCTGTGGCGGGTGGCTTCGCTGCTGGGCTCTCGGCTGGTTGCCGTTCGACATCGAACCCGCTGAGCTCGTGGTAGGTGTGGCAGGAGAGTACAGCCCGCAACCGCACCGCGATCATCGACTCCGCGAACCTGGCTGGCCCCGGATCGAGCGCGGTGAACTCCGGTCCCTCACCGGTCCGCAGCCAGGTCAGGAAGGCCCCGAAGTCCTCCAGCGCCACTGCGTCCCAGGCCAGCCCAGACATGTCGAGGTACTACCACCACAGCGCCAGCGCTCGACCGTGGGACTTGACCGTGTTCGGCGAGACCTTCTGCGTCCGCAGGTACTCCAGGTACTCCTCCGCCGGCTCCACCACGCGGTGGTCCCGGCCCAGCACCGTCCACGTCCGTTCGCCGGTGCTGAGGGTGAGGCGTTGCGTACGGAACCCGGATACACAGTCCGCGACAGCGCGCAGCGCACCCCAAGGGCTGTCCCACTACTCCGTCTCGACGGCAGGTGGGGTTGAGTGCTGGTGCGATGAGGCCGGTACCGGATGCAGCCTCCTGGCAGCCACCGGACCGTAGGGGCTGGCAGGATGTTCCTCATGTCCACGTGCCGAAAGGCCGATGCCGCGTAGGCGGCCCGGCGCGCTCAACAGGCGCCCCGTGTCGCGTGGAGCTTGCCTCCAGACCGGATTCACGGCCTCTCTGCCCGAACCAGCGTCGCGATAGATCGAGTGGAACGGTTCTCGGGCGACTACTACGTGTACTCCGGCGCCACCGACCGTGCGCTGCGCCGGTACCGAGCATTTCTGCAACTAGTGGGACGTCGGCCCCTGTATCCGCAGGATGCGGAGTGTCCGTGCCGCGGCTGTTCTTTCGACGACGTGCGGCATGCCCGCGACGTGCTCGAGGATGTCGTGCGGCAGTTGCCTTCTTGGCCCCGCACCGAAATCGAGCGCCGAGTGCGTGTCCTGGATGCCAGGTATGTCGAGCGTACCCTGCCGGATCCCTTCGCCACTCATCGTCAGTGGCATTCTGACCTCTGGTGGCGGCGCCGTCTGGCTGGCGGCCGGGAAGCTGGATGAGGAGCCCAAGCTATGGTGAAATGATCAATGCATGGCTGGTGTGATCACGGTGTCGCAGCCGTCCTGGATTGGTCTGTTCACTGGGCTGAGCCTGCGCTGCTTCGCCAAACTGGTGACCGCCCTGCGCCGTGAGGGAGCGGATGCGGTCCGCCGAGGCCGACCGTGGAGCCTGCCTCTGGAGGACCGCGTCTTGCTGGTAGCGGCATATTGGAGAATCAACTTGACGCTGAGGCAGCTCGCCCTGCTGTTCGGAATCTCCAAGTCCGCGGCCGACCGCATCATCAACCGCCTCGGACCGCAGCTCGCCCTGCGGCCGCGCCGACGGTTCCGCAAGGACGCCGTGCTCATCGTGGACGGCACCCTGGTGCCCACCCGTGACCACACGGTGGCCGAGCAGTCGAAAAACTACCGGTACTCCACCAGCCACCAGGTCATCATCGACGCCGACACCCGGCTGGTCGTCGCCGTTGGCCGGCCTCTGCCCGGCAACCGCAACGACTACAGGGCATGGGAGCTGTCCGGAACGAAGGCCGCCATCGGCGCAACCCCCACGGTGATCGCCGACGGTGGTTACCGCGGCACTGGGCTGGTGATCCCGCACCGCCGCGAACGCGGCCAGAGTGAACTCCCGGCCTGGAAGGAAGAGCATAACCGCTCACACCGCAAAGTCCGCGCCCGAGTAGAGCACACCTTCGCCCGTATGAAGAGCTGGAAGAATCTTCGCGACTGCCGCTTGAAGGGCGATGGCGTGCATCACGCCATACTCGGCATTGCCTGCCTGCACAACTTCGCCCTCGCCGGGTAGTCAGAGGCAGCGGGGGCGAGCCTGCCCCTGAGGACCTTGAGCCAGTTGATCATTACGGGACCACCTTTAGGTGATCTGCAGTCATGCTTTGCATCCTATGCCGGTGCACTGATATCCGCACTCAGAGTGGGCTTTTGTCCCCAACGTCGGATAATCGAGTACTGTGCGGTATCTCGATGCTTGGCAGCGAGGCTTCGAGCGGATGTGGTGCCTAATTATTCGCAGACTGGATGTCTCCGTACGGAGACAGGGGAGATCTTCATGAGCTACCTGATCAAGCGCTCACCGCCAGCATTTTTCTGAGGCCGCTGGTCAAGCGCTGTGGCGGTCGAAATTCTACGCGAGCCGTGTGTGAGCAGACAGGGTGAGCAGGGTGGCGTGGCAGTTGAGGTCCACAAGGGCTCCGGTTTGGGAAAGGATCTCCCGGCAGAGGTCGGCCTCAGACGGGACGCTGCTGTTGTCCTCGTAAGGTCGCGGGCTCAAGCCCCATGGGTAGTCCACTCGATGGTGGGTGTTTCATGGGGTCGGGGGTTCCGCGTTGTTGACTGCGACGATCAGGTGAGGGTCGATTCGGGCCCAAAAGGCGCTGCCGTCGCGCTGGAGAGCTCCTTCGAAGCGCAAGGTCTGGATGCGTTCCCATGCCGCCGCAGTATCGTCGATGGCCAGTCGCAGCTGTGCTTCAGGAAGACTTGGAGTGAGTTCACGGCGCTGTAGCTGCCTGATGACCAGGTTGTCGTAAGAGACCCAGTTGCTTCCGTGCCGGGTCGCGGTGAGGCCCATCGCGGCCAGAGCATCCGTGACGCGGTCGATGTCGGCCACAGGCATGTACGCGCCCTGTAGATGGGCATGGGGCCGTGAGGGAGCGGAATGGTTGTTGGTGAACGGCTCCATTTCGGTGCGGCGGGTGTTGCGGATGAGAAAAATATTCTGTCCGTCCTCAGTAACCAGTTGCGTGCGCTCTGCGTTCCACGTGCCGGACGTCACTGTGTCTTGGGCGACGGCGCGGGCCTGACGGCGGTCTGGGAGCAGGATGCTGTCACCCCTTTCGACTGTGTTGAGGGCTTGGCGGAAGTTAGTTCGGGCCTGGTCGGCTTCATCCCTGGAGGGAGGGGGCAGAGGCTTGGTGATGGGGTGCAGCAGCTTCTCGGCGAGGGCGGCCAGCAGGGACCCGTCCTGCACCGTGCGGCCGTAGGAGCCGAGCCAGTCCTGGCCTAGTCCGGCGCCCAGCAGGCTGCCCGTCATGGACGCCAGGGTGTCGGTGTCTGCACCGTCCTGGCGGGCAGGAATGACGATCCCCCGCTCGGGTCTGGCGGCGGATCGGGCTGCGAGGTAAATGGCGGCGACTGCGCACAAGGTCCCGGAGCCTCGCGTTCTCGTCCAGGTCAACCCGTGTGACTTGAGAAAGACGGAGGGGGCGCTGAGCGCACCGTCGTCGACGGTGGCGCGTGCGCTTCCGAGGAGCTCTTCCACCTCCTGCACGGTCTCATCCCAGACCCGCCCGTAGCCGCCAGGGAACACCTGGGTGGCGGCGTCGAGCCAAGAACGGTCCAGGCTCTGCCATACGGGCTCGCGCCAGTCCTTCAAGCCGTCCAGCGTCGCCTCGATCAACCACCCGTAGGCGAGCGGTGCTGGTTGACGCAGGCTGACCCACAACGCATACGCGTGTACCAGGGCGCCCAAGAGGGCGCGCGGGTGCCCATGCGTCGTCGTGGCGTCTTGGACTACGTCGGTGGCCAGGACACCGAAGGAACTCTCGTGGTGGGCGATGACATGGGGCGCGATGCGCATGGCCGCGCCGTTTGCGCCAGTGTTGAAGTATTTTTCCTGATCATCGGCCCTTTTACCCCAAGCCGTGCCCTGCTTCTCCCAGGCACGGCAAGCTCGTTTGACGCTGGCTCCTGCGCCCCGTTCGTAGTCGAGAAGGAACGGCCACTCGACACGCTTCAGCCAGGACAGCCAGTCGTTACCTGCAGTGAGACGGGCGCGGGCTACGGCGATCAGCATCTGGGTGTCGTCGCTGTACTCGCCGGGGCCGATGTCTTCAGGGAGAGGCCGAAAGCGGCTGCCGGCCAGCCGCTGCCAGGGGAAGAACCGCCCCGAGGCCTGGCTGAGTGACGGCAGCGAGCGGGTGCGGTCACGCCGTTCGTAGGGCCAGCCCATGGCGTCCCCGACGGCGGCGCCCACCATTATGCCGCGGGCCCGGTCGGCCCATGGGTGCAGCTCGACGTTCACGTGCTCACTCTGCCAGACTCGTGGGAGGGGTGTACGGCGTCTCTGGTGGCCGTTTGCCGGTGCGCGCGGAGTTGCTTAGTGCGCGCTTGTCGAAGATGACGGGGGCGACGACCAAGAGCGGCAGCAGAGCGGCCATACCGAAATGGATCGCGTGCCGGTGGTATTCCAGTTCCGCTTGATTCTCATCGCGTACGATGACCGACCGTACGGCGGATAGCGGAATTATGTCCGGTATTTGGATTTCTGCCTGGTCGTCCGTCGGCCACCACGTCGGGTGGCCACGCCCCCGCTGACGTGTCGCGTTTCCAATCACCGTGGGTGCGAACATGGCGCTGAACCCTTTGATGCCTGGATGTGCGCCAGCACTTCTATCTCGGGCAGAGTTGTAGGGACAGAACCGCGCGCCGGGACGGGCGAGGAGTTCGATGTCCAGGGTCAGGACGACCCAGTCTCGGAAATGCGGATCGCGGCTCGCGGCCTGGGAAAGATACCAGGTGTTCGGGTACTCGATGCTCAGGAACGTGTAGGCCAGTGCGCCGTCCATGCGCTGGGTATCGGCCGAGCGGTAGGCGTCGGTGCGTTCCTGAAGGGCTGTCACAGGCCGTATCTCACCGCTGGCAAGAATGTGCGCAAGGTTGGCCGACTTGGTGAGGTGGCACAGGCGCGTGATACCGCGTTCTCGGGCTAGAGCAACGATCTCGTTCATGCGCTCACCCGCACATATAGGCCCGACATCTCGCTCGGCAGGAGGTCGGTAAGTTTACTGGAGTGCATCAGCACCAAGTCCTCCCGTGCGCGAGTGATGGCCACGTATAGCTGGCGCGCCTCGCGTGCCCGGGCCTCGTCGATGCCGTGGGCCTCGATCTCGCTGGGGCTCGGCAACTCACCGCCATCGCAAAGTGGGAGGATCACCGAGTCGAACTCAAGCCCTTTCGCGGCGGAGTACGTTCCGTAGAAGACTCCGGGTTCGTGCGTCCAGCGCGTCAGGTCGCGGTGCAGGCGGTGAATGGGAGTGGCACGGCTGCGAGTCAGGAGAGACCTGAGA
The DNA here is from genome assembly GCF_022614595.1 of Streptomyces sp. CNQ085. Classification (GTDB taxonomy): domain Bacteria; phylum Actinomycetota; class Actinomycetes; order Streptomycetales; family Streptomycetaceae; genus Streptomyces. The sequence goes on from NZ_JAJFAU010000012.1 coordinate 44,598, forward strand.
ACATCCTCGTGCTCACGCGTCCGCATTAGTATGGCGACCTGACGGTCGGTTCCCAGCGCCAGCGCTGTGCGTGCGGCCTCGGCGAGCTGCTGCTCCATGCTCGCTGCCTGCAGAATGGTGGGTTTGGGGCCATCGGCGGCGGGCCGGGCCGGCTGGACCAAATCGACGTCATCGCGGAAGTGTGGCATGTCGGAGATGGCCTGGGCGAGCTGTGCGATCTGGCGGCTATTGCGGTAGTTATGGGCAAACTCCACGACTCCAGGGACCCGCAGCCCCAGGGAGCGCCACGACATCCGACTACCGTAGATCTGCTGCGCATAGTCCCCGAAGAAGGTCAGTGAACCGTCGTCGGGAATAGCCGCCGTGAGACTTCGGATCATCTGGGGCGTGAAGTCCTGGCCTTCGTCGACGACTACGTGTCGGTAGTGACGCTCGGTCGGGTCATCCTGAAGCATTGCCAGAGTGGTGGACGCTACATCGTCCCAGTCGTGCTCGAACCCGGCTTCGGCACGCAACTGTATGTATCGCTGGTAGACGTCGAAGACGACCTCACGGTCAGCCCCCTGCAGCGGCGTGCCCCGGCCGACTCGGCGCGTGCGATTCTCCACATACGTCTCCTGGTCGGTAACACCATGCCCAACCATCCAGTGAAGTTCATCCAAGAAGAACTTCAAGGGGCGCTGGGTCACAGCCCGGGAAGGATGGCGTGCCCGTGCCTCTTCCAGAGCCTGTTCAACCAAGAATTTCTTGAACTTGCAGATGCGTACGGGAGACCTGGTGCGATGTGTGATGTAGCCGAGCGCAAAGCGGTGGTAGTTCTCGATCTGCAGGTTCGGCGGTGCATCGACCATGCCCTTGAGGTACGTCACGAGCGCCTTGTTGAAGGTGACCAGCAAGGTGCGGCCCCCGATGCCCGGGGCCGTGGCCAGGTAGTGGGCCCGGTGCACTGCCATCGTCGTCTTGCCGCTGCCCGCCGTACCGAGAACGACGCAGTGGCCGTGGCCGTTCAGGAAGACGACGTCCCGCTGGTGACCCTTCGGATCAGGTAAGGAAAGCCCCATCGCGCCAGTATGACGCGTTCATGGTCATCTCGCACAGGTGTACACGTGGCAGGCTTCGTGCGATAAGGCGCGACGGCTTCGAAGAGCGGAGGCGAGTAGGCGAAGCTGTCCGGGCGGTCTGGTTCGCCCCCGTGCCCCCAGAGTAGTGGGGTGTCATTCAGGTGCTTCTGGTTATGCGCGGCATGCCTCCGTTACGCGTGAGCGATGCGTGAGCGGACGGCGCGGCACAGGCCGTCAGGGGCAGGACTGAGCAGGATGCCGCGTGGCGCTGATCAGGCAGAACAGCGCCACGCGGCATGGCCGAGCACTGCCCGGCAGGAGCGCGACCCCACTTGTAAAGCGAAGGTCGTCGGTTCGAACCCGACAGGCGGCTCCATGCCTGACCAGCCCGAACGCCCCCGCGATGAATGATCGCGGGGGCGTTGACGGCAGGCGTTGACGGCAGTCCCGGTTATCGGCGCCGCTTGAGCAGCCGGTCCATGTGGCTCATGGCCTCTCGCCGGTTGTCGTCGCTCACGTGGGTGTAGACGTTCATCGTCACCGCGATCTGCGACCGCGATCTGCGAGTGACCCAGGATCTCCATGACGGTGCGCGGTGCGACGCCGGCCGCGAACAGCAGGGACGCGCAGCCGTGCCGGGTGTCGTGCAGGCGCGCCTGTGGCAATCCTGCGGATGACGAGATCCGCAGGAAGGACCGGTACAGGTTCCGCGGCTCGATGGGCCGACCGCTGCGTGTGGTGAACACGTGATCGCTCTTGTGCCAGTTTTCGCCTGCCGCGGCCTGCCGTCCGGCCTGCCGCAGTCTCTGCCACCGGAGCGGGGCCACGCACATCAGGGGAATCGGGATCACCCGCGTTCGCCGGTTCTTCGTCGTGTCCAGGCACAGCTCCTTGCCCCCTCGGTGGAGCGTGGTCCGGACCGCCAGGGTGCGCCGGTCGAGGTCCACGTCCTGCCAATGCAGCCCCAGAATCTCCCCACGCCGGAGCCCCAGCGCCACGGCCGGGACGAACGCCGGATACAGCGGATCGGCCCTTGCGGCTTCCAGGAAGGCCAGGGTCTCATCCAGCGACCATGCTCACCAGGCCGGCGGCGATGTCGCGGAGCTTGGTGTTGGTGCGCTGGGAGAGGGTCACCAGGAGCTGTAAGGCGTCCCCCGGGCCGCAGCGCCGCTCCGCCTGGACTATGCCGATGGCCTGGTCGATCGTCGCGCGGCTGCGCATGGCCCGCCGGAGCTGGGACGCCTCCTCCTCCAGCTCCCGGTAGCGTCCGAGGTCGTACGTGGCCTGCTGACCGGGCTCCAGTACTTCTCCCGGAATCCGGTGGGGCTGCCGGGGAAGGGGACGTCGTACTTCAGGACGGGCAGGGCCTGGGCCTTCCCGGTGGCCAGAACACGCCGGAACAGGGCGTCCAGGTCGTGCATGCCGCCCGAGTCCGGGGGGTCGTCGGGATTGGCGGGGTAGGCGTCGAATACGTGCCGTCCGACCACCTCGTCCCGCTCGCGGAAAGTCGCCTCCTCGCAGGCGCGGTTGACCTCCATGACCGTCAGACCGGTGTCGAGCACCGGCAGGGGCGAGGTCGTGGCGCGGAATATGGCCTCGAAGTCGGCGGAGGAGGGGGTGGACGGAGCCATGTCTCCACTCATGCTCCAAGTCCGGCGTTCAATGCGTGCCGCCCCCGTGCGAGGCGTTTCCGTCTCCGCCCGCCGGGCCCGGGGCCGTCCCGTCCCGGGGCACCGCTCGCAAGGACGGCGCGGCCGAAGAGGCGGACCCGGCGGCCACTCCGAAGCTGACTGATGGCCGTACGGGTGGCCGGACACGACGCCTACGACCGGGTCACCTTCGAGTTCGACGGCGGCGCCCCGGCGCGGCGGTTCCCGTCGAGGAGGAGCACTCCATCGAGGTCGTCCTGGTCGGGGCCCTGCCGGAGGGTGAGTACGGCGGGAAGCAGCAGTCGTCCGGCGTCCGCCGGCCCGGCGGTGATCACTCTCTGACCTCAAGTGAACTTGAGGTCAAGGCCGTTGGATGAACGGCGGATTCACACCCTGGGGAAGCGGGCCTGAAGGTCCCAGACCACGGGGTTGTCGCCCAGCCCCTCGTGGATGTCGGTGAGGTCGGCAATCAGGTCGTGCAGGAAGTCGCGGGCCTCGCGGCGCAGCTCGCCGTGGTTGACGGTCAGCGGCGGCTCGTCGGCGGGCAGCCAGTCGGCGGTGACGTCCACCCAGCCGAAGCGGCGCGCGAAGCGGAGGTTGTCGGCCGACTCCACGAAGTCCAGCTCGGCGTACTGCGGCCTGGCGGCGCGGCTGCCGAGCGGGTCGCGGTCGAGGCGCTCGGCGATGTCGCACAGCGCCCAGGCGAAGTCGAGCACCGGCACGGTGCCGCGCGCGGTGGACAGCTCCCGGTCCGTCCCGGTGTCCGCGAGGTAGACATCGCCGCAGAACAGGTCGTGCCGCAGCGCCCGCGCGTCCGCCGAGCGGTAGTCGGTCCGCGACGGGTCGGGGAAGCGGCGGGAGAGGGAGTAGCCGATGTCGAGCACGGAAGCGATGGTGGCACGGCGGGGCGTGCGTACGCTCGCCGGTGGGATGGGGCGCTGCTCCCGGCCGTCGTCGGGACCGGTCGGTGGCGTGCCGTCCGGGGCAGCACTGTGCCTGCCGGGACGGCGGGGTGGCCGAGCCGCCCTGCGAGGGCACGACCATGCCGCGCTGCTCCTGCCACGCGAGAGAGCCGTGGAACGCGCGAGGCGCCCGGCACCGCACACGCATGCGGTGCCGGGCGCCCTCGTGAGGCGTCGGGCGATCAGACGTTGACGCCGAAGTCCTTGGCGATGCCGACCAGGCCGGAGGCGTAGCCCTGGCCGACCGCGCGGAACTTCCACTCCGCGCCGTGGCGGTACAGCTCGCCGAAGACCATGGCGGTCTCGGTGGCGGCGTCCTCGCTCAGGTCGTAGCGGGCGATCTCGGAGCCGCCGGCCTGGTTGAGGATGCGGATGTAGGCGTTGCGGACCTGGCCGAAGTTCTGGCTGCGGCTCTCGGCGTCGTAGATGGAGACCGGGAAGACGATCTTGTCGATGTCGGCGGGCAGCGCCGCGAGGTTGACGTTGATCTGCTCGTCGTCACCCTCGCCCTCGCCGGTGCGGTTGTCACCGGTGTGGACGATCGCCTGGTCCGGGGTGGCCTTGTTGTTGAAGAAGATGAAGTGCTGGTCCGAGTAGACCTGGCCGTTCGCGTTGACCGCGATGGCGCTGGCGTCGAGGTCGAAGTCGGTGCCGGTGGTCGTACGGACGTCCCAGCCGAGGCCGACCGTGACGGCGGTCAGGCCGGGGGCCTCCTTGGTGAGCGAGACGTTGCCGCCCTTGGACAGGCTTACAGCCATGGGGATGCCCTTCTGTGGTGTTTCCGTGCTGGCCCTTACTGGTCCATTTCCTACCCTCTCCAACGCCGACGGTAGGCGACCGGGTTCCATGTTTCTTTACTTTCTTTACCTTCCTCGCCGGTGGAGCGGGGCGTGAGGGGAGCCGGGGACGAGCCGGAGGGCGGGGAAAACGCCGTGACGACGGGTCCGGAGGGCGGGATCATGGGAGTCATGTCCGGGCCCTACCTCATCCGCGGCTCGGTCTCCCTGCCGGAGGCCGAGCTGAACTGGCGTTTCTCACGCTCCTCCGGGCCTGGCGGCCAGCACGTCAACACCAGTGACAGCCGGGTCGAGCTCCGTTTCGACCTCGCGCGCACCGAGGCACTGCCCGAGGTGTGGAAGGAGCGGGCCCTGGAGCGGCTGGCCGGCCGACTGGTGGACGGGGTCCTGGTCGTACGGGCCGCCGAGCACCGCTCCCAGTGGCGGAACCGCGAGACCGCGGCCGTACGCATGGCCGCGGTGCTGGCGGAGGCGACCGCTCCGCCGCCGCGCCCGCGCAGGAAGGGCAAGGTTCCGCGCGGGATCAACGAGCGACGGCTGCGGAACAAGAAGCACCGCTCCGACATCAAGCGCGGCCGTTCAGGCCGCGACTGGGGGTAGGCCGGCCGGACCGGGCCCCTCGCCGCTCAGTACCGGGGCTGCGCCGGTGTCCGTCGCCGGAAGGCCATGGCGGTGACGACCGCGGCGACGGCGACGAGCACTGCGGTCCCGATGCCGATGGCCGCCCACGGCGGCCCGCTGCCGCCGGTCTCCTCCCGTGCGGCCACCTGCTCCCCGTCCTGCTCCTCTCCGGGCTTGGCGGTGGGCGGTCCCTCGTTCTTGCCGACGGCCTCGCCGTCCTCGGGGGAGGAGGACTCGGAGGCTTCGAGGGAGGCGTAGTACTTGGAGAAGATGGGACTCACGTTCGCCGGCCCGGGGTCGCCGTCGCCGTCGACCAGGACCTGTGCGGGTCTGACGATGCCGTGCCCGAGGTACATGCTGGGCTCCTCGCCCCGCTGGGACATCCCCGTCGTCTCGACCATCACACGTAGGACCTGATGGTTGGTCCAGCCGGGGTGCTCGGCCCAGATGAGTGCGGCCGAGGCGGACGCGATGGCGGCCGCCACACTCGTGCCGCCGGGGTCGCCGGGAGCGGAGAGGACCAGGTAGGGGCCGTGGTTGGAGAAGTCGGCCACAGTGCCGGTCTCGTCAACTGCGCCTACAGCGACGACGCCCGGCAACGACGCGGGGTAGTGCCTCTCGGTCCGTTGACCCTCATTTCCTGCGGAGGCGAAGACGAGCTTGCCACGCTTATTGGCCTCGTCGATCGCGTCCTGCAGTTCTTCATAGGTTTCGTTGTCCAGGCTGCCGACGCTCTGTGAGATGTTGATGATCTTGGCGTCGCTCCGTGCCGCATACCGGATCGCTTTGGCGAGCGTCTTGTCCCAGCTGGTGATGAACTCGTCCTTGACGCCTGTCCGCACAGGGAGGATCTTCGCGTCAGGCGCCAGGCCGCGAAGGCCGTTTCCTGCTCCGGACCCGGCGATGACAGCGGCCATCTCCGTACCGTGGCCATCCGTGTCCTCATGGGCGTCAGGCCCCTTTGAGGTGAAGCTCTTCCCCGGTGAGAGCCGTCCTTCCAAGCCGGGGATGGGTTTTACTCCGGTATCCAGGACAGCGACCGTCACGCCCTTGCCCTTGCTGACTTTCCACAGCCCTGAGGCGTTCATGGCGTTCAGGTACCACTGTTGGTCCGGCCTGATGTCCGCGAAAGCGGGAGGCGCGAATAGCCCCAGAGACATGAACATGGCTGTGAGCAGACCGACCAGCGTCAGCGCTCGTCTCTGTTGGGGGAGGACATGGGATTGCATGGGACAGTGCACTTCCTCGGAGTCAGTCGATGACCGGCGGCACCACGTCCCGCCGTCCTGCCCAGGTCTCCTCGTCTTCAGCCAGATAGTCAGGACGATCCTGTCCACGCCGCCGGTTCTCCGACGGCGAATTCGTGCCGGTTGGCCGCCCTGCCACGCCCGGAGCGGTGTTTCTCCGGACAAGCCCGGTACCGCCCGGTGTGAAACTGGCGCTTCTGGAGGCACCTCCCGTACTACCTGGCGATGGCGTGAACGGGCGCCCGGAAGGCATGCCTCTGCCCATCGGGGCCCCGTCTCCAGTGGCACCCGGGTAACTCCCTGTGGGGCGGCCCATGGGAGCGCGGTCACCGGTGACTGTTCCGCGTGGGCTTCCGGTTCCGGGTGCGTGATTGCCCGCATGACGAGGTGTGCCGCCCATGACGCCGTCCTTTACCGGACCTCGTGGCGAAGGGCTGCCTCCACCGCTGCCGACCGATGGCCTGCCGCCGTTGGGGGCGCGACCTGTCCGCTGGATCGGTCCGGTAGGGGGCATCGGGGTCGCTGGAGGAGGGGGCGGAGCGGCGGATTGCTGAGGGAGCGTGGGCGTTACGGCCTGCGGTCGCTGCTCGGTCACGGGAAGAGGGGCGACGGAGTCGAGTTTTGTGTTCGTGGGGCGGTCGAACACGGGGGTGGAGCGTTCAGCGGTGGGTAGGTCAAGCCTGTCCGTGCCGCTCTGGCCGGTTGTCGGTCTGTCGGAGTTGGTGCCATGCTCCCGATACGCCGTTGAGTTGCTGCCTGATGCCGCCTCCGGCGCACTGTTGCCGGAGCCCTCGTGCTGTTTACCGTCCGGCAGCGGCTTGAAGTCGGGCTCCTCCGCGGCGCGGAGGCTTTCCCCAGTCGTCCTGTAGTACGAGGACAGCCGGTTGAGCTGGTTGATCGCCTCCTGGCGCTTGCTCTCCTCGCGCTCCTGGCGGGCCTTGTCCTTCTCCGGGTCGGCGTAGCACATCGACTCGGGCTCGGGGACGGCGGCCTTGGCCTCGGTGAGCGCCTGCCCCGCGTCGACCATGTGCTGCCCGAGCGTGCGGACGTACGCGGCGAACCGCATCGACTCCAGGGCGAACTGGCGCCCCCATTCGCGGAAGGCGTCGCCGCCCTCGCCGTCCCACTCCACGCGATCGATGTGGGTGCGCAGTTCGCTGCCGATGCCGTCCATGTCGGAGCCGGCCTTGCCGAGGGCCTGGCCGCGTGAGGTGAGCAGGCCTGGGTCGGCCTTCGCGACCATCGCGTTGAGTGCGGCGAGTGACTTGCTCTCGAACTCTCCCGATGCCATTCCTGCCCCCTCAGTCGAAGTCCGTGTCCGCGTCGAGGGCCTTCCTGTCGCCTTCGGAGGAGGAGTCCTTGCCGCTCTCCGAGTCACCACGCCGACTTGCCGACAGGTGTTCCTCGACCTGTGTCTGGATGGCCTGGAAGCGCTGCCGCTGGTCCGCCTCGACGTTGCCGTAGCCCTTGTCCACGATCTCGGTGGCGATCCCCAGCGCCTCCAACTGCTCGCCGAAGAGCCGGGAGAGGGCCTTCAGCCGTGTGTGCACCCTGTCATAGTGGGCTGACAGATCCTCCGCCGCACTGAAGCCCGTGCCGTACGCTTCCGGGGTGACGGCCTGTTCGCCGATCTGCTTGTGGGCCGCGGGGGACTTGCCCAGCTCACCCAGGAGTTCGTCGATGCGGCCCTTGAAGGCGGTGAGCGTTTCGGCCCGGTAGTTCAGGCCCTTGCCGCCGCCGAAGTCACGCTCGCCCGTCACGTCGTGCCCCCGCCCCCCGAATAGTCGCCACGTCGCCACGCTGTGCCAAGGCCGTGGCACGTCAGTGTAGTCAGCGGGCGGCCGGACCCGTCGGGGCTGTGGACGGCGGGCGCGTTTTCCGGCCGGGTGAGCCGGGCCGGGGAGTGGTCGTTACGCCAGGCGGCGGTAGCGTCCGCGGAAGTACGCCAGGGGCCCGCTCTCCGAGGACGGCAGCGAGGTGGCCAGCACCCGGCCGATCACCAGGGTGTGGTCACCCGCGCTCACCCGCTGTTCGGTGCGGCACTCCAGCGTCGCCAGCGCCCCGTCCACCAGGGGCGCGCCGGAGGCCTCGCCGCGGGTGCAGGGCATGTCCTGGAAGAGGAGGCGGTCGCTGACGCGACCGCGCATGGAGAAGCGGCCCGCGATGTGGCGCTGTTCCTCCGCGAGCAGGGAGGCGGCCCACAGTGGCTGCCGCTGCAGCAGCTCGTCCACGCGGGAATCCTCGCGCACGCTGACCAGTACCAGCGGCGGGTCCAAGGAGACGGAGAGGAGGGAGGTCGCGGTCATGCCCACGTCCTCGCCGCGCGGCCCGTCCTCCGGGTCGTGCGCCGTCACCAGTACCACGCCCGCGGCCAGCCGTGCCAGGGCCGCGCGGAACTCCTCCTCGCCCACCCCCTCAGGATGCGGGACACCGGGGGTGCGATGCGAGGTCGAAGTGGGGGTATTCCGGGACATCTGATGCTGTGGTGTTGGGTGCACACCTCGCACGCTAGACGTCGTTCGGGGGAGTCCGCATCGGGCCCCGGGACCAGACCGGACCTAGGTACATGGGCTGAACGATCCGCAGGTCAGGGCCGGGATTTGCGTTCGATACGGTTGCGGTCCGGGTTGGAGTGCTCTCATGCGCCGTAGTCGCGCACCCACACTCGGTTGTGACATGAGTCACACAGGGGGGCAATTGTTGACCCTGTGTACCGGTTGGGCAGCTCGCTGTGATTCAGTGACCTGAAGGCGGGAGAAAGTCCAAAACCGGATCATCTGGAGTCACCCACTCGAGTCTCAGGGGGAGGGCGGATGGAAGCCGAGCCGGAGCCGTGCGTGCGCCTCACCACCCTGCGCAGGCTCCACCAGTCCATGGCGGACCTCAACACCGCGCGCAGCCTGGCGGACACCCTGCAGATCGTCGCCGACGGCGTCGTGAAGGGCCTCGACTTCGAGCTGGCCGCGGTCAACCTCGTCCAGCCCGACGGGGATCTCGTGGTGGCGGCCGTCGCAGGCAGTGAGGGTGCCGAGGCGATGATGGCGGGCCGCACGGGCTCGCGGGCGGCCTGGGACCGGCGGCTGGCGCTGGGAGAGCGCTGGGGCGAGCTGCGCTTCATCCCGTACGCCGAGGCGTGGGTCCTGATGGACGACGACGTGCCGCAGTGGCACACCGCCGGCCCGGCCCCGCGGGATGCCGACGAGTGGCATCCGATGGATCTCCTCATGGCGCCGATGCACTCCTCCGACGGGGAGCTCCTCGGGGTCATCTCCGTCGACAAGCCGCGCGACGGGCGGCGCCCGGGCGCGTGGGGGCGCGAAGCGTTGCAGATGTACGCCTTTCAGGCGGGGATTGCGATCAGCAACACCCGGCTGCGCGCAAACATGCAGCGCGCGCTGGTCCGTCTGGAGCGCGAACAGCAGGCGCTGAGGTCGAGCGAGGAGAGCTTCCGGCAGGCGTTCGAGTACGCGCCCAGCGGCATGGCGGTCACCGAGCTGGGCGGCGACCAGCAAGGGCGACTGGTGCGGACCAACGACGCGCTGTGCCGTCTGCTGGGCCGGCCCGCGGCGACGCTGCGGCGCTGCGGTTTCTCCGACCTCGTCCACCCCGAGGACGCGGCCACCCTGATGCGCACCTCCGCGGAGGGCGGTCGGGCCGAGCTGCGGCTGGCGCGGCGCGACGGTTCCTACCTGTGGGTCTCCCTGCGCAACTCGGTGGTGGCCGACGCCACCGACGGCCCGCGCTTCCTGCTCACCCACGTCGAGGACATCGAGGAGCGCAAGCGGCACGAACTCCAGCTCGCCCACCGTGCCAGCCACGACTCGCTCACCGGCCTGCCCAACAGCGCCGAGCTGCGGGCCCGGCTCAGTGCCCGGCTGTGCGACAAGCCCGCGCCGGTGCCCGACGCGGCGCACATGGGCCCGGGTGCGGCCGGCCTCTCCGGCGGCGGCTCCGGGGCGGAGGACTTCGGCACCGGTGGCTTCGGCCGGGAGGGGTTCGGCTTCGAGGGTGTCCTCCAGGACGGTTTCGGAAGGGACGGTCACCGGGACGGCTTCGGGGAGGTCCTGCCGGGATTGCCCGGCGGCTACGACCACCACGTCCACACCGTCCCGCCCGCGAGCGACGACCCTTCCGAGAAGGGGCTGGCGGTCCTCTTCTGCGACCTCGACGGCTTCAAGTCGATCAACGACCGCTTCGGCCACCACTGCGGCGACGCCGTGCTGATCGAGGTGGCGAGACGCCTTTCGAGTGGTGTTCGCGACAACGACACCGTCGCCCGGCTGGGCGGTGACGAATTCGTTGTCCTGGCGGACGGGTTGGGCCGTCGTGATGCCGCTGACCTGGCCGTACGGCTGCGCAACGCGATCACTCCGCCCATCCGCGTGGAAGGGCGCGCAGTACGGGTGGGGGCGAGCTTCGGCATCGGCTGGGCGGGCTGCGGGATGTCCGCCGAGGAGGTCCTGCACTCCGCCGACCAGCGGATGTATGTCGAGAAGCGGTCGCGCTCCAGGGCCCACCGCCGGGCCGGATGAGGAGAGGGCCGGTCCGGGGCCGGGGCGCCGCGGGGCACGGTGCGAGAGGTCACAGGCACCGCGCTCTTTAACCCGAAAGGGGTAGGCTGCGCCGGGCAGGCACCCGTCATGGAGGAGCGCACGGAATGACCGCCGGTAACAACGGCTCGGGCACGCCGGAGAACGACGACCCGTTCGCCTACCTCTACCGTTCCGAGGGCGGTACGGGTGGCGACGCAGGCGCCGCGGCCCCGCAGCCGGGCGTGCCCCGCACCTCGTACAACCACGTACGTGCCGTGGGCGAGCGCCGCTACGGCGGGCAGCAGGGCCAGCAGCAGGGGCCCCCGCCGCACCAGCCCCAGCAGCCGCCGCACCAGCCCAGCGCGCACTACGCGGCCCCCGAGACCGTGCCCGGCGGCCGTGCCGCC
>NZ_JAJFAU010000111.1 GCF_022614595.1 Streptomyces sp. CNQ085
GCGCCGTAGGTCACCGACACGAAGGTGGGGGCGACGGCCTCGACACGGCGGATGGCGTTCCAGAGGGTGCGCTCGCCCTTCTCCGTCTTGGGCGCGTAGAACTCGAAGGAGTACGAGCGCTCACCCCCCGCCAGCGCCTCGCGCAGTGTGTCGGTCATGTCTGAGCTCCGGTGTTGGGGTGTTCGGCCTCGGGGTAGTGGAGGGACTCTTCCGGGAGTTTCGCGCCGATCCGTTCAGATCGCGGCAGGCCGGCGGGCTTGCCCAGGTTCCCCGGGGCGGAGCGGGTCCCGCAGTCCGGGTGGAAGCGGAACCCGTGGTACTTCAGCGCGAACCCGCCCTCCAACTCCGCACGCGGGGCACCGGTGTGTGGAGGCCGTTTTCCACTCATGCCGTTCCCACCAGTCGCGGTTCGATCTCCCGGACTGCTTCGGGGCCGTAGCACCGGTCGATACGGGCAAGCAGATCGTCCGGGAGCAGCTTGTACTCCTGGGTACCGACCGACTCGAGCACCACCGTGGCCAGAGCGCAGCCAAGCTGCGCCGCACATTCGTACGACAGCCGCCACGCCAGACCCGCCAGAAATCCAGCGCGGAAGGCGTCGCCTCCACCGGTCGGGTCGGCCACGTGGTCCGTCGGTACGGCGGGGATGTCCCGGCGCAGGCCTCGGGCGGTGGTGAGGCCAACGCCCTCGGCACCACGTGTCACGATCCAGACCCCCACCCGTTCCAGGATCTCCGTCTGGCTCCAGCCGGTACGCTCGCGCAGCAGAGCACTTTCGTACCCGTTGGTGAAGAGCAACTCCGCTCCGGCGATCAACCGCCGCGTCCGTTCGGTGTCGAGGCTGGCCAACTGCTGGGAGGGATCGGCCGCGACCGGAACGCCCAGCGCATGAGCGGTGGCTGTGTGACGGAGCATCGCTTCAGGGTCGTCGGCACCTACGATGACCAGCTCCAGGCCGCCCAGTCTCGCATGGGTCTCGGCAAGGTCGATCCCGCCGGCCTCGGCCATCGCACCCGCATAGAACGTTGCTATCTGGTTCTGGTCATTGTCGGTTGTACACACGAAACGCGCGGTGTGCAGCGTGTCACTGAAACGGACCGATTGGATGTCCACGCCGGCGTCGCGTAACCGGGGTGCGTACTCGGAGAAGTCGACACCCGCGGCGCCCACGAGCGCGGGTCGCAGGCCCAATCGACCGAGACCGACGGCGATGTTGGCGCCCACGCCTCCCCGCCGGATCTCCATGCGATCAGCGAGGAAGGACAAGGAGACGTGCTCGGCCCGCTCCCCGATCAGTTGTTCCGCGAAGCGGCCGGGGAAGACCATGAGATGGTCGGTCGCGATCGATCCCGTGACGGCGATGCGCATCTCAGATTCCCGCCGTCATGCGGAGGGCTTCGGTGCGGTCGGTGCGTTCCCGGGTGAAGTCCGGCAGTTCGCGGCCGAAGATGTCGGGGGCCAGCAGCGAGTCCAGATCGATGTCGGAAGCGTGCTGGGAGGAGACCACCACCGTGTCCAGCCGCACCGCCTTGTCACCGGCGTACTCGATGGTCACCTGCGTCTTGCCGTCCGGGTGCAGATAGGGGATGGTGCCGTTCTTGCGCACCTCGCTCAGCCGCCGGGAGAGGCGGTGGGCCAGCTGGACCGGCAGCGGCATCAGCTCCGGGGTCTCGTCGCACGCGTAGCCGAACATCAGACCCTGGTCGCCGGCGCCCTGCCGGTCCAGCTCGTCCTCATCGCCCTCCACCCGGGTCTCGTAGGCGGCGTACGCGGCGGTGGTCACCTCCCCGGCCACGTGCACCAGACCGGTGGTGATCAGCGTCTCCACCGCCACACGGGAGGCCGGGTCCTGCTCCAGCAGGGCGTCGAGAATGGTGTCGCTGATCTGATCGGCGATCTTGTCGGGGTGACCCTCGGTCACGGATTCCGAGGTGAACAGGCGGCGGGACATGGGAACTCCTTGGCGGGTTCGGTGATTGCGGCATCGGCGCGCGTGTGGATCCCAACGCCGGGTCCGGGGTGGCCCGGCACGGGGTGCCTGATGCGTCGGGTGACGCCTCGCCCGCGCGTTGGGACGTCCTGACGGCCGTGACTCGTAGCCAGCCGCGTGGCGACCGCTTCCGCTCGCGGCACACCACATTCGACCTTGTTCAAGACCGTCGTTCGAGGTTTACCGGTGAACCGATGGGTCCGGTCGATGACGGGCGACGCCATGTCGCCGCCGACGCGGACCTCACCCTTCTGCCGACAGGCCACGTCCTCTTCGGAGTGGAAGACCTCGTGGCGTGCGGGAAGCCCCGGGGCGACTGCCCCTGTGGGCGGAATATTCGATCAACGCTCCTTCGGTCCTCGGCGGTTCGACATTCCCGACCCGGCTCTTCGCCGGTTTTGCGGCCTCGCCCCGCTCCGTGTGAGCGAAATCCACCGCCGCCGGCTTCGTGCTCTGTGCGTGCATTCTGTTTCCCTGTTTCGGTCAGCCGAGCAGTGTTCCGCCGGTCGCGTCGATGAAGGAGCCCGTCATCCAACGGGAATCGTCGGACGCCACGAAGGCGACGATGTCCGCGATGTCCGACACTCTGCCCACCCGGTTGAACACCGACAGCGCCGACATCTCCTCAAGGGCCTCTGGGCTTTCGAAGACGGCGTCGCCGTTGTTCGTCACCCCCGGAGCGACGGTGTTGATCGTGATGCCTCGCACCGCCAGGACCGGGGCCATGTGCAGGGTGATCTGTTCCAGGGCCCCCTTGCTCATCGCGTAGGCGATCTGCCGGGGCATGGCGGAGCGCGTCATGCCGGAGGAGATGTTGATGATCCGCCCGCCGTCGGGAATCAGATCCAGAAACCGCTGGACGAGGAGGAACGGTGCTTTCGCGTTGACCGCGTAGCAGTTGTCGAGCGTCTCCTCGGTCACCGCGTCCGGCATGGCACCGGCGAAACCCGTGGCGGCCGCGTTGTTGACGAGGATGTCGAGTGACATTCCGCCGGTGTACTCGGAGAGCCCCTCCTCCACCGCCACGGCCAGTTGCTCCACCGCACCGGGCCGACCGAGCAGCGCCGGGGCGGTGAAGGCCCGGCCGCCCTTCTCCTCGATGAGGGCCACGGTCTCTGCCGCTGCGGTTTCGCTGGTCGCATAATGCACGACCACAGAGGCGCCGTCCGCGGCGAGCCGTAGCGCGATAGCGCGGCCAATCCCCCGGCTGGCGCCCGTTACGAGCGCGGTCTTGTTCTGCAACCTGCCCATGTGATCCTCCGGGTACGGGTCCGTCGTTCACGCGTCTGCACCGCCGTCACGTCAGGCCGGCCTCATCTCCGGTTCCTCCGCCCCGCTGCGGCGCGGACAACCCCGCGTAGAAGCGGTAACGGGCGCCCGCTCCGGCCCCCCCTGCCCCATGTGCTCCAGGAGAGGCTCGATCACCTCGGTGATGTGGGCGGCAGCCTCCGGCTCGGAGGCCCATTCCGACAGCAGGAAGACGCCGGTGCCGTCCGAGGCGACGTGGAAGTGCGCGGCGAGCGCCCCCGGGTAGGCCCGCTCCTCCCCCTCGGTCTCTTCCTCGGAGCCGAGGAGTCCGTCGATCCACTCGCGCGCCGCCTCGTGACCGTTCATGGCGAAGACAGCTGCGGGGTAGCACCCCGTCACCGGCATGGGATCGGGTAGCTTCAGAGGGCGGACGACACGGTAGAGCTCGTACGCCGCGGGCTGTCCGGGGCGGACGCCCAGCGCCTCCCAATCGGGTCGCAGAATGCTCTCCTCCCGGCGCAGGGCCTCGTCCAACGCCGCGGCCGAGGCCCACTGGGAGTAGGTCAGCAACGAGTTGCCGTCGGTGCTGATGAAACAGTTGAGGGACTGTAAGCCCGCCGGCCACCGGTCGGGCCGCCAGTGCGAGACGAGAGCTGCCGCGGCGGCCCGCTGCCGCGGCGCGTCACCGGCGATGACCTCTTCGACGAAAGCGGTGCGGACATCGGTGCGGTCGATGACCGGCCGCACGCCGACTGAGACGGACATCCAGGGCTCCTTGTGGTGGGAGGACTCAGCGATCTTTGTGGCCGACGACCAAGACGTCGTCGTGGAGGTCGGCGACCTCGACGGTCTCGGGGCGGAAGCCGGCTTCCTTCAGCCAGCCGTGGCACTCGGCCACCGAGTACTCGTGACCCCCGCGTGACCAGACGTGCATGGCCAGGCTGGCCAGCACCGCGTTCATCGGCGGCTTGTCGCCGCCGGCCATTGGGTCGTAGACGAACACCGCTCCGCCGGGTCGTACCGCCTCGTAGGCGTTACGCAACAGTCGGACGCGGTCCTCTCCCCCCCAGTTGTGCAGAACGTGTCCGAAAACGAGCACGTCGGCCTCGGGGAGCTTGTCCTTGAAAAAGTCCCCGCCCTGGAAGGAGAGCGACGAGGGGGCACCGAGCTTGGCCATGTGCCGGATGAATTCCCGCTCCAGCGGGGGCAGGTCGAATACGGTACTGGTCAGGTGGGGATTCCGGGCGACCACGTGGTGCGCGAAGTTCCCCCGGGCGCCGCCGACGTCCACGAACGAAGTGTAGGGGCTCCAGTCGAGGCGGCTCATGCCCAGTGCGACGGGCGTGTTGAGCAGATCCATGCTGTTGAGGAAGGCCTCGGTGGCCTCCGCGTCCCGGTACAGCGTGTCGTACGGGTTCCCCTCGATCGCGGCAGGGTTGTGGGGCCTGCCGGTGCGCAGCGTGGTGCTCAGGCCGTCCCACGCGGGATTCAGCTCCTTGTCGCAGAAGCGCAGGTAGCCTCCCAGGTACTCGGCACGACCGCGGACGAGGAAGCGTTCCGAGACGGCAGTGTTGGTGAACATGTCGTCGGTCATCTCCAGCAGGCCCAGGTGAACGAGACCGACGAGGAAATCGCCGGTGGCGGGCATCGTGAGACCGAGACGCTTACCGAGCTCCTCCGCAGTCGCCGGCGAGGCCGACAGTTCGGTGAAAACGTCGCTCTCCACGGCTGTGAGGAGGATCCTCGCCTGCCAGTAGCCAACCACGACTCCCATGATCGGCCCGGGGCTTACGGATGATTCGAGCAGCTGATTGACCATTTCGGAAATCCTCCCGGTGCAAAAATCAACGAGATCTACAATTCGGCGGCTGCCGCCGATCCTACGGCATCGCCAATTCGGCCTCCATCACCCTTCTCCGCGTTATCGTCAAATCCAGGCATTGGTTCATCAAAAGTTTGTCAGAAATAGATGTCGGTGAAATCTCTTGAATCCGATCGGACGGACGCCGGGCACCTCGGAGCTGATACGGAAAATCGCATCTCTACCCGGCTCGTCCAAGAACGCGATGTGCGCCTCGTCGGTGCTCCACTCGGCGTAGTTCAGCACTCGGGTGCCATCTGGGGTGACGTGGAAGTTGGCGGACAGCATTCCGGAACGGATGCCGGCCGACTGGGACTCCAGTGAGTCGCAGAGCGCGTCAATGATGCGCCGCTGGCGGTCGGGCCCGTCGGTTTCGAACGTCGCCACCACCGCACAGCCGGGCACCACGGGGTCCGGATCGAGCACCACGCTGCGGTAGGGCCGGTACTCGGCGGCCTCGACCGCGGCCGACCCGGTCAGCGAGCGAATGAACCGGCGGTAGGCGGACGGAACCGTGCACTGCGCGACGACGAGGGCGGTCTGCCCCCCCCCCGGTGTCGAGGTGGAGGCCCAGTGACAGGATCCCCGCGGGCCGCGGGACGCGACTCCACTGACCGGCGATGTCGTCCAGCAGTCGCCGACCCGCCGCGGCGTCGGGCACGTACCTCGTGGCGACGAATGTGGCCCCCACCCCTGAGCGATGGAAACCATCAGGTCCTGGCATGACCTGTCCTTTCGAGATGGCCTGTGAGCGCGGCGGCCAGGCCCAGGGCCCCGGCTGCCGCGATGAGCAGCAACGCGGGCCGGTGGCTCTCGGAGAGCGTGAGTTGCAGGGCGACCAGCGGCAGCAACGTCCCCGCGCCCAACTGGACGCACGCCTGGTAGAGCGACACCGCCCCGCCACGGTCCGCGGTCTCGACGGAGGCCGTGGACTGCATGTTCAGCGCGGCGAAAGCGCACACGAAGCCGGACTCGACCAACAGGAGGGTCGGCAGCATGCCGGTCGCGTACGGTCCTTCGGAATCGCACAGGTAGAATACGTAACCGAGGAACGGGAGGAAGGCACCGAGAGTGATGAGCCGAGTGGTGCCGAAAGACGCCACGAGCCGGTCGGCGAAGGGGACGGTCACCGCCAACGGAACGCAGGCCGGCAGCAGGGCGAGAGCTGTCTGCCACGGACTCCATCCCAGTTGCCGCTGCGCCTGGAAGGTCATCAGCACCAGGATGCTCTGGTACGTCCCGTTGAGCGAGGCGGCCCCGAGGGACGAGCGCAGCAACGAGCGGTCCCGCAGCAGACCGAACCGAGGTGGGCGCTGGAAGGACCTGTCGACGGGGTCGCCCGGAAGAACGTACAGCCCGCAGAGCAGCAGCACCAGGGCGACCGGTGCCGGGAACAGGAACGTCCACCGCCAACTCGATTCGACCAGCAGCCCCGAGAGCAGCAGTCCGATGGTGAAGCCCGCCGCACCGAAGAGCGAGTAGACCGACACCGCCCTGCGCCGCTGGGGACCCTCCGGAAAGGTGTCGTTGATGATGGCCAGACCGGCCGGGGCGGTGAGCGCGGCGCAGAAGCCCTTGACCACGCGGATGGCGACCAGTAACGCCACGTTGTCGGTCAGGCCGCCCGCGGCCGAGGCCATGGCGAACAGCAGCATCGCGCCCAGGTAGACGGGGCGCCGGTGCCCGGAGCGGGTGATGCGTGGGCCGAGCAACAGCATCGCGGCGAAACCGAGCGCGAATCCGCTCATCAACCACTGTGACCCCCAAGGCGACAGGCCGAGAACCTCGCTGATCGTGGGGAGCGCCATCAGGACTACGGACACCTCGATGGCGTCGAGGACCATGTTGCCGGACAGCACGAACAGCAGAGCCCACCGTCGCCCTCCCCATTGCACGGGCGCGCGGGCGGTGACCCCCGGCCCCTCAACCCGGTTCACCATGGCAGGGCCTGTCCGTCGGGTGTGCCGTCCTCCCCCAGGAACGTGGCCGTGGGGCCGTCGCCGTCCAGGGTCGCGAGGAGCACCGGGATGTGAGCGCCCTGCTCGACGCTGAGTGATCCGTTGTGTCCGTTGATGTCCGTCGCCACGAAACCGGGGGACGCGGCGTTGACGAGGATGCCGGTGTCGCGCAGTTCGTTGGCATAGGTGACGGTGACCGCGTTGAGCGCTGCCTTGGAAGTGCCGTACGCGAGCATGGCCGGAAAGGCGCCGGGCGGGAACACCCCGGTTGGATCGTGGTTGGCGGCGGCAGCCGTGATCGAACCCACTGAGCTGCTGACATTGACGATGCGGGCGGATTCCGCTCGCCGCAGCATCAGGAGAAACGCGTTGGTCACCCTGATGACGCCGAAGACGTTCGTTTCGTAGACGTGGCGTACGAGGTCGGCGGACGTCCGGCTCGGGGGCTGTTCGGGAATGCCGACGCCGGCGTTGTTGACCAGGACGTGCAGCACGCCGGTCTCGCCCTCAACCCGCTTGGCCGCGAGGACGACGGAGGTGTCGCTCTTGACATCGAGGTGGAGGAACCGCACGTCCAGGCCGTCGGCGCGCAGTTCCTCCTCACAGGCACGGCCCCGTTCCTCGTCCCGGGCACCGAGATAGACAGCCATGCCCCGTTCAGCGAGTTGTCGGGCGACGGCGCGCCCGATTCCCTTGTTGGCTCCGGTCACGAGGGCGATGCGGGCGGTGTCGGAGGGCATGGCCACCTCTCTGGCTGACTGGGCGGGTCGGGCTGATCAGGAGCGGGAATCACGTCCGGACGGCGGGTCAGCCGAGCAGGGTCCCACCGGTGGCGTCGATGAAGGCCCCGGTGATCCAGCGAGCCTCGTCGGTCGCGAGGAACGTCACCACATCGGCGACGTCACCGGCCTCGCCGACCCGTTTGAAGGCCGACAGCTGGGACATGGCCTCGACGGCCTCGGGCACGTCGAAGATGGCGCCGCCATTGTCGGTGATACCGGGCGCCACGCTGTTGACGGTGATCTTGCGGGGCGCCAGGTGGCGGGCCATGTGCAAGGAGAGTTGCTCGACGGCTCCCTTGGTCATGGAGTAGGCGACCTGCTCAGGATTGGCGGTGCGGGTGAGCCCGGAGGAGATGTTGATGATGCGACCTCCGTCGGGCATGATCCCGACGGCTCGCTGTACGACGAAGTACGGCGCCTTGGCGTTCACCGCGAAGTAGCGGTCGAACTCCTCGGGGGTGACATCCTCGGGTGCCTGGCCGGTCGTGGTCACACCCGCGTTGTTGACGAGGATGTCGAGTCTGCTCTCGCCGATGCGCTCCTTGAGCCCTTGCTCCAGGCCCAGGAACAGCTCATGCACATCGCCGGGGACGCCCAGTTCCGCCCGGACCGCGAAGGCGCATCCGCCCTCCTCCTCGATGAGGGCGACGGTTTCTTCTGCTGCTTGCTCGTTGGTGGTGTAGTGGACGGCGACCAGCGCGCCCTCACGAGCGAGTCGGATCGCCGTCGCCCTGCCGATGCCCCGGCTCGAGCCGGTGACGAGCGCTGTCTTGTCGGTGAGCCTGTCCACGGTAGACCTTTCGGAGGTCGGGGTGTGCCGGATGAACGGAAGCGGTTGTCCCTGGACGTCGAGGCCGCTGATCCGGCGCGCGAGGTGCCTGCGGACAGCGGTGAACTCCAGGAGTTCACCGAAGACCTCCCGCAGCGCGGTGACCTCCTGTGCACCGAACAACAGCCGCGCCTGTGCCTGGATGCCGGTCAGCGTGCGGGCGCCCGCTGGGTGCCGCTCCTCGTGGTAGGTGTCAAGGAGTCCGGGACGGGCTCGGCCCGTGGCCTGGCGTGCGAGTTTCCAACCGAGATCGGCCGCGTCCTGCAGGCCGAGGTTGAGCGCCTGCCCACCGATGGGCATCTGTACGTGGGCGGCGTCGCCGGCAAGCAGCACCCGGCCGCGCCGGTACTCGATGACCTGCCGGGAGGCGTTGCCGAAGCGGTTGAGCCATACCGGTTCGCCGTGGCCGAGGTCCTCGCCGGTCACTTCCTTCCAGGCACGGACGACCTCGGCGAAGTCGGGTTCGTCCGATGCGGGCCCCGGCCGTCCGGCGTATCGGTGGATCATCAGGCGCGTGTGGCCGTCGGGCCTGCGGTACGCCGTCGCGACCCCGCCGGGGTAGCGCCGCAGACGCCGGTCGGGTATGGCGATGCCGGCCACATCGGCCCGCAGCATCTCCTTGTCCGCGTCCCGCCCGGCGAACTCGAAACCCGCGAGGTCGCGCACGGTGCTGTTTCCGCCGTCGCATCCGGCGGTATAGGCGGCTGTGAGTTCGTACGGACCGAACGGCCCGAGCACGCGCACCCGCACGCCTCCCGCCGACTGCTCCAGACCGGTCAGCGTGTGTCCGCGTCGGAGATCGGCTCCCAGTTCGACCGCACGCCGCTGCAGTACTGCCTCGAGCCGGGGCTGGAGACACTCCCACTGGCCCGCGTACGGGTGTTCCTCGTCCGCCACCTCCAGGTCGAAGCGGATCCCGCCGAAATGCCCGGGGCCGGCGGCGGGGAGGGGACCCAGCCGGTCCAGGACGCCACGCTCCTCGAAGATCTCCATCGTCCGGGCGTGCAGGATCGAGGCCCGTGATTCCTCCGTCGGCGCGGCCAGCCGTTCCAGTACGACGACCCGTGCGCCGTGCGCGCGCAGCTCACCGGCGAGCAGCAGCCCGACCGGGCCCGCGCCGACCACGATGACCTCCGTATCCGCAGTGGCCTCTGCTGCGGGAGCGGTGCCCGGCGTCACCGACGTGCTCCGGCTACTCGAGGGACGGGGGGACCGAACCAGCGTTCCAGGGCGGCGTTCAGCCCGTGGTGGCTGTTGGGCGCGGCCCAGGCGACGTACCCGTCGGGGCGCAGCAGTACGGCGGTGGTACCGGCGAGGAAGGTGTCGTCGGGCAGGGTTTCCGGGACGGCGGTCACGATGTCGATGCGCGCCCGCCAGCCATCGGCCCTGCGCCGCAGCCAGGCGTTGTCGGTGAGGTCGAGGAGCACGCCCCGGCCGTGGCGCAGCAGTTCGGTGCTGCTGGTCCGATGGTTCCCGACCTTCACCGGCAGGTGCGGCATCCGCCGACCGAGCAGGGGGTTGGTGCCGCCACCGATGTCGTAGTGGATGTCCAGCCCGCTGACCTTGGCCGCCAGGTGCGCGGCCACCTCGGGGTACTCGATCAGTTCGGAGAGCACGTCCCTCAAGGGTTGCATCTCGGTGCCGCCGAGGACGAGGAGGCTCTGCGCCCGGGTGTTGTCCAGCATCCGGCGCCCTGCTTCGTGGCGCTCGGTGTGGTACGTGTCGAGGAGGGATACGGGTGCGGTTCCCTTGAGGACGGCCGCCAGCTTCCAGCCCAGATTGAACGAGTCCTGAATGCTGGTGTTCATTCCCTGCCCACCGGCCGGCAGGTGCACGTGGGCGGCGTCGCCCGCCAGCAGCACCCGGCCCCGGCGGTACACGGTGACCTGCCGGGTCGCGTCACTGAACGCACTGACCCAGACGGGTTCGGCGTGCGATATGTCATCCCCGGTGAGCCGTTTCCAGAGGTCGGCGACCTCGCCGAAGGAGGGCGGACCGGTGCGTCGCCTCGGTGGTATGCCGCGTTCCCCGACGATGATGCGATGCACTCCACGGGCGAGCTTGGCGACCATGATGAAGCCGTCGCCGACCTGCCGGCCGGTCATGCGTGGCTCCAGCTCGACGTTGCGGATGTCGGCGAGCAACATCTCGGTCGTCGCGGCGGTTCCGGGGAAGTCGAATCCGGCCGCCTTGCGTACGCTGCTACGGCCACCGTCGCATCCGACGAGGTAGTGGGCCTTCAGGACTTCTTCCCCGCCGGGTCCGCGCACCTTCGCCTTGACGAAGTCTCCCGTGTTCTCCAGGGCAAGGAAAACGTGATCGCGTCTGATGTCGGCCCCGAGTTCGGTCGCCCAGGATTCCAGGGCCTCCTCGGTGACCGACTGCGGGACGGTCCTGGCCGGACTGTGGGCAGCGCCCAGCACACCGATGTCCAGCGGCTGGCCTCCGAAATGTCCCGCGTCGCTGGTCTGGTACTCACCGAGGCGGCGCAGCAGACCTCGCTGGTCGAGCACCTCCATGGTGCGGGTTGTGAAGCCGATCCCGCGGGACTCCCCGGTACGGCTGGGATGGCGCTCCAGAACGATTACGTCAACTCCCGCGAGACGGAGTTCCCCGGCAAGCATGAGCCCTGCGGGCCCCGCCCCCACAATGACCACCGAAGCATCCATACATTTCCTTCCGGAGAGCCGACGGCCTGGAAATCACTTACCGCACCGTTCCGTGGACGGAAATCAAGCGGAGACGACGGCCACTATCCTCGGAATCCTCCCGCCCCTTTTCAAGTTCCCTTTTCAAGGAGACCTGCAATAATTGTCAGATAAGCGAAAAGTCATGTGGTCCGCTCCGTGACCCGCTGTGCCCGGGCACGACCGGGGCCGGAGTCCGGGGACGCGGTCGCGCCTGTCCCGGCCTACTCCTTCTGTCCAACACCTCGCCGGAGGTCGGCCTGACGGCGGTCGCGGAGACCTCAACCGCCCGATCCCGACAGACCCGGCCACGCGTCAGGAGTCTGTCGTAGGGTATGAAGATCCGCTCGGTCCAGTCGCGGTCCGTGACGCCCCGCAGTACGGCCAGGTTGTGAACGAATGCGTCACGGGGCTCGACCAGGACGACGTCGACGATGTCGTCCAGAGCCCTCGCCACGGTCACTCCGGCGTACCCGGCGCCGATCACGGCCACGGCTGCGGTCACGGCGTCCTCCTCGACGCGGGGTTCGTGCTGCGACGGCGTCCCGAACGCCCAGGGGAGCATCGAGCGTCACCGTCGAGCTGTTGAAGGTGATGCGGTGCGGTCCGGAACTCCCTCAACGAGTAGCCGTTCAGCCATCGACGCGGCACACCCGACGCCGATGCGACGACCGTCAATGGGATCACCCCGGGCGATTTCGAATCGCCGGGCCCCGGGGTGGCACACAAGGCGGTGGAGACAGGGCGGCGGCCACCCCGAAGACACAGAATTCCGCAGCGCGGCCCGCGGCTCCCTCGGGCGGCCGTCCACGGAAAAGGGGGGCGGCAAGGCCATGGAGAGCTCCTTTTCCGCGGGCCGGGGCCGTAGTCGCGGGGAAAGAGGGTGGGGGGGAACGCGAGTTCATGGAACATCGCCGCGCCCTTCTCTCACAAGCGTTCCGAGGTCAGATGAATGTCAAATACCGTCAGAACCCCTGCGGTCACTCCGGCGGGACCGACAAGGACGCGCGGCACGATCTCGTCGAACACGGCTGGCGGGACCCAATCGACGAAACCGGCCGGACCCGGCCCCGATCGGACACCTCCCGCATACGCAGCGGAGGGCGGGCCACACCCGTCGACCGCCCATGATCACGCCACGAGCTCCGAGCACACGGCACAGGGTCCGGCCACGTGCGGTGATATGTACGGGGAAAGCGCTTTGGACGCGATTCTCCCCGGGCCCAGAGCTCTCACCAGGGAACGGGGCCGGAGTTCCCGACGAATCCCCCGGTGGGGGCGGTACCGCCCGCCATCGCCATTCGCACGATCACCTCGGCTCCCTCCTCAACGGTCTGGGCGCCGGCATGGCCGTTCAGATCGGTGGCGGTCCAGCCGGGGTCGACGGCGTTGAAGATGATGGAGGGAAACACCTTCGCGTACTGGGCGGTGAGCATGTTGAGAGCCGCTTTGGAGGAGTTGTAACCGAGACTCGGGTAGTAGACGGGCAACAGGGACGCGAAGCGTTCCGGCTCGCCGGCTATAGCCAGCGAGCCCAGCCCGCTGCTGACATTCACAACGGCGGGACGGGTGCCGTTTCGGAGCAGCGGCAGGAAGGCCTGGGTGACGCGTACGACCCCGAAGACATTGGTCTCATAGACCTCCCTCACGTCGTCGGCCGTCATCTCGGCCGACTCTTTCAGCGGGCCGGTGATTCCGGCGTTATTGACGAGGATGTCCAGGTGTCCCACCTGCCGACGGATGCGTTCCGCCGCCGCCCTGACGGACTCCTCACTGGTGACATCGAGCTGCAGGAACCGTGCGCCGGCTACGCCTGCCGCCACCCGGCCGCGGTGCTGATCCCTCGCACCCAGGTAGACGGTGTGTCCGGCCTCGGTCAGGCGTCGGGCGGTCTCCAGACCGAGCCCCTTGTTCGCACCCGTGATCAGGGTCGTGGTCATATCCTCAAGCCTCTTCTGTTGCGTACGCGAGTCGGTACGGACCCCGACGGCTCCCACCGTGCGAGCCGGCCACAGCGCACGCGACGAGGGCGACTTCCCGAGGGGCGGCCATCCCGAGTGCGGGTGGACCCGCCGTCCCTCTTCTCCTCCCGACACACACCGCGCAGGCCCGCACCCGGGTCTGCACCGACTCCATCAGGGTCATCATACAAGCTGGTTAAGGCGCTTGAACCAACTAGTTCAAAGATGTAAGCGATTCGGTTGCAGCAGGTCCAGTCGGATCACTATGTTGAACTGGTTGGTTCAAGTAATCCTCGCCTCTCCACGGGAGCCACCGAGACATGTCAGACAACAGGGATGATCGCCTGGATGCCGGACTGCTCCGGCTGATCGGCGTGACACTGCTGGGCGGGATCATGGGGATCCTGGACAGCACCATGGTCACCGTCGCGGCCGACACTCTCGCCGAGGAGTTCGACACATCGCTCAACGCGATCAGTTGGGCCTCGACGGCGTATCTCCTCGCCCTCACGGTCACCATTCCGGTCACCGGCTGGGCCGTCGGCCGGTACGGGGTCAAGAGGCTCTGGCTGTTCGGACTGGTGCTGTTCATGGTGGGCTCGCTCGCCTCCGCACTCGCTTGGGACGTGGGGAGCCTGATCGTCTTCCGGGTGGTCCAGGGCTTCGGGGCCGGAGTGCTCGATCCGCTGGTCCTGGTGATCCTCGCCCGAGCGGCAGGTCCCGGCCGGGCCGGGCGGGTCATGGGCATGATGGGCGTGGTGCTCTCGCTCGGTCCGGTGCTGGGACCCGTGCTGGGCGGAGTGGTGTTGGAGTCCATGGGCTGGCGCTCGATGTTCTACATCAACCTGCCCATCGGGATCATTGCTCTCCTGCTTGCCGTCCGGGTCATCCCGGCCGACCCCTCCGACGCGAAGAAGTCCACCGCCCCCCTCGATGTCATCGGTGCCGTACTGCTGGCCCCGGGTTTCGCGGCCACAATCCTCGCCCTCTCGCAGGCCGGGGAGCACGCCCGGTTCACCACCCCCTCCGTGCTCGTCCCTCTGGCCATCGGGCTCCTCCTGCTCGGCGCTTACGTGTTCCACGCGCTGCGCACCCGGCGTACGGAGCCGCTGATCGATGTTCGGCTGTTCACCAGTCGCAGCTTCTCCGCGAGCGTGACCGTACAGGGACTGGTGGGCCTGGGCACCTACGCCGGGCTGTTCGCACTGCCGCTCTACTACCAGATGCTGCACGGCCACGGCGCCCGCGCGGCCGGGCTGCTGGTGGCCCCGCTGGGTCTGGGGGCGGCGCTGGCCATGCCTTTCGCCGGACGGCTCAGCGACCGGATGGGAGCCCGCACTCTGGTTCAGGGAGGAGCGGTCGTGGCGGCACTCGGCGCGGTCGCCCTCGCCTTCATCGACGCGACGAGCAGCGAGACGTGGTCGGCATCGGCCGCATTCGCCATCGGCCTGGGGCTGGGGGCCGTCGGCGCGCCGACCATGGGTTCCCTGTACCGGACCCTGCCTGCGGAGAAGGTGCCGCAGGGCAGCTCCGTGCTGTACAACCTCAACCAGCTCGGCGGAGCGCTCGGGGTGGCCTGTGTCGCGCTCATTCTGACGGCCGCGGGCGTCGGCACCACGGGGAGCGGAACCGCGATGGACGCCTTCCACAACGTGTACTGGTTCGTCTTCGCCGTTGCCCTGGTGATCCTGGCCACGACTCCCCTCCTGCCCGGCCGCCCGGAGTCCCCGACCACCGCACCGCGGGACGGAGACGCCCGGGAGGAGGACGAGGGGACGCCGTCCGGGAAGCAGTCGTCTCCGCAGCCGGGTGACACGTCCACTTCCCCCGTGGGCTGACGCACCGCGCGGGACTCGGCACGCGGAAGGCCGGACCCATGACTCGGTGTCCGGCCTTCCGGCATCAGCGACAGTGGCGGTGGGCACGAGGATCAGCCGAGACGGCACCATGAGCGCGGACCGTCGAAACCGTTCGCCCGCTCCGGCCGGCGCCAGCGGGCGACGGCCGGGCGGTCCACACACGCGTCGCCGGGCCGGGGGGCGGCCTTGAAGGTGCGGGCGAGCAGAACCACGGTCAGCACGGCCAGCTCCTCCGCGCTCGGATTGCCTCTTTCCACATGGATGTACAACGGTTGTGGGTCGCTCATACGTGTGGCTCTCGTCCTCTCTCCGGCACGGTCGGAACGCTCACTGGGGAGGATTGCCGTGCTTGCGCCGGGGCAGGGGCGCGTCCTTGGTGCGCAGCATCGCGAGCGAGCGGATCAGCGCCAAGCGGGTTTCCCGCGGATCGATGACGTCGTCGACCAGACCGCGCTCCGCGGCGTAGTAGGGGTGGATCAACTCGGATCGGTACTCCTCGATCTTCCGTGCGCGCGCCGCCTCGGGGTCGTCGGCCACCGCGATCTCCCGACGGAAGACGACATTGGCAGCCCCCTCGGCCCCCATCACGGCGATCTCGTTCGTGGGCCAGGACAGGGCGATGTCCGCGCCGATCGAACGGGAGTCCATCACGATGTACGCACCGCCGTAGGCCTTGCGCAGCACCACCGACACCCGCGGCACGGTGGCGTTGCAGTACGCGTACAGCAGCTTCGCGCCGTGCCGGATGATCCCTTCGTGCTCCTGGTCCACCCCCGGCAGGAAACCGGGCACGTCCACCAGGGTCACCAGCGGAATGCTGAAGGAGTCGCAGAACTGCACGAACCGCGCGCCCTTCTCGCTGGCCTTGATGTCCAGCGCACCGGCCATGACCGCCGGCTGGTTGGCGACGATACCCACCACCTGCCCGTCCAGGCGGGCCAGCGCGCAGACGATGTTGGGAGCCCACCCCGCGTGGACCTCCAGGAAGTCTCCGCGGTCCACGAGTTCCATCACCACCTCTCGCATGTCGTACGAGCGATTGCCATCGGTCGGCACCAGGTCCGGCAGGGAGTCGCAGCGCCGGTCCGGCGGGTCGTCGCTCTGCTCCGCCGGCGGCAGCTCCCGGTTGTTGGACGGCAGCAGCGACAGCAGGTAGCGGACCTCCTCCAGACAGGTGGTCTCGTCGTCGTAGGCGAAGTGCGCCACACCGGAGGTGGCCGCGTGCACGTCCGCCCCGCCCAGCC
>NZ_JAJFAU010000112.1 GCF_022614595.1 Streptomyces sp. CNQ085
CCTCCGGCCCAGGGCGTGCCCGCCGCCGACTCCGGGGTCCCCGCGCCCGCCGTCAAGGCCGCGGCCAGGGCGGCGGCGGCAGCGGCGGCGTCCGTCTCCGCGGCCTCCGGCAAGGACACGGCCGGCAACAGCACGCCGGAGGAACGGCGGAGACTGAGCCGGCGGTCCGCCCGGTGACCCGCCGCGCACCCCGTACCCCGCCCGGCGGGCACACCGGCCGGGGAGCGGTGAGCGCGGCCCGGGCCCCGGGGGCGGGCTTCCCGGAGCCCGGCCGGCTAGGACCTCCTCGTCCAGGAGAGGGTGACGCACAGCCGCCGGTCGCCGAACCAGCCGCCCAGCCAGTCGCCCAGGTCCACGCAGAACCCCGGCCGGTTCCGCTCCGGGGGCCGGACGCCGGACTTCATCCTCGCCCGGAAGACCGCGGAGGACTCCGGATTCTCCTCGCACCGCCACACCCCGTGCGGACAGTAGTCGCTGATGGTGTGGTAGAGCGGTTTCCGCTCGTCGATCCAGTCCAGCATGCGGCGCATGTACTCGGCGTTGTCACCCCTGCGGAACAGTCCCCATTCGGGGTAGGAGATCGGTTTTCCGCGCGCCGCGGCGAAATCCACCTGGTGCCGCAGTCCGTAGGGCTGGTTCACCTGGTCGTCGAACGTCTCGCCGGGTGGCTGGTCGTAGGAGTCCATCCCGATGATGTCGACCACGTCGTCGCCCGGGTAGCACTCGGTCCAGCCGATCGCGTCCTTTCCCCGGCTGGGCGCGAAGTCGAAACGGAACCTCTGCCCGTCCACCGACCGCATGGCGGCGACGATGCGCCTCCAGTACGTCTTCCACGCCCGCGGGTCCGGAGCGCAGCGGTGGGTGTAGGTGGTGCCGTTCATCTCCCAGCCCAGCACGATCACCGTGTCGGGTACCCCCGCGGAGACCAGGTGCCCGGCCAGGGTGCGGAAGTGGTGGTCGAAGCGGCCCCGCGCGCCCTGGGCGAGCAGCTCGCGCACCTCGTGGTCGGGGAGACCGGCCTCGTTGCGCGCCTGCATCGGCACGTTGAGCACGAACAGCCGGTCGGGGTCGGCACGCCGCCACTGGGCCCATGGGCGCAGGAAGTACGGGTCGCTCTCGATGCGCTCCCAGGTGTCGCCCGGCAGATAGGTGTGGCCCACCCGCAGATCCGCGCCACCGAGCCATTTTCGCAGCTCCGCGATCCGCCGCACCCCGTCCGAGCCCGAGCCGAGGAAGGCACCGGCGGCGACGGAGGAGCCGGCCGCACCCGGCGGGCGGGGTCCGGCGTGGTCGTCCCCGAAGGTGCCGGTCGCCAGGGCGCCGCCCACCACCAGGGCTCCGGCGGCGACGGCCCCGGTGCACGCGGCCGTCAGCCTGCGGCGCCTGGCGGGTGCCGCGGGTTTCCGGTGCCGACCGGTCCTCCCCGGTCGGGGATGTCGATGGGGCATCGTGCCTCCTCGCTGCGTCGCCGGAACCGCCTGCTCGTTACTCCCCGGCCCTGCGCGTATTTTCCGCGACACTAATCGGAGAATCCATCAAATGGACCGCAGAGCTGCTTTCTGATAACCCGTTCGCTCTTTCTGTCGCCCACTCGGACCAGCGTCGTGAGGGAATTTCGGTGACGTCGGCGAAGCCGGGGAAACGGCGCCCGGTAATACCGTCGACGGAGCACCGGGGGGCGCTGGAGGGCGTCAGGGGAAACCGCAAGAGAAAAAACCGAGAAACACCGAAAAACACCGAGGAATCCGCATGTCGCCACCGCTCGACACCGAGGTACCCGTACTGCTGCTGAGACTCGACCGGAATCCCTTCCACCACGGAACCCTGGGGGCCGTCAGGTCCCTGGGGCGCGCCGGCGTCGAGGTCCACGCCGTCGTCGAGTCGCCGCACTGCCCCATCGGCCGCTCCCGCTACCTGCGTCAGGGACACCACCTTCCGGCGGACGGGGTCCGCGGCACCCACCGGACGGGGGAGACGGTCGAGGCCGGCGGCGCGTCGGAGATCAGGCTGGAGCGGATGCTCCGCCGGATCTCCGACCGCATCGGACGGCCCGCCGTCCTGATCCCCATGGACGACATGGGGGCCATCGCCGCGGCCCGGCTCGCCGGACGGCTCGCCGGGCGGTTCCTGCTGCCCGAACAGCCGCCCGAACTGCCGCAGCGGGTGGCCGACAAGGCCCGGCTGGCCGCCATGTGCGGGGAGCTGGACATCCCGCACCCGCCGACCGTGAGCCCGCGCAGCGCCGGTGAGGCCGCCGCCGCGGCCCGGGAGCTGGGTCTGCCGCTGATCGCCAAGTGGAGCCGCCCCTGGCTGCTGCCCCGGGGCGGTGAACTGCGCAGCACCACCGTCGTCACCACGGAGGACCGGGCACGCGCCCTGTACCGGCGCAGCGGCGAGGCCGGCAGCCGGCTGCTGCTCCAGCGGCTCGTGCCCGGCGGCCGGGACACCGACTGGTTCTTCCACGGTTGCTTCACCGGCGGAGCGGTCCGCCTGGCGGGAGGAGCCGGACGCAAGGAGCGTTCCTGGCCGGTGGACGCCGGACTCACGGCGGTCGGCCGCTGGCTGCCGAACCCCGAGGTCGAGCGTGCGGCGCGGCTGCTGGCCGAGCATCTGGACTACCGGGGCATCCTCGACCTGGACTTCCGGTTCGACACCGTCACCGGCACCTACCAGCTGCTGGACTTCAACCCCCGTCCCGGCGCGCAGTTCCGGTTGTTCACCGACCGCTCGGGGCTGGACGTCGTCAGGGCCCTGCACCTGGATCTCACCGGCCGCGCCATCACCCCGGCCGGCCCCGTACCGGGCCGGGTCTTCGTCGCGGAGAACTACGCCCTGCTGTCCTCGCTGGCGGCACTGCCCTCCGAGGGCCTGCCGCTCACCGCCGTCCGGCGCGGACGGGGGTCCGCCGCGGGTGACGGCACGGACGGCGACACATTCGGGAGGGACGGGAGGAAGGAGCCCCGGGAGACGGAGACCGCCTGGTTCGCCGCGGACGACCCGGCACCCTTCCTCGCCATGGCCACCGCCTGGCTCGGGCAGGGCGGGCGCAAGGCCGCGGCGCGTCTGGGACGGCGCCTGCTACGCGCGGGCCGGCCGGCGGTCCGCGTGCGGGCGCCGGGGGGACCGGGCGGCGGGAGCGGCCGCTCCGGTGCGTCCCTCGGCGCACCCCGGACCCCGGCCGACCTGCGCACCACCGAGCGCCCGACAGCATGACGAGCCCACGACAAGAGAGCGGTGACCGACCATGTACGACCTGGTAGTGGTGGGCGCGGGCCCCTACGGACTGTCGATCGCGTCCCACGCGGCGGCGGCCGGAATCGGGGCGCGCGTCCTCGGCCGTCCGATGGCCTCCTGGCGGGACCACATGCCCGAGGGGATGTTCCTCAAGTCCGAACCCTGGTCCTCGAACCTGTCCGACCCCTCAGGCGAGCACACCCTGGCCGCCTACTGCGCCTCCCAGGGGTTGCGCGCCGAGCACGGCACCCCGCTGCCGATCGGCGTCTTCACCGAGTACGGGCTGTGGTTCGGACGCTCGGCCGTGCCGTCGGTCGAGGAGGAGACGGTTCTCTCCGTGCGCCCCCGGACGGAGGGTTTCCTGGTGGAGACCGGAGCGGGCGAGGCTATCCTGGCGCGGACCGTGGCCCTGGCGGTCGGCGTGATGCCGTTTGTCCACCGCCCCGAGCCGCTGCGGGCGCTGCCCCGCGAACTCGTCACCCACAGCAGCCACCACCGGGATCTGTCGCGCTTCCACGGACAGGACGTCACGGTGATCGGCGCCGGGCAGGCCGCCCTGGAGACCGCCGCGCTGCTGGCCGAGTGCGGGGCCCGCCCCCGGCTGGTGGCCCGCGCCGGCGGCATCGCCTGGAACACCCCGCCCCAGCCCCTGGAGCGCTCCGCACTGCGCTCCCTGATCGACCCGCACTGCGGTCTGGGCACGGGCTGGCCCAGCTGGGTGTGGTCCGAGACCCCCTGGGTGGTCCGCCGACTGCCGGGTGCGCTGCGGACGCGGATCGTGGAACGGGCAATGGGCCCGGCCGGGGCCTGGTGGCTGCGCGACCGCGTGGAGGACCGGATCCCGACGCTGCTCGGCCGGCGGCTGCGGGCGGCCGTCCCGGCGGGCGGGAGGGTGCGGCTGAGTCTGGAGACGGCCGAAGGGGCGGAGACGACCCTGGAGACCGACCATGTGGTGGCCGCCACCGGGTTCGTCCCGGACATCGGGCGGCTGGGCCTGCTGGATCCGTACATGCGCAACCGCCTTCGGCTGGCGGGGGCCGGCCGGGCTCCCGAGGTGGACGGCCGGTTCGAGTCCTCGGTGCCGGGCCTGTTCTTCGCCGGGCTGCTGACGGCGCCGTCCTTCGGCCCGGCCATGCGGTTCGTCCACGGGCCGGCCGGTCACGGGAATCCGTTGGTCGTGTCCGACGTCTTGACGCTGTCTGTCATGCGCCCCACGCTCTATGGGAGCGCTCCCAGGTGTTGTGGGGCGCCTCTCGTCATGCCGTCGCGTCGCCCCGTCCGTTTCCCCACGCCGGAAGGACCGAACTGTGACACCTCATCCGCCCCCCCAGTCCCGGGCGACGGGCCGCCCGCGCCGCGTGCTGGGCGCCGTGGCCGCCGCCGGACTGCTGGCCGGAGCCCTGACCGCCCCCGCCCTCGCGGTCGAGTCCGCCGACCGGCCCGAACTGATCACCAACGGCGACTTCTCCGACGGCACCACCGGCTGGTGGTGGACGGAGAACAGCCCTGGCGAGATCGTGGACGGCCGCCTGTGTGCCGAGGTGCCCGCCGGCACGGAGAACCCCTGGGACGCCATAGTCGGGCAGAACGACCTCCCGCTCACCGCGGGCGAGGGCTACGAACTGAGCTTCACCGCGGGCGCCACCGAGCCGATCACCGTCCGCACCAACGTCCAGATGGCCACCGAGCCCTGGACCACCGAGCATGCTTCGGCCGACCGGGTCGGCGCCGAGGCGCAGACCTTCACCCACGTCTTCACCGCGGGCGCCGACCACGAGGCGGCCCAGCTCGCCTTCCAGATCGGCGGCAGCGAGCAGGCGTACACCTTCTGCCTGGACGACGTCTCGCTCACCGGCGGCGCCGAACCGCCCGTCTACGAGCCCGACACCGGCTCGCCGGTGCGCGTCAACCAGGTCGGCTACCTCACCGAGGGGCCCAAGAACGGCACCTTCGTCACCGAGAAGACCTCGGCCCTGGCCTGGACGCTCAAGGACGCAGACGGCACCGAGAAGGCGTCCGGCACCACCACCCCCGCCGGCGTCGACCCGACCTCCCGCCAGAACGTCCACACCTTCGGCCTCGGCGACTTCGACGAGACGGGCGAGGGCTACACCGTCACCATCGACGGCCACACCAGCGAGCCCTTCGACATCGGCGACGACCTGTACTCCTCGCTGCGCTCGGACGCGCTGGCGTACTTCTACCACAACCGCAGCGGCATCGAGATCGACGCCGACCTGGTGGGCGAGGAGTACGCCCGTCCCGCCGGGCACGTCGGCGTCGCGCCCAACCGGGGCGACACCGAGGTCCCGTGCCAGGAGGGCCTGTGCGACTACACCCTCGACGTCTCCGGCGGCTGGTACGACGCCGGTGACCACGGCAAGTACGTCGTCAACGGCGGTATCTCCGTCGCCCAGGTGATGTCCAACTACGAGCGCACCCTCACCGCAGAGGGCGCCGACGGCGCCGCGCTCGGCGACGGTGGGCTCCGCGTGCCCGAGCGCGGCAACGGCGTTCCGGACGTGCTGGACGAGGCTCGCTGGCAGATGGACTTCCTGATGCGGATGATGGTGCCCGCCGGCGAGGAACTCGCCGGCATGGCGCACCACAAGATCCACGACAGGGCGTGGACCGGACTGCCGCTGCTGCCGCACCAGGACCCGCAGCCGCGCGAGCTGCACGCGCCGTCCACCGCCGCCACCCTCAACGTGGCCGCCACCGCCGCCCAGTGCGCCCGCCTGTTCGAGCAGTACGACGCGCCCTTCGCCGACCGCTGCCTGGACGCCGCCGAGACCGCCTGGGCCGCCGCCAAGGCGCACCCGGACATGCTCGCCGACCCCAACGACGGCACCGGCGGCGGCGCCTACAGCGACAACGACGTGTCCGACGAGTTCTACTGGGCCGCGGCCGAGCTCTTCGTCACCACCGGTAACGAGACCTACCGTCAGGAGGTCATGAACTCCCCGCTGCACGGCGACACCGACGCCGTCTTCCCGCGCGGCGGCATGTCCTGGGGTGCCACCGCCGGCCTGGGCGCGCTCAGTCTGGCCACCGTGCCCAACGAGATGACCGACGCCCAGCTCCAGGGCGTGCGCGCCATGGTCACCGAGGCAGCCGACGGCTACGCCGCCGACTCCCGCGCCGCCGCCTACGGCGTCCCCTACGCCCCGCGGGACAACCACTACGTGTGGGGCTCCAACAGCCAGGTCCTCAACAACATGGTGGTCCTGGCCACCGCGCACGACCTGACCGGCGACGCCGCCTACCGCGACGCGGTGCTGCGCGGCATGGACTACCTGCTGGGCCGCAACCCGCTCAACCAGTCCTACGTCACCGGATACGGCGAGCGCGACTCGCGCAACCAGCACCACCGGTTCTGGGCCAACCAGCTCGACCCGGACCTGCCCAACCCGGCGCCCGGCTCCGTCGCGGGCGGCCCGAACGTCGAGATCCAGGATCCGATCGCCCAGGACAGGCTCCAGGGCTGCGCCCCGGCGATGTGCTACATCGACCACATCGAGTCCTGGGCCACCAACGAGATCACCATCAACTGGAACGCACCGCTGGCCTGGGTCGCCTCCTACCTCGACGACCTCGGCCGGGGCGGTGACGGCGGGGAGGACCCGGGCGAGACGCCCTCCTGCGAGGTCACCTACTCCTCCGACCGGTGGAACAGCGGCTTCAGCACCAACGTGACGGTGAAGAACACCGGCACCGGGACGCTCAACGGCTGGGAGCTGACCTGGTCCTTCGCCGACAGCCAGAGGATCACCCAGGCGTGGAACGCCCAGGTCGTCCAGACCGGACGGGACGTCACCGCCAAGCCCGCGCGGTGGAACACCACCATTCCGGCGAACGGCTCCGTGAACTTCGGCTTCAACGGAACCTCCAGCGGCCAGGCGGCCGACCCGGACGCCGTCTCCCTGAACGGGAAGGCTTGCGCGGTCAGGTGACCTGACGCGTCTTCGACCGCGCACCACCCGACCGGAGGGCCGGGGCGCCCCGCACCGGGGTGTCCCGGCCCTCCGCCGTCGGTTCCGCCCTCAGCCCTGCGGTAGTCCGTCGCCGGCCGAGGCCCGGGAGCCGAAGACGACGGTGGCGGACAGCTCCTCGCAGACGGCCGTCCGAGGCACCAGACCGGCCCGGGCGACGGCCTCGGCCGTCCGCGGCGCCTGGTGCCCGCCCGTCTCCACCAGCAGACACCCGTCCGGCGCGAGCCACCGCGGGGCCTCCTCGATCACCCTGCGCTGGACGCCCAGCCCATCCGGCCCGCCGTCGAGCGCCACCGGCGGCTCGTGCTCGCGGGCCTCCGCGGGCAGCAGCACCATCTCACCGTTGGGCACGTACGGCGCGTTGGCGACCAGCACGTCGACGCGGCCGCGCAGCGCCGCGGGCAGCGGAGCGTACAGATCGCCCTCGTACACCCGGCCACCGGCGGGGGCGGTGTTGCGGCGCGCGCAGCGCACCGCGGCCGGGTCGACATCGGCGGCGTACAGCTCCACCCCCTCCACGGCCGCCGCCACCGCGGCGCCCACCGCGCCCGAGCCGCAGCACAGATCGAGTACGACGGCGCCGCGACGGCGCCCGGCGAGCGCCGCGGCCCGCCGGGCGAGGAACTCGGTACGACGGCGGGGCACGAAGACCCCGGGCTCCACGGCGATCCGCAGACTGCGGAACTCGGCCCAGCCCAGGACGTGTTCGAGCGGCAGGCCGCCCGCCCGGCGCTCCACCATGGCGGCGAGCTCACCGGGGGCGCGGGCGGTGGACAGCATCAGCCGCGCCTCGTCCTCGGCGAAGACGCAGCCCGCGGCCCGCAGCCGGGCGGCGACGGCGGACAGGGCGGAAGGAGCGGAGAAGGAAGAGGGACGAGGCATGAAGGCCTTCCGGGGTGCCGAAGGGCGCTCTCACGGTCACCCGCGCCGGGGAACCGGCGCCTTCGCGGGCACGGGACGAGAGAACCCTGCCTGACCTGGCGTCGACCGGTCTCACCCCCTCGCGTCGCACTGCGTTGCGGACCGGCAACACTACAGCACCGCGGCCGGACGGCCACCGGCCCTTGCCGGTTCCCGGGCGACCCGGTCGG
This sequence comes from Streptomyces sp. CNQ085, assembly GCF_022614595.1. Lineage (GTDB taxonomy): Bacteria > Actinomycetota > Actinomycetes > Streptomycetales > Streptomycetaceae > Streptomyces. Next base: position 8,318 of record NZ_JAJFAU010000112.1, read on the forward strand.
GGTGGTCGGTGCGGTGGGGCACGGTGCGGATGCTCGGCACCCCCGTGGCTCCGAGGCCCCCACCGCGGTCCCGGCCTCGGTGGCGCGGTTCACCGCCGGGCAGCCCGGCATCGACGGCGCGCGCTCCGGCGGTTACGGGACCCGCTCGCGGACGGCGTACGGGCATGTGTGGAGATCCACGACGAGTACGGCTACCGGGACTCCGCCGCGGGCGAGGCGGAGTCCCGGGCGTTCCCGGCGGCGCGGGTGTGGTCGTCGCCGGAGGAGGTCGCGACGACCTCGCCGACGTCCGAACCGCCGTAGACGGCCAGGCCGGGATCGCGCGGGGTCCCGAACCAGAACCGCTGATCGTCGTCCTGGGACATCGATCAGCTGCTGCCTCGCACCTGCCCTTCGATGAAGGCCCGAAAAGCGCGCGGGGGTCGCCCGGTGAGGCGCTGGACGGTATCGGTGACGCGGTCCTTCGCCCCTTCCGCGATGGCACGGTCCATGCCGTCGAGGGCGGCCGTGTGGGTGGTGGGCTCGGACCAGTCGAAGTCGCCGGATCGGTGCCCCGGTGGAGCCGCAGGCCGGTGGAGCCGTACAGGTCGATGTGGCCGGGACAGTGGCACATGTGGGCGGCGATGGCCTCTTCGCCCTCCAGACGCCGGGGCCGGCCCTCGGGGCCGGCTCCATGGCGGGGAGGCCCGGTCAGGGGGTCGGCGGGCCGCCCGGGACCCGTGGCCCGGCCGTGCCCCCACCGCATGAGCGGTGGTTCCGCGACGGGGTGCTCAGGTCCCCGTCGCGACAGGCCCGGGAGGGCTGGGATTCGTGCCGGGGCCGGACGAGGAGGGACGAGGAAGGGCAGGGGAGCCGCGGGCCGGGAACCGGCCGGGTCCCGGGAGGTCCGGGGCCGGTCTCACCACGGGAGGAAGGCGTGGATCTCCTTGCCGTCCGGCAGTGGGTGGACGCTGAGCCGGTCGGCGATCCGCTCGACGATGGACCAGCCGAAGCCGCCCCCGCCGCCGTCCAGGTCGGCCCGGCGGGGGCTGGGCGGGGTCGGATCGCCGTCGCGTACGGCGACCTGTACCCGGCCACCGGAGAAGGCCAGGTACAGGGTGAGCGGACCGGAGGTGTGGCGTACGGCGTTGGTGACCAGTTCGGAGACGACCAGCAGCACGTCGTCGCGTGAGCGGTCCCCGGTGGGTGGAGAGGTGCCCGCCAGCCTCGTCAGAAAGGTGTTGGCGGCGTCGCGTGCCCGGGCGATGGTGCCGGAGTGGCCGTCGAAGTCGGCGCGCAGACGGGGAGCCCCCAGCCCCTCGCTCAGCAGTTCCATCGCCGGTCCCCCAGTCAGCACAGCGGCGTCCGTGATGCGTCTTCCCGCTGATGTCCACACCATACGCCGCTGTGGCCCCGCCTCGCCGCACCCGTTGTCGCGGGCGGGCCGGAGACCGGGATCCGGACGGGGGCGGTCAGCCCGCGACGGTGAAGAACCCCGCCAGACCCACCAGTTCCAGCAGCCTGCCGGGCTGTTCGCCGACGCCGGTCAGTGTCAGGGGGACCCCGCGGTCCCGGCAGCTGCGCTCCAGGGAGAGAAGGGCGTGCAGGCCGGCGGAGTCCATGAAGGGGACACTCGACAGATCCACGGCCAGGCCCCGCCACGGCTGGTCGAGTTCCCCCAGGACGCCCGTCAGGGCCGGCGCGCTGTCGTGGTCGACGTCACCTCGGGGATGCAGGACGACGGTGTCGTGTTGGCGGGTGATGGCGACGGACAGGGTGCGCATGGCCCTCGACCCCCTTCCGGGGTGGATCGGTTCGTGTCGGCCGGAGTCGTTCTCCGGATCGGGCGGTTGGGCGGGTACCCGGCCGACGCGGGCGGAGGAGCCTCCCCGGCCAGACGGCGGGGCGGCTCCCCCCACCGTCACACACCTGAAGCCGCCGCGCCACCATCGCTGTCCCAAATCCCGGCCCGTGCGCACGTCCGGGGGCGGCGGCCGAGCCGGTCGCCGTCGGCGGAAACGTCTGGCTCGGGGCGGCGTCATCTCCTTCATCGCCCCCTCGGCGGTCCGGAGCATGAGCTTCGACGTCATGGACTTCGTCGACGGGACGGTCGCCCGCGGCATGGCCCAGCGCTCGTGGTGCCTGAGCGGTGTCCAGGCCGGCTTCGAGCCGTGGCAGAACGGCGCCGGCGGTGGTGACGACGGCGAGCGGGGTGGCGACGGCGAGCGGGGTGGCGATCCGGTCGCGTGCGAGGTCACCTACACCACCAACTTCTGGTCGAACGGTTTCACCGCCGACGTCCGCGTCAGGAACACCGGCTCGACCGCGATCAGCGGCTGGGAGCTGAACTTCGCCCTGCCTGCCAGTCGGTCACCAGCGCCTGGAACGCCGTACTCTCCCCCGGAACAGGCACGGTGACGGCCCGTCCGGTTGCCGGTGCGGGTGTTCCGCCGGTCCGCGGTCGTGCAGATCACCACGTCGCGTGAGGTGCGCGACTTGTGGGTGTTGTGGAAGCCGCTGATCCAGGCGCGCGTCTGCGTGGTGGACAGGCCGTAGCACACCGCCCCGTAGGGGTTGTGCTCGATGTCCGGGACACCGGGCAGGGGCATGTGGTCCCGACCTCTGCCGGGGGTGCGAACTGCGCCGACGGGCCGTGCCCGGCGGGAACTTTCACGGCGCGAAAGCTGATTCCCCCGGACGGTTCCAGGACCGGGAAGGCCCGCGCCGCGGCTCTGTGCGTTCCGCCGTTCGGGTGACCTTTGGGATGGGCTTCGGGGACGGCCGGACAAGCCTTCCCGGTGTTTTCCCGCCTCATCCGGCTCTGTGCGGGAAAAGGCGGGAAAACCTGCGGTAGCCACCCGGTAGTCACCGGAGTAGCTTTCGATGAGTGCCGATGAGCGCGGGAAGCCTGCCGAACAGGCCTGACAGCCCGGTCAATTGTCCCGCGCACCGGAAAGACCGTCCGGCAACGCGGGTGGTCGCTCCGCGAGATCCGCGCCCGGCGGTCCCGGGCTCCTGCCGGCCGACTCCCTTCGGTGGAAGCCGCCGGGGATCGGGGGCCGACCGCGGTGGAGGTGAAGCCATGGCGACGCAGACGGAACCCCTGATCGAGGCGCCCGGCGTCGAGGACGGCGCCGCCGTGTGGCGCATCGCCCGGGACTCCCGTGTACTCGATCTCAACTCCTCCTACAGCTACCTGCTGTGGTTCCGGGACTTCGCCCGGACCTCCGCGGTGGCGCGCGGCGAGCACGGTGCGCCCGTCGGCTTCGTCACCGGCTATCTGCGTCCGGAGAGGCCCGGCACGCTGGTGGTCTGGCAGGTCGCGGTGGACGAGGAGCACCGCGGACGCGGCCTGGCCGGCGCCATGCTGGACCACCTGGCCGCCCGGTCGGCGCCGCGGGGGATCCGGCGCCTTGAGGCCACCGTCGCACCGGGGAACACCGCCTCCGGCCGGCTGTTCACGCTCTTCGCCCGGCGGCACGGCGCGGCGCTGAAGCGTGAGGCGCTGTTCGGTGCGGAGCTCTTCCCGGACGGCCACGCCCCCGAGGTGCTGTACCGCATCGGACCACTGCCCCGCGCCGTCCGGCCCTGATCCGCCGTCCGCCCGGCAACCCACACCCAGCGAGGAGCGCAATGCCATGACCATGACCGAAGCCGAGATCTCCGTCTTCGACGCCCTGGAATCGGAGGTGCGCAGTTACTGCCGCGGCTGGCCGAGGGTCTTCGACCGGGCGCGCGGAAGCCACATGTACGACGAGGACGGCCACGCGTTCCTCGACTTCTTCGCCGGGGCGGGCGCACTGAACTACGGGCACAACAACCCGGTCCTCAAACGCGCCCTGCTGGACTACCTGGAGCGCGACGGCGTCACTCACGGCCTGGACATGTCCACCACGGCCAAACGGGACTTCCTGGAGACGTTCCGCGACCTCGTGCTGTGCCCGCGCGGCCTGGACCACAAGGTGATGTTCCCCGGCCCGACCGGCGCCAACGCCGTCGAGGCGGCCCTGAAGCTGGCCCGCAAGATCAAGAGGCGCGAGACGGTGGTGTCCTTCACCAACGCCTTCCACGGCATGTCGCTCGGTGCGCTGGCGGTGACCGGCAACGCCTTCAAGCGCGCCGGCGCCGGCGTCCCCCTGGTGCACGGCACCCCGATGCCGTTCGACCGCTACCTCGACGGCAAGGTCGAGGACTTCCTGTGGTTCGAGCGCCTGCTGGAGGACCGCGGTTCCGGCCTGAACCGGCCGGCCGCCGTGATCGTCGAGACCGTGCAGGGCGAGGGCGGCGTCAACGTCGCCCGGGCCGAGTGGCTGCGCGCCCTGGCCGACCTGTGCCGCCGCTGGGACATGCTGCTGATCGTCGACGACATCCAGATGGGCTGCGGCCGCACCGGCGCCTTCTTCTCCTTCGAGCAGGCCGGGATCACGCCCGACATCATCACGGTGTCCAAGTCGATCAGCGGTTACGGGCTGCCGATGGCGCTGACGCTGTTCCGGCCCGAGCTGGACGTGTGGGAGCCCGGCGAGCACAACGGCACCTTCCGCGGCAACAACCCCGCCTTCGTCACCGCCGCCGCGGCGCTGAACACCTACTGGGCCGACAGCGGAACGGAGAAGCAGACGCTCGCACGCGGCGAGCAGGTCGAGGCGGCCCTGTCCGAGATCGTCCGCGAGCACCGCCGGAGCGGGGCCGGACACCGCGGACGCGGCCTGGCCTGGGGGCTGACCTTCGCCGACGAGGGGCGTGCCACCCGGGTGTGCGCCCGCGCCTTCGAGCTCGGACTGCTCATCGAGACCTCCGGCCCCGAGAGCGAGGTCGTCAAGCTGCTTCCGGCGCTGACGATCTCCCCCGAGGAGCTGGACGAGGGCCTGCGCACCCTGGCCCGTGCCGTTGACGAGACCGCCTGACCGTACGCCCGGGAACCCGGGGCCCGGGCGGGGTGTGGGGCCGCCTTCCGCCGAGCGGCGCGGGAAGGCGGCGCACCAAATCCCCCGAAAGTGCCATGATGTCCTTCTGGGTGACATTTATGGCATGTACGTCGAGGGGCGCCGCCGGGACGTGCGGGGACGGCGCCCCGGCCCCGCACGGTGGCCGGGGCCGGTGACGCGATGGCCGCGCACGACCGGCTGGATACGGAGTTCCTGGAGGTGGTGCGCGGCGCCGGCACGTCCACCGGCGGCCTGTACCTGCTGAGCCCGGACGGCGACGTGCTGCGCCTGGCGATGTTGTGCGGCGCGCCGCTCGACCGCACCCTCGCCGCGGCCCCCTCCTGAGGAACAGTCGTACGCCGCCTGTTGTACGGGCTGCCCGACACGGCGTACGGGCCGGCGCCCGGGGGAGCGGGTGCCGGCCCGAAGCCGGTGGAGGGCGGGCGTCTCCGGAGGAGAGGGATTCCCGCTACCGGCTGCCGTAGGGCAGCAGGGCCATCTCCCGGGCGTTCTTGATCGCGCGGGCGAGCTGCCGCTGCTGCCGGGCGGTGACGCGGGTGACGCGGCGACTGCGGATCTTGCCCCGGTCGGAGACGAACTTCCGCAGCAGATCGGTGTCCTTGTAGTCGATGTAGGTGATCCCGGCGACATCCAGGGGGTTGGGACGGGGCTTGGCGTTCCTGCGGGGGTCGGGGCGGCGCGGCATGCGGGATGCTCCTCGGCTCTCGTGGGTCGTTGCGTGGGTCGTTTCGCGGACCGGGGCGCCGGACCGGTTCAGGCGGCGTCCAGCAGGGGGCCGAAGGCGGCCGGGAGGCGCCTCCACGCCTCCCGGCCCGCGGCGTACTCGGCGTCGGTGAGCAGGCAGGAGTCGAGCAGGCGCAGCAGGCCCTCGCGGTCCAGGTCGGGGGAGGTGAAGACCAGGTGCTGGCAGCGGTCGCCGTGCTCGGGATGCCAGTCCAGCGCGGCGGCTGTCCGCCGGACGGGATCCACCATCTCCCAGGCGGCGTCGGGCAGCGCCGCCAGCCAGGGACCGGCGCTCTCGACGCAGAGCGCGCCGCCGGCGCAGTCCCAGGCCAGCAGGGTGTCGGGCCGGTCGGCCAGCCAGAAGCGGCCGCGGCTGCGGGCGGCGGCACAGGCGAGGTCCTCCAGGGCCTCGAAGAGCCGTCCGGGGTGGAAGGGGCGATGGCGGCGCCAGACCAGGGTGGCCACCCCGGCCTCGTCCGCTTCCTGCGGCAGCCGGGAGCAGGCCGGATGCTGGGCGGTGGCGGCCATCGCCGCATCGAAGCCGGCGAGCGCGGCCTCGGCCAGCTCCCCGGAGGCGGCCGGCACCCGGCGCGCGGCCGGGTGGAGCTGGGACAGGAGCGCGTGGTCGGCCCCGTCGGCCTCGGGGCTGTCGACGAGGGCGAGCACGGGGGCGTATTCCAGTTGCCGCGCCCAGGTGTCGGCGACCGTGCGCTGATCGGTGGCGGCCGCGGCGAGACCGGCCTCGGCCAGGTCGTCGCCGCATGCCAGACAGGGCAGGACGAGCGCGGGATCGACGGCGGTGACGACGCCGGTCAGCTCCAGTGTGCCGTGGCCGTGGGCGGCGACGACCTCGGCCATGCCCTTCGGCTCGACGGAGTCCCACAGCTCGACGACCGCCAGCCGGGCCGCGCCGCTGTCGGCCAGCCGCTCCAGCTCCGGGATCAGGTCCTCGCGCAGCGCGCAGCAGGCGCAGTCGTCGACCAGGGGCGCCTCGCCGCGGGACAGCTCGCCCGAGGCGTCGCGCACGGTGCGCACCACCGTGCCGTCCGCGGCGCCGGACAGGTCGTGGTGGAGGGCCACGCAGTCCGGAACGGCGCGCAGCAGCCGCTCCACGACCTCGCGGCGGGCGTCGACGTGCAGCCCGGCGACGATCACGACGGGCAGCCGTGGCTCCACGGTCATCGCCGGGCCCCGCGCGAGCCGTAGCGGCGCTCGAAGCGCTCCACGCGTCCGGCGGTGTCCAGGACCCGCTGGGTGCCGGTGTAGAAGGGGTGGCTCGCCGAGGAGATCTCGACGTCGACCACCGGGTAGGTGTTGCCGTCCTCCCACTCGATCGTCTTGTCACCGGTCATGGTGGAGCGGGTGAGGAAGGCGAAGCCGGCGCTCCTGTCGCGGAAGACGACGGGGCGGTACGGGGGATGGATTCCGGGTTTCACGGTGTGTCCTCGTGTCGTGGGGTCGGGGCCGGGACGGGGTTCAGCGTTCCTCGCGGAAGTCGACGTGGCGGCGGGCGAGGGGGTCGTACTTGCGCAGGACCATGCGGTCGGGGTCGTTGCGGCGGTTCTTGCGGGTGACGTAGGTGTAGCCGGTCCCCGCGGTGGAGCGGAGCTTGATGACCGGGCGGAGTTCGCTGCGTGCCATGGCGCTAGTATATGACAATGGTTTCCATTATCGAAAAGGGAGCCGTCCGCACCGACAGGAAGGACCCCCCTTGTCCGCCCACTGCCAGCTGACCGGCGCCAAGCCGGGCTTCGGCAACAACATCTCCCACTCCCACCGGCGCACCTCCCGCCGCTTCGACCCCAACATCCAGCGCAAGCGGTACTGGCTGCCCGGCGAAGGGCGCCACGTCCGGCTCACCCTCAGTGCGAAGGGCGTCAAGACCGTCGACGCCATCGGCATCGAGGCCGCCGTGGCCCGCATCCGCGCAAGGGGAGGAAGGGTCTGATGGCGAAGAAGAGCAAGATCGCCAAGAACGACAAGCGGCGGGAGACCGTCGAGCGGTACGCGGCCCGGCGCGCGGAACTGAAGGGGATCATCCGCCGCCCCTCCTCCACCGAGGACGAACGCGCCGCCGCGCTGGCCGAGTTGCGACGCCAGCCGCGTGACGCCAGCGCGACCAGGGTGCGCAACCGCGACGCCGTGGACGGCCGCCCGCGCGGGCACCTGCGGAAGTTCGGGCTCTCCCGGGTGCGGATGAGGCGGCAGGCCCATGCGGGATTCCTGCCCGGAGTCACCAAGTCATCCTGGTGACAGACCTCTTCGGGACGGAGGGGCCGGTCTCCCTCCGTCCCGGGGAGACCGGCCGTGCGGCCGGCGCGCCCGTGCCCTCCGCCGACGCCCGCACGGAGGCGCCACCGGCCCCGGCCGGACGCGACCGGCCGGGGCAC
>NZ_JAJFAU010000113.1 GCF_022614595.1 Streptomyces sp. CNQ085
CGGCTGACCACCTTGCGGGGCTTGCCGCGCCGCTCGTAGCTGCCGGTGCGCCGCAGCTGCGGGCTGACGCGCAGCGGCTCGGTCCCGGCCCAGGCGGTGGTGGGCGGTACGGGGTCGGCCGCGCGGGCCGCGAGGGTGTCGGCGTCCACGGTGAGGTGGCGGGAGGAGTGGAGGCCGAAGGCCGCCCGCCACAGCCGGTGCCGCGCGGCGTCGTCGGGCGCCTCGGCGAACCAGCGGGCGAGGGCACGGAAGTCCGCCGACCGGTCCGAGCGCCCGGCGCGCCGCTCGTTGAGCCGCCGCACCACGGCCAGGAGCTGGGGGATCGCGCCCAGCGCCCGGCCACGCAGCAGCCGGGCCTGCGACTCGCGTTCCTGACCGGAGACGAACCAGTCGGTCAGTCCCGACCAGCGCTCCCGCCATCTGCGGTACGCGGCCCGCTCGGCGTGCTCGGCCTCCTCCGGTGCGGCGTCGGCGGCCTCGCGGGCCGCGGCCAGCCGCAGCAGCGGGCGTATGCGGTCGTACTCCTCCAGCTCCCCGATCAGGGCGGCGATCAGACCGCCGAGAGTGATCAGATCCTGGATGAACCGCTTCAGGTAGTCGATCAGGCGGTCCTTGTAGGCGAGGAACGCCTCGACCTCCACGTCGTGCAGGTCGATGGTGCGCTGCAGCGACCCCATGAACGCCCGCGCGTTCTCGGCGAGATCGGCGAACCGCGCGGTCAGGGTGGACAGGGTCAGGTAGGCCTTGGCCCGGTCCGGTTCGTCCTCGGCCGCGATCACCAGCAGTGCCCGGAGCTGGGTGACGATGTCGTGCAGCGCCACCGCCTGGAGCTCGCCGCGCCGCCCCAGCTCCTCGTCGTACGTCCCCAGCGCGGTCTCGGCCGCCTCGCCGGCCCGGGTGAGCTGGTAGATGAACCGCTTGCGGTAGAAGTCCTCGACCGCCGTCACCCGCGCGGTGTCGGGGTCGGCCCGCAGGTTGCCCCACTCCACGAGGCTGTCCAGCGCCTTGACCACCGTGTCCAGGTCGGCCGGCTGCTCCCCGGGCCCCGGCTCCAGCGCCGCCTGGACGTCCTCGGGCCGCAGGTGCACCGCGAACCGCTCCTTGGCGGCGGCGAACGTCCGCATCACCTGCCGGTACAGGGCGGCGTTGGGGACGGTCAGATGGGCGAAGGGCGCGTAGTCGGCCGGGCCGGGCAGGCCGGGACCGTTGTGCCGGCCGTGGTGCCGGCCGTGGTGCTGGGAGGACATCACCGCCGATTCTCCCCGATCGCCCCGGCCGCCCGCAGGCGGTACCGGAATCCGGCGGCGGAGGGCGGGACCCGTACCGGCACGCCCGGTGACGATGCCGCTCCGGCGGAGCGGGGTACTTCCGGGCGGACGCCGCAGAGGCGGGCCGCGCCTACGACGGCTCGCGCCGGGCGGACACCCGGCAGCGCACCTGCTTGCCGATGGACGAGCGCCGCACCTGCCAGCCCGGGGCGAGCAGGTCGAGCAGACCGAGCCCGCGCCCGGACTCGGCCACCGCGCTGCCCAGCGGCACCGTCCCGCGGCGCGACAGGGCGCCGAGGTCGGGATCGGGGTCGTGGACGTTGACGGCGATGCCGTAGGAGGCCGCGTACACCTCCACAACCACCGGCACGTGGTCGCCGCAGGCGCGCACCGAGTTGCCGACCAGCTCGGAGACGACGAGCTGCGCGTTGTCGACGTCCTCGGCCACGATGCCGTGCCCGCGCAGCACCATCGGGACCAGCCGCCGCACCGACCGCGGGGCGGCGCCCGAGGCGCACACGTGCGCCACGAAGCCGCCTGCGTGAGGCCGCAGGTAGTAGCCGGGGACGTTGGGGTTCGGCAGCACTCCGGGAATGCCGGAGATTCCGGAGGAACGGTGGGCGGGTCCGGCGGGGATGAGGCGCATGCGTCGTCTCCTCGTGGTCGGGCGATGGCGGGCGTGTGCCGCAAGCGGCCTGCAACTTCGGCCACTCAGAGCCATCTTGAGCACAGCTCTGCATACAGAAACGAGAAAACTGCAAATTTGTCACCCGAAAAGCTGGATGAGGTTTCTCGCTGCTCGACTTGCGGGGTGGCGGATGCCAGACTCAGGCCATGCCAAACGCGCGTCCTGTGCCCACCATCCGCCGCCGTCGCCTGGGCGAAGCCCTGCGTCGCTACCGGACGGAAGCCGGCCTCACCCTGGATGCGGCAGCGGAGCGCATGAATTGGATCGGCCCGAAGCTGTCACGCATCGAGACGGCCACGGCCTACATCAAGCCTGGCGACGTAGCCAAGCTGCTCAGCAGCTATGGAATCGACGATCCCGAGGTGGTCGAGGCTCTGGAAGGGCTCGCCAGGGACGCCCGCAAGCAAGGGTGGTGGCAGACGTACAGCGGCATCGTCTCGCCCTCCTACGCCGACTACATCTCTCTGGAATCGGATGCGGAGAGTGTCCGCGAGTTCGCCCCTCTGCTGATTCCGGGCCTGCTCCAGACCGCTGCCTACGCACGGGAGACCATCGCGGCGAACGCGACCGGACGCAGCCAGGAGGAAGCGGCCGCACTGGCCGAGGTGCGGATGGCGCGTCAGTCCGTCCTCACCAGGCCCGGCGCGCCTTTGGAGTTGTGGGCCGTCGTCCATGAAGCGGCACTCCACCATCGCTTCGCCGTACGCCCCGCGACCATGCGCGAGCAACTGCGCCGCCTGCTCGACGCGTCAGAGATGTCGAACGTCACCGTGCAGTTGATGCCGTTGGACTCCACCGCCCATCCGGGCATGGTGGGTGGTTTCACCCTGACCAGCTTCCCCAGGCCCATGCCACCGGTCGCTCTGCTGGAGAACCTCAGCGGTGCGACATACGTTGAGGGAGACGAAGCGACGCCCTTCGCAAAAGCCTTCGACCGCATCCGCGCGACGGCCCTGTCTGTGGAGGACTCGCTCGCGAGGATCGCCGAGCTGGAAGAAGGGCACCGGAAGTGAATGATCCGAAGGTGGAGCTCTACACGTACGACCTGACGGAAGCCATATGGCGGAAGGCATCCGCCAGCGGTCCCGAGCACAACTGCGTGGAAGTCACCGACCTCCCCGGCGGCGGCAAGGCCGTACGCGACTCCAAGCGGCCCGACACCCCTCCCCTGCGCTACACCGCCTCCGAGTGGGAGGCGTTCCGGCAGGGAGTCATCGCCGGAGAGCTGTGACCGGCGACGACCCCGCCGCAGGGATGCCGGCCGAACCGCCGCGTCGGCGGGGAGGGCCTGCTATTGAGTACTGCCTCAATCCGCTCATGGTCTTCCGCGCCACAAGAAGACGGCAAGAAGGTGGAGTGCGCTCACGGAGCGACGGGCACCCCGCGCCTCACACCACCATCAGCCCTCGGTGAGAAATCGGACCTCGCAAACATCAGCCAGTGGATCCAGGCCGAGACAGGCACTGAGGTTCCCCCGGGATGCGAGGAGGGGTGACAGCAGGTCGAATGATCTCGTGAGAGGAACCCAGACGATGCCTGCGCCCAGGAAGTACCCGCTGGAGTTGCGTGAACGTGCGGTGCGGATGTACCGCGCGTCCGAGCCGAAGCCCGTCATCCGTCGTCTCGCCGGGGAACTCGGCGTGCATCCCGAGGCCCTGCGCGGCTGGATCCGGCAGGCCGAGGCCGACGCAGGCGAGCGCGAGGACCGGCTCACCACCGCCGAACGCGAGGAGCTCGCGGCTCTGCGCAGGGAGAACTCCCAGCTCAGGCGGGCGAACGAGGTCCTGCGGACGGCCTCGGCTTTTTTCGCCGCACAGCTCGACCCGACCCGGCCCAGGTGACCGCGCTCCTCGATGAGCATCCGCACCTGAGGGTCGAGCCCGTACTCCGGGAACTGCACATCCCCACCTCCACCTACTACCGCTGGCGCCGCGCCCAGAGGCAGCCGTGTGACCGCAAGCGTCAGGACGCCGAGCTGACCGGGAAGATCCGGCAGGTCCACACGAGATGGGCATTACGGCGCTGTCCGATTCCTTCGGCCCGACTGCTCTCGGCAAGATCGGCGAGCTGTACGGGAAGATCGACGACACGACCGTGCCATCTGCGAACTTCTGCCGGATCATCCAGTCCGCCCTGTACTGCAAGGGATACGACGGCGGCGAGATCGACGGCACGTACAACGACCGGGTCAAGGCCGCAGTCACCAAGCTTCACCAGAACATGGGCGTCTCCTCGATCTATTCGGACGGCTCGCTGTGGCCGAAGACGACCAAGGGGCTGTTCAACATGGACGCTTACGTCACTGTCAACAGCGGCTCGGACACCATCCGCTCCATCCAACAGTGGCTCAACGGCCGATACCTGCTGCGCAAGGACTTCTACGTCATCCCCTGCGACGGTCACCACTCCCGAGACGTCGCCAAGTCGATGCTCTTCGCCATCCAGTACGAGCTGGGCATGGCGGACGGCACCGCCAATGGTGTCTTCGGCCCCGGCACCCGGTCCGGCCTGAAGTCACACACGGTCTCCCTCGGCACCACCGGCGTCTGGGCGCAGCTCTTCACCGCCGCCATGATCCTGAACAAGCGGAGCGTCCCCTTCGGCGACTTCACCACCACCGTGCAGAGCGGCGTGGAGACCTTCCAGTCCTTCTCCAAACTGTCAGTCACCGGCCAGGGCGACTTCCCGACCTGGGCCTCACTGCTCGTCTCCTACGGCGACCAATCCCGCAAGGGCACCGCCTGTGACGGCGTCACCATGGTCACCCCGCCCCGGGCCGAGGCCCTGAAAGCGGCCGGCTACCAGTACATCGGCCGCTATCTCTTCAACCCTTCCAGCACCTCCCTGCCGGAAAAGCAGATCCAGCCCGGCGAGTTGGCCACCATCAAGGAGACCGGGCTGCGCTGCTTCCCGATCTACCAGACCTGGAGCCGGTCCGCCGACTACTTCAGCTACTCCCAGGGCTGCATCGACGCCACCAACGCCATCGAGTGGGCCAAGATACACGGCTTCAAGGCCGGCACCATCATCTACTTCGCGGTCGACTACGACGCCATGGACGGCGAGGTCACCACCTACGTCATCCCGCACTTCCGCGGCGTGATGCGCACCATCGGCGAGAACTCCGCCTACGGAATCGGTGTCTACGGCCCGCGCAACGTCTGCCAGCGGGTCGCCGACGCCGGCTACGCGGCCACCAGCTTCGTGTCTGACATGTCCTCCGGCTTCTCCGGCAACCTCGGCTATCCGCTGCCCACCAACTGGGCGTTCGACCAGATCTCCACTATCACGGTCGGTTCCGGCACCGGAGCCATCGAGATTGACAACAACATCGCCTCCGGGCGCGACACCGGGCAGGGCGACTTCGACCCTGGCATCCCGCTGGAAAGCGACCTGGACACCGACCTCGACAAAGCCGCCTACAAGTCGGCGATGCTCAGCGACGTCCAGACGTACCTGGAGTCCATCGGCGTACCGGAGACCGGCGGAGAGGGCTGGACCGCGGACGACGACTGGGTCACGTATGACGTCATCTCCACGACCGAGGCGTTCAACATGGTCATGGACGCCGACTGGCTCTTCACCAACCTGGCCCGCACCCTCAAGATCCGCAAGGCACTCATCCAGGCCCCGGTCCTTTGGGAGCTGCGCAAGTTGAACCCGCTGGACGCGATCGCCGACGAGGCCGTGAAGAACGGTCTGCGGGAGGACAGCAGTACCGGCTGGGGCCAGATCTTCGCCTGGGTGACCATCGATGCCCGCAACTACTGCATTCAGCAGGGCATCATCAACGGCACCACGCTGACGAGCAGCGACACACGTGCGGTATGGGACAACCTCCAGGAGCCCGAGTACAACATCCCCTCCGTCGCCTACCTGACCCTCTACAACGCCCACCAGCTCGGCATCGCCCGCCCCAACCTGACCACCAGCTCAGCCGACACGCAGGCATTGCTGGCTCGCTACAACGGAACCGGCGATAAGGCCGAACAATACGGTCGTGAGCTGATCGGTCTGTACAACGTCCTGGAGAACTACAACAAACTCAGCCGCGCCAGCTGAGACACGGAGACCCATGAAGAACACACAGCCGTGGAAGTCATTCGTCCCGGTGGCGGTCAACCTCCTGCTCGGCATCCCGGCGATCGTGCCGATCTTCCTGGTCTGGTACGTCTTGTCCAATGGCCCTCTGGCCGAGCTTGGCTGGACCAGTCGGAACCCGGACGAGGACGACGGGATGCTGCTCTGGCTGGCCGTCGTCGTCCCCGTAGTGGCCTGCTTCGGCGGACTCTGGACACTGGTCAACATCTGGCTGCGGCGCAAGATGCTCGACGCCCCGCCGCCGTACCTGTACTGGCTGGTGTGTGTGACGGCGACCCTCGCTCCCTTCTTCGTGGGGATCGGAATCGGCTGAACGAAAACCCAGCGAGGACTACATGAACAGCACCAGTGGAGAGGGAAGAAGCGTGGAGAACGGAATAGCACGGCGGACAGTCGTCAGAGGCACAGCCGTACTGGGCACGATGGCCTCCATCAGCCTCGCGGGCCCGACTGCCGCGTGGGCCGGGGCCGCCGACAAGGCGAGGACTGCAGGAAAGAAGAGCACTGCGAAGCCGCGCAAGACCACGGCCAACGGCTGGCCAGTGCAGGACAACACCGACCACAACTCCCAGGTGTGGACCCGTGCGGTGGCCGGCTCCGGACTCAGCGTGCCGGTCTGGATCGGCGACCCTGAGACGATCCTGCTCCACGTGGTGCGCCGCTTCCACTACGAGGTCGAACAGCTCCACAGTCCCGACCTGGCCGGCTGGCAGAGGGTCAACGGTCTGGGCATGGCGAAGTCGGAGTCGAATCTCGCCTCCGGCACCGCGGTCCGCATCCGACCCGGCGCAGCCGCCGAGGGCAGTCTCTTCCCGCTCCAAGAGGTCGTAGTGCGCGACGTACTCGCGGACTGCGAGGGAGTGGTCCGCTGGGGCGGTGATGACAAGCCGGTGGACGAGTCCCTGTTCTACCTCGACCGCGGACCTGATGACACGCAGATACGCAAGGTCGCAGCCAAGTTGCGAACAGAGGAAGCCACGCCTGGTCGCGGGCCTGGTGCTGCGGTCAACGTATGGGGGCGTTCGCGACGTGACCACGCGGACCACCTGGCCGAGCAGCAGCGCAAAGGCTGAGCCGCGCCCAATAGTGAGTGTTGCCCTGCCCGCTGTCGTCAGTACCGACCTTGCGGTACTGACGACAGCGGGAGCGAACGGCGGCCCTTCACGACTGGGGCCTGGTCGGACCATCCACCTGCAGTCGTAAGGCTTCAGCGTCGCTGAGAGATCTGCCGCTGCGACCGTGGGCCTGCGGCTGTCCGCTCCGCCTTCAACGCGGTCGCCGCCCACGGGTGTGTCCAGTGGACGGCCCTGTCTCGCTTTCGGTGGTGACGGAGCGTCGTGCCATGACTCAATCCTCACATGGAATCGAGTCTCTACCTGACACGGGGCGGTTCAGTTCACCGGCAAGTCCCACATGCTCATCGCGCTCGGCACCGAGGCCGCCACGAAGGGCCACCGCGTCCGCTACACGCTAGCCACGAAACTCGTGAACGAGCTCGTTGAGGCCGCCGACGAGAAGCAGCTGAACAAGACCATCGCCCGCTACGGACGTGTCGATCTTTTGTGCATCGACGAGCCCGGCCACATGGAACTCGACCGGCACGGCGCCGAACTGCTCGTCCAAGTTCTCATCGAGCGCGAGGAGAAGAACAGCGTCGCCATCGCCTCGAACGAGTCGTTCGGAGGCTGGACGAAGACGTTTACGGACCCCAGGCTCTGCGCGGCCATCGTCGACCGTCTCACGTTCAACGGCACGATCACCGAGACCGGCACTGACTCCTACCGCCTGGCCGCAACGCGGGCGAAGACCGAAGCATCCACCAAGACCGGCTGATATCTCGACGGCGCGCCGTCCCGCGCTGTAACGGCGCACATTCGACGAGGTAACGGCCCCTTCGTAGGGGAAACACCCACTCATCAGGCGGAACGGGCGAGGGCTACACCGGCAGCCGGGGTAGCCCTCGCTTGCGGTGCTTCGACTACGTACGTTCAGGAGCGTGGTTCCGGGATGCCCGGTGTGGTACCCGAGCTGCCAGGGCTCTCCATTCCCGTGCCCCAACCCATGAAGGTCGCGCTGAACAGGACCACGGTGATGGCCGTGAGCGTCCACCTGGTGGCCGCACTCTGCTTGGTGAACCAGGCCGTCCCGGTGGCTACAGCGAGCATTGCATAGCCGGCCAGCGGAGCCAGGAGCATGACAAGCAGCGAAGCTCCTAAGGCGCCGATGAGAAACCCTCTGGACGAGGCGCCAGGCTGGGCTGCGGTCCGAGCAGTCATCGGTCCTCCTTCAGAGGTCAGAGCTTCGTGTAGTAGTCGTAGTTGCCGTTGGCGTACGCGTCGAGGGTGATGACCGGGTAGTCCTTCTGGATGCAGATGACGCGAGGCAGGCAGTAGTGGAACGCGCCCTGGGCCCAGGTCCGGTATACCCACTTGTCGCCGTAGCAGTCCCACTGGCCGAAGTCGCGGCGTCCTTCATACGACCAGCCGAGGGCAGCCGCTCAACCGTAGACGTAGCCGGTCGTCTGGGGCGGGCTGATCGACGTCACCCGGTTGCTGCTGTAGCACCAGTCCACACGTAGGGGAAACGCCAGATCTTGGAGTTGCTGACGTTCGAGCGCCACATCGTTATCTTGGCCCACTTGCACGCCTGGACCGAAACATCCTGCGTGCGAGCTTCCTTGAGCGCCTCAGGGTTGTCCTTGACCTCGGTGATCGACGTGGTCCTGGTCCCCACCC
This sequence comes from Streptomyces sp. CNQ085, assembly GCF_022614595.1. Taxonomy (GTDB): domain Bacteria; phylum Actinomycetota; class Actinomycetes; order Streptomycetales; family Streptomycetaceae; genus Streptomyces. The sequence continues at coordinate 8,793 of NZ_JAJFAU010000113.1, forward strand.
CTCGCTTGAAGCGCGGGGCTTCGGCCAGCTTGCGGTCGAGAGCGCTGACCCGGGCCGCGGCAAGCCTCTCGGCTTCAGCAACCACCTGCTGGCTGGAAGCGGGAAGGTCGCCATTTCCCGACGACGACGCGGCTGCCGGGGCCGTGAGCGCGGTGGCCCCCATCAGCACGGCTGCCACGACCATCAAAATTCTTGCGGCTAACGATCTGGTCCCTTGCACGTAACCCTCCTCGGGTTCCTGTGGGGCGCACGGGAAACGCTCCATTGAGCACTCCCCGTGCTCGTGATGCGTGCGGGGAAAACATTCGCACGAATGAATGAGTGTTCGATAAACGCAAAGGCCGGGGCTTGATCCCCTCATCCCACACCTCAAGCTCGCCGCAGCCCACACGGTCCCGACGCGACCCGAAATCACGGACGGCAGGCTGTCCCGCGCCGTGACGTTATTTCCCGTGAACAATCTCGCCGCCACTCAGCACCAAACACCTCCCGAACTCCTGAAGAAGTGACATCCCTTGAAGTGGACGAAGCCAGCCGCGTCGCCGGCGACGGGGATGAAGCTCGCCGCACCGCCGACGAGGTGGTAGCCCCACTTGGCGTCCCAGGAGGGATCGTCCTTGTCGGTGTCCAGAGCCTGGTACCGGGCCTCCTCCAGGAATCCGGTCGTATGGCCGGCGCGGGTACGGGGAGGCGGTCTTCCATGACGGCGGACAACGACGGCGGGGCCGGGAACGGCGGCGGAAGCATTGGAAGCGGTGGCGGGAGCGGCGGGCCCGTGAACGGTTGGCGGGCGCGGCGCCCCCGCCAACCGTTCGGGACCACTTCCCCTCCCCCACCGCCTCGGTGACACGCACCGCGGCTACTCCTCGCAGCCCGTCTCCTCCATGCCCACCGGCAGGTACGCCTCGGCGAAGCGTTCGAGCTCCGCCCGCCAGCCGTCGGGCTCGGACACGTCGAAGCGCTCGACGGAGACGTCCAGGATGTAGTGGCCCCTCCTCTCCTGGTACGTGCACGGGTTGACCGAGAGCACCATGCCGTCCGAGACGACCGTGTCCGCGCCGAAGGACGCCTTCTTCGGGTTGGCGAAACGGCCGGGATTTTCCGCCGCGAACTTCATGGCGTCGAGTTCCCCACCATCCGGGTATTCGCGGATGGTCACCTCTCTCCGTCCGTCGACGAACAGCAGGCATCTCATCGTGTCGTCCCCGATGGACCTCGTCTCCGCCTCGAACTTCTCGCCCTCCGGCAGCAACGGCCTCAGCAGCCCTGGCTCGATCTTCCTGCCGCAGATCTCCTCCGGCACCGTGTAGCCCTCCGAGCCGCCGCACGCGGACAGCGAAGCCACCAAAACAGCGGAAAGCAGCGCTCCCGCCGTCGTCCTGCGGATCTTTTCGAACTCCATCAATTGCCCGCCAGTTTGTTGGCACGGTCGTTTCCGCTGAACGCGGCGTCCCCGATCCTGTCCTGCACCAGGTAAATATTGCCCGCCCTCTCGTGATCCGGATTGACCCTGGCCCACTCCTTGGCGATGGCCTCCAGCTGGTCCTCGCGGACGGTGAAGGTCTCCGTGTTCTTTCTGCTGACCTCCTCGTCGATGCGGGCCTATTCTTCCAACTGCCAGGCGTACGCCACCGCGTCCACACCACGCTGTACCGCGTCGCCGGCGACGGGGATGAAGTTCGCCGCACCGCCGACGAGGTGGTAGCCCCACTTGGCGTCCCAGGAGGGGTCGTCCCTGTCGGTCTCCAGGGCCTGGTAGCGGGCCTCCTCCAGGAAGCCGATCGTCTGGCCGGCGCGCACCAGGGTCTCCTCCGGATCGCTGACGTCGTTGGCGTGGATATCCTGGACGATCGCCACGTTGAGTCCCTCGTTGAGGATTCCGTAAGCCTCCTGGTCGCGGGAAATCTGCTTGGAGACCTCCAGTAACTGTTTCCGGTCCAGCGGACTGCTGCTGTCGGAGAGACTGCTGGACGCCTCGTGCACGGTGTCCGAGTGGTTGGCGAGGACCTTGGCCATGTCGTCGCGGATCTCCGGCGGGAAGTCGTCGCCCGTCGCCGACAGGTACTTCAGTGAACGCTCCAGGACCGCGCCGTGCCGGTCCGTGTGCGGCACGAAGGCCGCGCTGTCGTCGTGGGGGTCGATGCCGGTGGCCGCCGCGAAGAGCGCGTCGCCGAGGGCTTCGCGGGCGGCGAAGGGCGGGTCCTGCCCGATGCCGTCGGGGAAGCCCTCCCGTTCCTCGAGCACGTACTGGGCGTTGTCCTGCGGGTGCGTGGAGGTGAAGAACTCGGTGGACGCCTCGGGGTTGCGGCTGAGCGCCGTCATGAAGCCGGTCATCGGGTCCCGTCCCAGGTCGTTGTCGGCGCCGCCCGGGTTGAGGATGGTGTGCCCGGAGGTGGGGCCCTGCCAGTGGTGGCTCGGCAGGCCCATCTCCTTCTCCCGCCCGACCAGGGCGTCGCCGTAGTCGTTGAGGAAGTCCTTGTCGTATGTGCCGTGGTGCATCAGGTTGCTCATGACCTGGAAGCCGTACGGGCTGCCCTGGGCGGGGATGTCCAGTTGCCTGGGCCCGAGGTCGATGACCTCCTTCTTCCACGCCCGCATGGCGGAGCTGTCGCTGTGCGACGCCTCGGCCAGGACGACGCCGAGGTTCTCCTGCGCCTCCTTCAGCTCCTCGATCCGCTCGTCGCTGAAGGGACCGCCCTGCCGGGGGTCGTTGAGGTTCGCGTAGAACTCCAGGAAGCCCTTGCCGCCCATACCGGTCGCGAACCGCTCGGCGAAGGCCGGGTTGTCCATGTTCTCGGCCAAGTGATCGTTGAACCGCTTGAGTTCGGCGTCCGTCATGGACGATCCCCTGGACGCCATCTCAAGGGCCTTCTCGGCCTCCCTGACACCCTGCTGGTCCCGGTAGTCCCGCAGGGAGGAGTAACTGTCGCCGCCGAAGTCGTACGGGTGCCCGGCGACGAGGGCCCGCAGTGCGGCGGCCGTCGTCTCGTCCGCCCGGCTCGCCTTGTCGACCGCCTGGCTGATCCGGTCCCGCACGGAGTCCAGGGTCTCCTGCGTGGGCCCGGGGTCGGTGTTGCCCTCGCCGCGCCGGTCGGGATGCACGGAGCGGGCGACGACCCCGTTGGGCCAGACGGTCACACCCTCCGGGGGGTTGTCGACGATCCGCTTCAGCTCGTCCCGGGCCGCCTTGATGGTGCCGTGGCCGTCCCGCAGGACGTCGCGGATGCTGGTCGCCTGGGTGACCGCGTCCTGGAACTCCTTGACGGTCTTGTCGACGAACGTCCGCGTGACGGCGGCGTTCTCCCCCTCCCAGTCCGCCTTGTCCGACTTCGCCTTCATGTCGTTCCTGGCTTCGTCGGACAGGTTCTCCAGCTTGGCGACGGTCCTCGTCCAGTCCGTGACCGCGTCACCGAGCCTGCCCAGCCGGACGTGCAGCACGTCCTCGAACTTCGGTCCCATGCCTGCCCGCTTCCTCCTGCCGGGTCCGTCAGCGGTAGTAGTCGCTGATGCGGGACGGGTTCATCAGCTGTCCCCGGAGGTTGCGCATACCGGTCTCGATCCTCTCCTCCTCCGCTCCGTAGCTCCTGGAGGAGAAGTCCAGGTGGTTGGAGATGTGCGCGCAGGCCTCCAGCAACGTGCCGACCTGCCTCTCCCAGGTCTCCGCGACCTGGGACAGCGCGGCGCCCGAGGTGAAGTTGTCCCCGCTCAACCGGATGCCTGCGCTCCTGCTGGCCGGCACGGGATGCCTGCCGCCCGCCTTCAGGCCGGTATGCAGGCCGTGCGCGGCCCGGCCGATCAGTTTGAGGTCGTCCTGTCTGACGGTGAGGCCGCCCTGCCCACCGCCTCCACCACCACCGTCGAGTCGGTTCGGCCGTGTCCGGACAGAACGCTCCTGACCGGCCCTCGCCACCAACTGCGCCCACTCTTCGTCGAACGACACGCGCCGCTCCCCTTCCCCGCTCGGTCCACGGTCCGCTACCGGACGCTTACGCTACTGCGGGACACGGGACCGGATCCGGCCGGGTGGAGAGGCGCCGGGATGAGAGTCGCCGGACGCCTGGGCCGGTGGTGGTACGCGCTCCCCGCGCTCCTGGACCCGGCCGCACTGCTGCGGCTGACCGTCCTCGCGCCCTGAGGCCGATACCGCCACGGGCGGCCCGGAAGGTCCCGTACGGGTCACGATCCGCGCCCGTCTTCGCCTGCGGCGGCCGTGTGATGTGAGATGGGGGTGGAACACCCGTACGGGACGAATACGACCGGAGACGGCGAAGGGCAGACGTGGCACGAACCCAGGACATGCGCGGAATCGCACAGTCGGTGGCCCGGGGAGACGATCCGCGGGCCGTGGCCGAGGAGGAGCTGCGCCGGCGACGGCGCGGCGGGGCCGGGAGCGGCGGAGGCGGTGAAGGCGGTGAAGGCGGCGGGAGCGCCGAGGGCGGCGCCTCCCGCCAGGAGCCCTCCCAGCAGGACGGCATCGACCCGTCCGACTTCCCCGCCGCGCGGGAGCAGGGCGGCTCCATCGCCACCGTCATGACGCAGCGGACCGTTCCGCTGGCGGAGGCCGGGGAGGCGCTCAACCGCAGCGAGCAGCGGCGTGAGGGCGGCGGGCCGGTGCACGCCATCTGCCCGATGGTGCTGCCGCGCGGACGCTCTGTGCTGAGCATGCTCCCGGTGCTCATGCTGCTGGTGGTGGGCCTGGTGGGCTCCCTGACGGTGTCCGCGGCCGGCGGCAGCGTGCTGACCAACCCCCTGTTCGGCCTCCACTACTGGGTGCTGGCGGTGTCGGCCGTGGCGTTCGTGTGGTGGCGGCAGGGCATGGTGATGGTGCCGGACGGCTGCCAGGCGCTGATCACCCGCTTCGGGAAGCTGGAGCAGGTGGTCGGTCCCGGCCGGGTGATCCTGCTGAACCCGTGGAAGCGGGTGTCGTACATCCTCAACACCACCCGCGAGTACCCGTTCAACGCGCCGGTGCGCGAGGCCCCCACCCGCAGCGGGGTGAAGGCGTCGATCGACCTGTTCATCCAGTTCCGGATCGCCGACCCGGTGGAGTTCGTCTACACCCTCGGCGCGGTCCGCGGCTTCGAGGAGAAGCTGAGCAACGCGGTCAGCGAGACCATCCGCAGCCTGATCTACGAGCAGGAGGCCGCCGGCATCTACGACATGGTCGGCGAGGACACCGGCCGGCTCCTGGAGCAGCTCAACCAGCAGTTCCAGCCGGCGGTGGAGCTGACCAACGCCAACATCACGCACGCCGAGCCCTCCGACCGCAACTACCGCATGGACCTGGCCGCCCCGGAGATGGTGCGGGTCGCCAAGGAGGCGTACACCCACGAGTACGCGCTCCAGCTCCGCAAGGAGCAGGACGAGGGCGACCTGACCAGGGAACTGGCCGGCCTGCAGGAGACGTTCTCCGCGATCCAGGCGGAGATCGCCCAGTACCAGGCCCAGATGGACACCGCCGTGGAGCGGGAGACCAACCGGGCCCAGGCGCTGGCCCGGCAGCGCTATGTGCAGGCCGAGTCGGAGGCGAAGGCCAACGCCGCGCTGCTGGAGGCGCAGGCCCTGGACATCCGCGCGGTGACCGCCGCCGAGGCCCCGGAGATCCTGGAGTACCGCTACCGGCAGCAGATGCTCGACACCCTGGAGCAGGTGGCCGACCACCTGCCGCAGCTGGTGCGGGTCGGCGGCGCCGAGGACGCCGACGGCACGGCCGGGGTCGACTTCCTGCGGCTGGCCCGGGAGATGATCGGCGAACACGGTACGGAGCTGTTCACGGACGACGACATGGCCGCCGTCCGCACCCGGCTGCGGGAGGTCTCCGAGCGCATCGAACGGCGCCAGGAGGAGATCCGCGCCCTGCTGGCGGAGGAGCGGCCGACCGTACCGGCCGGGAGCGCGGCGGCCCCGGAGGCGCCCGGCGGGGAGCCCGGGGCGCCTGGAGCAACCGAAGAACCCGAAGCGCCCGGAGGAACGCCCGCGACACCCGCGGCGTCCGGCGACGACACCGAGGAGGCCGCGCAGTGAGCGCCGTGTCCACCGCCCGCAGGTCGGTCATCTCCGAGGCCGTCGCCCCCTGGAGCGAGATCGCCCAGTTGCTGCGCGGCGGCGAGGCGGGCACCCTGGTCCCGGTCATCATCCCCCGCCACCGCCGCCGGCTGTGGTGGCTGCTGCCACTGTGGCTGGGGGTGTTCGCACTGCTGAGCGGCGTACTGCTGAGCGCGGGCGGCCCCGAGGGGCTGACCGGCGCCACCCGTGACTGGCTGGCCGCGCTCTCCTACGTCGTGGGCGTCCTCGCCCTGCTGGTCGGGGGGCTGTGGTGGTGGCGCTCCTCGATCGTGGAGATCGAACAGGGCACCAACGGGGTCCTGACCCGCTACGGCGCGGTCACCCGCACCCTGGACCCCGGCCGCCACTACCTGTGGCACCCGTGGTCGCGGGTGGAGTTCGTGGTGGACACCGCCACCGAGATCCCCTACTCGGCCCCGGTGATGGCCTGCCCGACCCAGGAGAACGTGCCACTGCGGTCGATCGAGTTCTTCCTGAAGTTCCGCATCACCGACGCGGTGCTGTTCGTACGGACCATCGGCGCGGGCAACTTCGACCTGGTCCTCTCCAGCGCGGTGCAGGACGCCATTCGGCAGCGGGCGCGCCAGATGCGCACCGAGCGGGCCTACGACCTGCGGGGCTCGGACGTGGCCGACATGCAGGAGCTGCTCAACCGCCAGCTCTCCCGCTACGGGGTGCGCATCACCGGCTGCAACATCCCCGACGTGCAGCTCCCGGTCCAGTACCAGCAGCACCTGGCCACCCGCGAGCGGGTGGCCAAGGAGCGCGCCGCGTACGACCAGGAGTGGGGCCTGACCCGCAAGCGCCGCATCGACAGCCTCCAGATGGACATCGAGCGGGCGAAGAAGGTGCGCGACGCGCGCATCGTCGAGGTGAAGGCCGCCCTGAACCGGGCGCGCGAGGAGGTGGCCCAGCTCCTGGAGAAGCAGGAGACCAACGCGCAGCGGGTGCGGTTCGAGATCGAGACCCGCGGGCGCAGTGGTCTGATCGCCGCCGAGAACGAGGCACGCGCCCAGCGCCGGCTGGCCCAGGCGTACCGCGACAACCGGGCGGTGCTCCAGTACGAGCTGGCCCGCCGGCGGCTGGAGGTCGGCGCGACCCTGGCCGGCAGCGCGCCGCGGCCGGTCGTGGTGCGCACCGACGGCGCCGGCGGCGGTGACACCTCGGCGTTGTCCACGCTGCTGACGGCCCAGCTGCTGCCGCGGCTGGCGGCCCTGCCGCCGACGCGGCCGGCCGGCGCCGCTGACGGCGAGGGCTGAGTCCCGTCCCGTCCCGGGGGGGGGGGGGGGGGGG
>NZ_JAJFAU010000114.1:0-12281 GCF_022614595.1 Streptomyces sp. CNQ085
GCCGGGGTACCCCGGCCGTCCACACCGCGCACAGCACGTGGAGCTGTGCGGCCCCGTGCGGTCCCGTACAGGAGGATCCGATGGCGAAGATCAACAACCCGATCGAGCTGCAGAAGGCCCTGGGCGGCGTGGACTACCCCGCCGACCGCGATTCCCTGGTGAGGAACGCCAGGGAGAAGGGCGCGAAGAAAGAGGTCGTCGAAGAGCTCTCGTCCCTGAAGAAGGACCGTTTCGACGGACCGGACGAGGTTAGCAGGGCGGTCTTCGGCAAGGGCTGAGTCCGGTCCGGCTCCGCCCGCATGAGGCCCTTCGGGGGGCGACCGGCGAGCGGTCGCGCCCCGAAGACGTGTGCGGTGCGAAGACGTGTGCGGTGCGGTACGGCTAACTCCGCCCGTCCTCGCCCCTCCCGCCGGTGAGGTCCTCACGGTCCACGCCGGCCTCGTTCATGGCGTCCTCCAGCTGCCGTCCAACGTTCCCGCGGTCCTTGTTGGCCTCCTCGGCGCGGCGGGCGGACTCCCGGCCCTGCTCGTCGAAGACGACCTGGTCGGTCTTCTCTGTCTTCGGCCGGTTCTCCTCGGGAGTGGTCATGACGGCCTCCTCGGCTCCGTGGCGTACGCGGTCGTCCGCGACCGCCGTCGATCTCCTGTGCGGTAGGACGCCGTACCCGCTCGGGGGCGTCGCATGCGTGTCCGCCTCCGCCGCCTCCGTGTCCGCGGCGGTTCAGGCGGTGGCCGCGCGGTCGCCGTGCTTGAAGACCTGGCGGTCGTGCCACTCGACGAAGACGGGGGCCACCGGCGGCCGTCCGGGACGGGGTCTGGCCAGCGGCGCGCCGTCGAGCTCTTCGACGGCCCGGCCCGCCGGGCCGCGGGCGGTGTAAAGGGGGGGAGACCCGGATGCGCAGATCCGGGGTGAGGCCGAGCGCCCCCAGGTCGAGCAGCGCGTGGTGCAGGGCGCACAGCGCCAGGCCGTTGGACGGTTCGTCCGGGCCGTCCTGGCTGTGCCAGCGCACATGGGCGGCCTCCAGTGCGACCGGGTGGCGGCCCAGCGCTCCGTCGTAACCGCACATCGCGCAGGTGCGGGCGTACGCGTGCAGCACCTGCCCGGCGAACTCCGGCCGGCGCGGGCGGCGCCTCCGCGCCACGAGGGTGAGCGCGGCCCCCTCCGCGACCGTCAGGTCCAGTCCGGCGTCGGCGCGGATCGCGGGTGCGAGGGCGGGCGTGAAATGAAGGTCCAGCAGGAGCCGGGCGGAGGCGGCCAGGGTGCCGGGGTCGGCGAGAAGACGTTCGACGGGCGCGCGCAGCCGCCCGGTCGCGCCCCGGGCACGCAGCCAGGAGCCACGTTCGGGGGCGGAGGCGGGTACGGGCCGGCCGTCAGCGTCCCGCGGGTCCCACAGGGCGCGCTCCAGATGCACGAACGGCATGGCCGCGCGGTCGGAGGACAGCGCGGGAGGGCCGTAGTCGTCGATCATGCGGCCGACCGGTTCCTCGGCCTCGCCGTAGGCCACCGCCGTGCTGCCGGTGGCCGCGAAACGGCCCAGCAGCCACAGCAGCAGGAGCGGCTTGTGCGGTGCGCGCCTGCCCGCCACGGTCGCCCGTCTCAGGCCCGCCAGCGCGCGGAGCAGTTCGTCCTTCGTCGCCACGTCCCTCGTCACGGCTGCCACGGTGCCATGTCCCGGCCGGGCCGCGCCGGGGAACGGGGCGGGCCCGGCCGCCGGTCAGTCCTCCCGGGAGGAGCCCCGGGAGTTCCACGGGACGGTCGGCTGAAGCACGGCCTCGGTCAGCGCGCGGGTGCGCAGGGCGGTGACCTGCTGGTACTCGGGATCGGCGACCATGCGGCAGAACGCCTCCCGGCTGGGGTAGCGGACAAGCAGCACCGCGTCCCACTCCTGCCCGTCCTCGGCGACCAGGGCCGTGGCGCCGTCGCCGGCGTAGAGCACCTCGGCGCCGTAACGCTCCAGGAAGCGGTCCGCCAGGTGCCGCGCGTACTCGTGGTGCGGAGAACGGCCGCCCGGGGCGAAGCGCAGCAGGTTGAGCATGACGACCGGGCCTCCCGGGTCCTCGGCCGGCATGCGCTTGAGGTTGGCTCCCGTGGGGTCGATGGCCATCGTTCCTCCTTGCCGCCGTGTCGGCGCGTCGGTGTGCCGGTGTGCCGCCGGCGGGCCGGAAGGAGCTTGGACGCCCCGCCGCCCGTTGCGTACCGTCCGGTCGGTCCGCGCTGTGGTGTGTTGTTCACCGGTACGGCCGAGCCTGCGCCGGACGCCGGGGGGTAGGCCCCTGTGCGCACTCCGGGGGACGGGCCCCGCTCTCGTCCCCTCCCCCTCCCCCCTCCCACCCCTCGGCGGCAGGAGAGCCCCTTGTCCTCCTCAGAGTCCTCCGGCCTGTCCCCCAGGCCGTCCCCCAGACCGTCCTCCGACGCCTCGTCGGGCCCGTCCCTCCTCCCGACCCGGCGCGGCTTCCTGGGTCTGACCGGCACCGCCGCGGCGGTCGCGGCCGGCGCCGCCGCGCTTCCGCCCCTGGGCGCCTTCGGCGCCGGGACCGCTGTCGGCGAGTACCGGCTCCCGGCCGTCACCCACCCCTACCACCCCGCCGCCCTCTACCCCGAGGACGCCGACGACGCCCCCGGTGAGCCCCTGAACGCCGGTGTGGAGTGCTGCGGAGAGGAGGTGGGCGCCTGATGGCCGTCTTCGTCCCCCGTTCGGAATGGGGGGCCCGCGCCCCCACCAACCGGCCCTCCGGCATCACACCGGGCAACGGCGGCACCACCGTCCACCACGTCGGCGGCACCCGTACCGCCCGCGCCGACCACGGCGAGTGCGCGGGCCAGGTGCGCGGCATCCAGAACCACCACATGGACGGCAACGGCTGGGCGGACATCGCCTACACCTACCTGGTGTGCGTCCACGGCCGCGTCTACGAGGGGCGCGGGCCGTGGGTGCGGACCGCCGCCAACGGCACCGACTCCGGCAACCGGGACTGGTACGCGGTGTGCGCGCTCACCGGCGGCTCCTCCTCCGACTACGACCCCGTCACCGGGGAGCTCCTGGACGCCTTCCGCTGGTCGATCGCCAATCTGCGCGACATCGGCGGTGCGGGCGGCGGGATCAACCGGCACAGTGACCACCTGCCGACGGCCTGCCCGGGCAGGCTGTCCTCCTACCTTCTGAACGGCTCGCTGGAACCCGCCTCCGGTCCCCCGGCCTGGCCCGGAGTCCACCTCAGCCACCCGCCGGCCACCGAGCACCCCGCCGTGGGGCTGTGGCAGCGGCGGATGCGCGAGCGCGGCTGGTCCCCGGGCACGGACGGGCGGTACGACGCCCGCTCCAGGGAGGTGTGCGAGCGCTTCCAGGCGCGGCACGGCCTGGCGGTCGACGGCGTCGTCGGCCCGGAGACCTGGGAGGCATGCTTCGGCTGACCACCGGTGGCCCGGCCCCCGGCCGCGGGCCTTCCCCGGGCGCCGGCGCGCTACGGCCTCCAGCGGTGCCGGGTGGCCCGTTCGGCCCTGGGCCGCAGCCGGGCCTCCGGGGAAGGCTTGTGGGCAACGTGTTCCACGGGGGTGCGGAATCCCGTGCCCCCGCCGGCCCCGCACGGCCGGCCGGACACGTACACGCACGCGCGTCGCACACGCACGCACACCGGGTGCGGCGCGGAACGAGGGAGGAACACGGTGGAGCAGACACCGGAGGGCACGGCGGGGAGGGCGAAGGCGGCGGTGGACATCGTCGCCTACGGGGTCGTCGCCGACGAGCGGCCCCTGCTGGAGGAGGCGTTCGACGGGCGGCACCGTCTGCGCTGCCTGGACCTGGTACTGGACCGGGACACCGCCGCGACGGCCGCCGGATGCGCGGTGGTGTGCAGCAGCGTCAACGACGTGCTGGACGAGGAGGTGCTGACCGTCCTGGCCGAGGGCGGCACCCGGCTGGTCACCCAACGCGCCACCGGCTACAACAACATCGACCTGGACGCGGCTCGGAAACTGGGCCTGTCGGTGGCGCGCGTGTCGCACTACTCCCCCCACTCGGTGGCCGAGTTCGCCTGGGCCCTGGCCCTGGCGGTCAACCGCCGGGTACCCCGCGCGGTGACCCGGACCCGCGACTTCGACTTCCGGCTCAACGGCCTGATGGGACGCGACTTCCACGGCCGCACCGCCGGAGTTCTGGGCACCGGGAAGATCGGCGCGGCCTTCGCCCGCATCGCCGCGGGCTTCGGCATGCGCCTGCTCGGGTCCGACATCACGGAGAACCCCGAGTGCCTGGCCCTGGGCATGGAGTACGTCGACCACGACCGGCTGTTCACCGAGTCCGACCTGATCAGCCTTCACCTGCCGCTGCTGCCCGACACATACCACGTGGTCGACGGCGACGCCCTGCGCAGGATGAAGGAGGACGCGATCCTGATCAACACCAGCCGGGGCGGTCTGATGGACGCCCACGCCCTGGTGGAGACGCTGCGCGAGGGCCGCCTGGACGGGGTGGGGCTGGACGTGTACGAGGAGGAGGCCGGGGTCTTCTTCTTCGACCGATCGCTGGACGTGGTGACCGACGACATCCTCGCCCGGCTGATGACCTTCCGCAACGTCCTGGTCAGCTCCCACCAGGCGTACTTCACCCATGACGCGGTGGGGCAGATCGTCCAGGCCACCGCCGCCAACGTCGAGGACCATCTGGCCGGGCGCACGGGCGAGAACGTCCTCGTCCCCCCGCCCACCCCGCGCTGACCGGGCCCCGGGCCGGCCCCGCCCACGGCCGTCCGGGCGCGCGGCGGGCCGGTGTGCGCGGGGCCCGCGCACACCGGCCCGGATCAGTACAGCGAGGCGGGCCAGGTCAGCGTCACGGCCAGGATGACGCCCGCGTCCAGCGCGATGCCCAGCAGCAGCCAGGGGTTGAACCAGATCACCTTCAGCACCAGCCCGCCGGCCGCCGCCACCACGGCCGCCGGAGCCCACCAGCCGGCGTCCGCCAGCAGGGCCACGCCCGCGATGGCGTACAGCAGGGCCGTGATGGCGGCCAGGGCGGTCGCCGCGGCCTTCGAGGTCTCCTCGGTCACGTGGGCCGCGGCCAGCGCCCAGGAGTGGCCGGGGGCGAAGGGGGGCGGGTTGTCCGGGTTCGCAGGGGTCACCCAGACCCTGAAGTGCACCAGGGCGTGCGTGATGAGGAGGATCACCACCAGTGCCCTGATCACGGCGCGGGCTCCGGCTCCCGGCCGCCCTGGTCCAGCCGGAAGGGCGGGTAGGCGTCCGTCATCAGCGCCGCGTAGACGGTCACCCGCAGCACCCAGCGGTGGAGTCCGACCAGCAGGTCGAACAGGCCCCGGGGGTAGGTGTCGGCGAATGCCTTGGCGATGATCGCGAAGAACGCCAGGACCATGATGAGCCCCGCGGACCAGAACCACTGCCCCTCCATGCCGCCCCCGTCGCCGCCTCCGTTGCCGCCGCCGGTGAGGAAGGCGACCACGATGTAGTGCGGGATCGCCAGCAGCCACCACTTCACCAGCACCAGGCCACGCGAGAGCCGTCCGGGGTGGTCGATCTCCAGCCGCGCCGGATAGTCCGGCTCCGGGCCCAGGCTGAAGGGCGGGTAGCGGTCGGTGGCGAACGCGCCGGTGGAGTAGAAGGCCACCCGCCAGCTCCAGCGCAGCACACCGGTGTTGAAGTCGAACAGCGGCCTGGGGTAGCGGGCGGTGAACAGGATCGCGAAGAACGCGATCACGGTCACCACGAAGAACGCGACCCACAGGAAGAACAGCACGACGAAGTGCGGGATCAGCAAGAGCCACTTCACCAGCCACAGCCACCTCGACAGCGGTCGGTCCAGCTCCGCCTCCACCGTCATGGGCCGGCGGGCCCCGGTTGCCGCCGTGGAGAACACGATGATCAGCTCCTTCGTTCTCTGGTGTCCGCGGGCGCTCAGGGGCTGCCGGTGTCCCGGCGCAGGGAGTCCGCGACGGTGTCGGCGAAGGCGTCGACCGCGTCCCAGTCGCGGTAGTCGCCGTAGCGCAGGCCCATCGCCCGGAAGATCGCACGTCCGGCACCGGGCAGGTGCTCCGGCGCGATGACCCCGGAGAACATGGCATGGTCGCGGGGCGAGAGGTCGGCCAGGACCTCCTCGGTCACCTTCGGCTCCTCCTTGGCGGCCATGGGCCTCCAAGGGCCGCGCAGGGCGGCGGGCATGCCGACGCTGAAGATCCACACCGGCCGTCCGGCCAGCAGCTCCCGGTGGGTGTGGACGAATCCGGTGGCCTCTGGCAGCCAGGCCATTCCGTGGACGGCGCTGCCCAGCACATAGGCGTCGTAGCCGCCCGCGTCGCCGACCGCGTTCAGGGATGCGGTCTCGGCCCCGACGCCCCGCTCGGCCAGCCGTGCGGCGATGCGCTCGGCGATCTCGCGTGTGGAGCCGTGGGCGCCGGCGTGTCCCACCAGTACGGTCATGTCGCCTCCTGAGCGCCGTGGTCCCCGCCGTGCTCCCCGCCGAGCGGGACCGGCACCACAAGAACCGGACAGCGGGCGTGGTGGAGCAGGGAGTGCACCACCGGGCCCAGCCGCATCGCCAGCCGTCCGCGCCGCCGGTGGACGGCGACCACCACCACGTCCGCCGCCTCGCTGGCCTCGACCAGCGCGTGGGCGGCGCCTCCGTTGACGGCCCTGACCTCCGTGCGCACCCGCGGATGGCGGACGCGGAACGGATCCAGCGCTCCTTCGGCCGCGGCCGTCTCGGCACGCGCGACCCGGGCGATGTCCTCACGCCGCGGGCTGGTGGGCACCAGCGGCTCACCGGGCGGGGCGAGGTGCCGGTAGACCCAGGCGTGCAGCGCCACCAGGCGCGCCCGCCGGGCAGCGGCCTCGCGGAAGGCCAGGCCGACCGCGTCGGCGTCGGCCTCGCCCTCCAGGCCCAGCAGCACGGTGCCGTGGAGGACGCGGTCGCGCTCCGGCGGCAGGTCGCCGCGCACCACCAGCAGCGGTCCGGCGGTGTGCGCGGCCACCCGCAGCCCCACCGACCCCAGCAGCAGGCCGGTGAAACCGCCCAGCCCGCGGGAGCCGACCACGGTCAGGCCGGCCCGGTGACTCAGGCGCACCAGGGCGTCCGGAGCGTCCTCGTCCACGGCCGCGGCCACCACCTCCAGCCGCGGGGCCAGGCGCCGGGCACGCTCGGCGGCCGACTCCGCCAGCGCCCGGGCGTCCTCGAGGGAGGGGGTGTGCGCGGCCGGTTCCGCCCCGGTCTGCGGAAGCGCCGCCCAGGGGCGGCCGTGCACGACCTCCAGCGGCGCCCCGCGGCGCCGCGCCTCGGCCGCCGCCTGTTCCAGCGCCAGCTCGGCGTGCCGGGAGCCGTCCACTCCGACGGCCACATGGCCCCGGGGTCCGGCTGTGTTGGCGTCCATGGCCGCTCCTCCCGTTCCACCGCACGGAGCGGGTGTTTCGCCCGCATATATCCAGCCTTACCGGAAAAGTCATTTTCCGCCTGGGATCGGGCACCCTTCCGGTGGGCCGTTCGGCCCTGCGCACCCGCTTCTGTCCGGCGCCCGTACGGGCGCCGGACAGAAGCGGGTGCGGGCGGGTGGGTGAAGGTCACACAGTCGACGACCGCGCACGTCCGGGTTCCCGGGCCGCGCGGGCCGCCTCCAGACGGGCGACCGGCACCCGGAAGGGGGAGCAGGAGACGTAGTCCAGTCCCGCCCGGTGGAAGAAGCGCACGGAGTCGGGGTCGCCGCCGTGCTCGCCGCACACCCCCACCTTCAGCCCCGGCCGGGCCGTCCGGCCCTCCTCCACCGCGATCCGCACCAGCCGGCCCACGCCCTGCCGGTCGAGCGTCTCGAACGGCGAGTCCCGCAGAATGCCCCGCTCCAGGTAGGCGGAGAAGAACGACGCCTCCGCGTCGTCGCGCGACAGTCCCCAGGTGGTCTGGGTCAGGTCGTTGGTGCCCAGGGAGAAGAAGTCGGCCTCGGCCGCGATCCGGTCCGCGGTCAGCGCGGCCCTGGGCAGCTCGATCATCGTGCCGACCGGGCAGACGACCTCCACGCCCGTCTCCCGGGAGACCTCGGCCAGTACGGCGCCCACCTCCTCGCGCACCAGCCGCAGCTCGTCGGAGGTGTCCACCAGCGGCACCATGATCTCCGCCCGCGGATCCCCGCCGTCGCGCAGCCGCCGTGCCACGGCCTCGCCCACCGCCCGCACCTGCAGGGTGATCAGCCCCGGCACCACCAGGCCCAGCCTCACCCCGCGCAGCCCCAGCATCGGGTTGTGCTCGTGCATGCGCTCCACGGCGTTCAGCAGCCGCAAGTCGCGCGGGTCCGGCTCGCCTCCGGCGGCCTCGGCGGACGCCACCCGCACCGCCAGCTCGGTGTGGTCGGGCAGGAACTCGTGCAGCGGCGGGTCCAGCAGGCGGATGGTCACCGGCAGGCCGTCCATGGCCTCCAGCATGGCGGTGAAGTCCTCGCGTTGCGGCGGCAGCAGCTCCGCAAGCGCCTTCTCGCGTCCGGCGTCGTCCTCGGCCAGGATCATCGCCTCCACCAGCCGCCGCCGCTCGCCCAGGAACATGTGCTCGGTGCGGCACAGGCCGATGCCCTGGGCGCCGAAGCGGCGGGCGCGGGCGGCGTCCTGCGGTGTGTCGGCGTTGGCCCGCACGCCCAGACGGCGCGTGGCGTCGGCGTGCTCCATCAGCCGGGCCACCGCGTCGACCACACCCGGGAGCCGTTCCCCGGTCTCGAAGTACCGCATCACCGGGGAGCCCACCAGGGGCAGTTCGCCCAGGTGGACGGCGCCGGCCGACCCGTCCACGGAGACCGTCTCCCCCTCGGTCACCACCGTGTCGCCCACGGTGAAACGGCGCGCGGCGGCGTTGATCTCGACGGCCTCCGCGCCGCACACGCACACCCGGCCCATACCCCGGGCCACCACGGCCGCATGGCTGGTCTTGCCCCCCCGGCTGGTCAGGACCGCCTGGGCGGCCACCATCCCCGGCAGGTCGTCGGGCGTGGTCTCGCCGCGCACCAGCACCACCTTCTCCCCGGCCGCCGCCCGGCGGGCCGCCTCGGCGGAGTCGAAGACCACCGCACCGAAGGCCGCGCCGGGGGAGGCCGGCACCCCGCGGGCCAGCGGCTCCCCGGCCCCGGCGGTGTCGAAGCTCGGGAACATCAGCCGGGCGAGCTGCTCGCCGCTCACCCGGTCCAGGGCCTCGTCCCAGCCGATCGTCCCCTCGTCCGCCAGCTGGGCGGCGATGCGGAACGCGGCCTCGGCGGTGCGCTTGCCCACCCGGGTCTGGAGCATCCACAGCCTGCCGCGCTCGATGGTGAACTCAATGTCGCACAGGTCCCGGTAGTGGTTCTCCAGGGTCTCCATGATCCGCATGAGCTCGTCGTAGGACTTCTTGTCGACCGTCTCCAGCCCCGCCAGCGGCACGGTGTTGCGGATGCCGGCGACGACGTCCTCGCCCTGGGCGTCGGCGAGGTAGTCGCCGTAGACCCCCCGCAGCCCGGTGGCCGGGTCACGGGTGAAGGCGACGCCGGTGCCGGAGTCGGGGCCGAGGTTGCCGAAGACCATCACCTGGACGTTGACGGCGGTGCCCAGGTCCTCGGGGATGTGTTCGCGGCGGCGGTAGACACGGGCGCGCTCGGTGTTCCACGAGGAGAACACCGCACGCACCGAACGCCGCAGCTGCTCGGCCGGATCCTGCGGGAACTCCTCACCCGTCCGCTCTCGCACGATGCGGCGGAAGTCCTCCACCAGCGGCCGCCGCTGCCCCGGGTCGGGCCGGCGGGCCAGCGCCCCGGCGAACAGCGCCCCGTCGATCCCCATCACGGTGGTGCCGAACATCTGGATCAGCCGCCGGTAGGAGTCCCAGGCGAAGTCCTCGTGCCCGGAGGTGCGGGCCAGCCCGTGCACGGAGGCGTCGTTCAGCCCGATGTCGAGGATCGTCTCCATCATCCCCGGCATGGAGTAGCGCGCGCCGGAACGCACCGACAGCAGCAGCGGGTCGTCCGGATCGCCCAGTGTGCGCCCGGCGGTCCGCTCCAGCGCCGCCAGGTGCCCGGCCACCTCCTCCGCCAGCCCCTCGGGCTCGGCGCCGGTGGCCAGATAGGCCCGGCACGCCTCGGCGGTGATGGTGAAACCGGGCGGCACGGGCAGGCCGATACGGGTCATCTCGGCGAGATTGGCGCCCTTGCCCCCGAGCAGGTCGGCCTGCTCCCGGCCCCCCTCGGTGAAGTCCTGGACGTAACGGGCCATCTCTGGTGCCTCCTCAGCGGCTCGGTGCCCGTACGGGCCTGGGCCCGGCGGAACACCTCGGCTAACAGTTGCGGCACCGGCGCGGGGACCTGCCACGAAGGACGGCCCTCCGCACCGGGTGGGACTCAGCCGTGCGGTACGACGGCCACCGGCGCCGGCGAGTGGTGCATCAGGGCGTGGGTGACCGGTCCGGTGTGGAAGCCCGGCCGGGCGCGGCGGTTACGGCGCCCCACCACCAGCAGGGAGGCGTTCTCAGCGGCCTCCAGCAGATGGTGTGCGGCCCTGCCGACCACGGCCTGCGGCCTCACCTCCACCTCCGGGTGCCTCTCCCGCCAGGGGGCCAGCACCCGGGCCAGGGCGTCGGACTTCTCCTCGGCCAGGTCATCGACCAGATAGGGATTCACGGCCACCGGGTTGATGCCGTACACCGGCGGCGGGTCCCAGCCGTGGACGACCGTCAGCGGCACCCCGCGCCGGGTGGCGGCGTCGAAGGCGAACCCCAGCAGCTCCTCGCGCGGCCTGGCCAGATCCAGCCCCACCACCACGTCACCGGTGTCCTCCTCGGCCGTCCCGGCCCGCACCAGCACCACCGGGCACCCCACGTGCGCCACGGTGGACAGCGCCACCGAACCCACCAGGAACCCCGTTAGCGTCCCCCGCCCCCGCGAGCCCAGGACCAGCAGCTCCGCCTCGCCCACCGAGTCCCTGATCGCCTCGGCCGGCCGGCCGGCCAGCCGCTCCGCGGCGACCTCCAGCGGAGGGTGCTTGCGGGCCAGGTCGGCGGCCGTCTCGTCCGGCAGCGCCTCCCACCGCTCCCGCGCCTCGGTGTCCATCCCGGACAACAGCTTCGGGTGGGAGCCGTCCTCCTTCACGTGCAGGAGCCGCAGCGGCAGCGTACGGCGCAGCGCCTCGCGGGCCGCCCACTCGGCGGCGGCCAGACTCTCGCGCGAGCCGTCCAGGCCCACGGTGACGGTGCGGGTCATGGTGCGTACCTCCAAGCCTTCCCTGCGGAGCGGCCGTCCGCTCCACCTCCAGGCTGCGGCCGGGTACCCGCCACCGCGAGGGGACACAGGCCCCGGCCGGCCCTGGAAACGGCCCGGCTCCCGTACGGCGGTGGAGACCGGGGCGGACGGAGAAGAGGCCGGCCATGACGGGCACCACCGGAACAGAGGGCACCGAGGTGACAGCGGGCACCGCACACCCCCTGCGGCCGGCCCACGCGCCGCTGGCCGGCGGCCGGACCGTGGAGATCCCCGCCGCCACCGCCCTCGCCCGCCGCCTGGACGGCGTGGCCGACGTCGTCAGCCGCCTGACCCACCTCATGGACGATTCACGGCCGCGTCCCGAGGAACCCGCACCGCACGGTCTCGCCGACCGGTGGCTGCGCAACCACCGACCACACCCGCCGGCACGCCACCGGCACGAGGTCGGCACCGCACAGGAAGGCGATCACGAATGGCACCACCACACGTACTCGTCGCCCACGGATCCAAGAACGGCTCCACCGCGCAGATCGCCGAGTGGATCGGCCAGGACCTGCGCGAGAGCGGCCTGACCGCCGATGTCCTGCCCGCCGCCGAGGCCTCGAACCTCGGCGGCCTCGACGCCTACGACGCCGTCCTGCTCGGCTCCGGCCTGTACTCGGGCCGCTGGCGCAGGGAGGCCGCCCGCTTCGCCCGGCGCCACCGGTACGCACTGGCGCGACTGCCGGTGTGGCTGTTCAGCAGCGGTCCGCTGGACTGCTCCGCCGAGGAGCGCGACATCCCGCCCGCCCCCGGCGCCGCGCGCGTGGCCGCCCTGCTCGACGCGCGCGGCCACACCACCTTCGGCGGCCGGCTGGGCGAGGACGCGCGCGGTTTCATCGCCCGGCAGATCGTCAAGCAGGGCAAGGGCGGCGACTTCCGCGACCGCGAGCACATCCGCCGGTGGGCGCGCTCGGTCGCCGCCGAACTCACCGAGGCGGCCCAGAACACCTGAGCACCCGGAAGCCACCGTGTCCTCCCTCGCGTCCCGGAGCCGCGGGACACGGCACAGGACACGGCGCGGGTCCGGAGCCCGGGCCCCGGACC
>NZ_JAJFAU010000114.1:12291-15987 GCF_022614595.1 Streptomyces sp. CNQ085
GTCCAGCGGCACCCGCCACAGCAGGCGGGTGCCGCCGGACGGCGGCCTCTCCAGCAGCAGCTCGCCGCCGAGCTTCCCGGCCCGCTCCGCCAGGTTCACCAGCCCGCTGCGGCGGCCGTCCTCCGGAACGCCCACCCCGTCGTCGGTCACCGTGGCGGTCAGGGAGCCGCCCGCCACCACCAGCGAGACCTCGGCCACCGCGGCCCGCGCGTGCCGCGCCACGTTCGACAGCGCCTCGGCCAGTACCGCCACCACATGATCGGCCACACCCGGCGGCACGTCGGTGTCCACCAGGCCCTCCATGCGCAGGGCCGGGGTGAAGCCCAGGTTCCCCACGGCCTCCTCCACCAGCCGGGCCACCCGCACTCGCAGCCCCTGCCGCCCGGTGCGGCCGTCGCCGTGGCTGCGCAGGCCGAAGATCGTCGACCTGATGATCTTGATGGTCTCGTCCAGGTCGTCCACGGCCCGCAGCAGCCGCTCGCTCGCCTCCTGGTGCCGGACGAAACGCACAGCACTCTGCAGCGTCATGCCCGTGGCGAACAGCCGCTGAATGGCCAGGTCGTGCAGGTCGCGGGCGATGCGGTCGCGGTCTTCCAGCAGGGTCACCTGTTCGGCCGCCCGGCGCCGCTCCGCCAGTTCCATGGCCACCGCGGCCTGCCCGGAGAACGAGGCCAGCGGCGCCGTCTCCGTCTCCGTGAACGGCGCACGCCTCTCCCCGCGCGCCAGCAGCAGCACACCGCGCACCCCGTCGCCGGCGCCCATCGGCACCGCCACCGCCGGACCCGTGCCCTTCCAACGTTGCGCGCCCGCCGAGGCACGGGGGTCGTTCGCGATGTCGGCGCTGGTGATCGCCTCGCCGGCGGCCAGCGCCGCCCCCACGAAGGACCCCTCCGCGGGCAGCACCAGTCCGCGGAACTCCTCGCCGCTCCTCCCTTCGGCCAGCACCACCTGGAGGTTGCCGGTGTCCTCCAGCGGCAGGGCCAGTACGCCCAGGTCGGCGGCGAGGATGTGGCGCGCGTGGTCGACGACCAGTGCCAGTACCTCCCGCTCGTCCGCCCCGGACAGCAGTCCGGCGGTGATCTCGGCGTTGGCCTCCATCCAGCGCTCGCGGTTGCGGGCCTGCTCGTAGAGGCGGGCGTTCTCGATGGCCACGCCCGCCGCCACGGCGAGGGTGGAGAGCACCGCCTCGTCCTCGGCGTCGAACTCCGCGCCACCCCGCTTCTCGGTCAGGTAGAGGTTGCCGAAGACCTCCTCGCGCACCCGGATCGGTACGCCCAGGAAGGAGTGCATCGGCGGATGGTTGGGCGGGAAGCCCGAGGAGTTGCGGTGCTCGGCCAGATCCGGGATGCGCAGCGGCTCCGGATGGCGGATCAGCTCGCCCAGCAGGCCGTGGCCCGACGGCAGCGGGCCGATGGTCTCGACCGTCTCCTCGTCGATGCCCACCGGGATGAACTGGGACAGCCGGCCGTCCTCGCCGATGACGCCGAGGGCGCCGTACTCGGCGTCGACCAGCAGCACCGCGGCCTCCACGATCCGCTGGAGCGCGTGGGCCAGGTCCAGCTCCTGCCCCACCGACATCACGGCCTCGAGCAGACTGCGCACCCGGTCCCGGGTGCCGCGCACCGCGTCGACGCGAGCCTGCAGCTCGTCCAGCAACTCGTCCAACTGCAGCCGAGGCAGACGCCCTGCGTCCTTCTCGCTCCCCATGCCCACCGGTCCTTCCGTCAGGCCCCAGAGAGCCTCTGCCCAAAGGTATCGGTTCACCCGAGCGGACCGCTGCCCCGCCTCGGGACGTCCGGTCCGGGTGATCCTCTTGGCCTCTGAACGTGTAATACGAACTACTTGGCACACTATTCATGAGCACAAGAATCCGACAGTCTCTTCTCACTCCGCCCATCGGGTGAACTGCGGCGCTCCGAAGGCAGGCACCACCGCCCGGCCGGGAAGGTCTCCGCCTCGGGCGGCCCTCACCCGGGCCGACCGTCCCGAACACCGGAAGCGCCCGAGGACACCCGAAGAGCACTGGAGAGATCCATGGAGATGCCCGCTGTGACCGAATGCGCCGTGGAGCCCTGCGCATACAACAGGGAGCACGCCTGCCACGCGCTCGCCATCACCGTCGGCGACCCCCAGCAGGCCCAATGCGACACCTTCTTCACCGCCCCGCGCAAGGGCGGCAGCCCGGAGGCCGCCGCGCACGTCGGCGCCTGCAAGATGTCGGACTGCCGGCACAACACCGACTTCGAGTGCCAGGCGACCGGCATCTCGGTGGGCGCCCTGCACGGCACGGCCGACTGCCTGACCTACTCCCCGAACTGAGCCGATCCCGGACCGGCCCCGTCGGCCCTCACCTCTCCACGTCCCGCCCGCCGCCGGGCCGCGTCAGCACATCCGGAACGGAGGTCGCCGACGGAATTCCGCCCGCAGGTTGCGGGTACGGCGCTCCGGGTACCCGACCGGGTACCCGGAGCGTCCGGAGGCCGGACCACGGCACCGGGGGCGAGCGCCGGAAAGTTCGGAGAGCGGTGACGAGCATGCACGCGGAACTGGGAGACGAGCTGATCATCGAGAGCCCCGCCACGGGCATCCCCCGGCGGGACGGCGAGATCGTCGGGCTGCACCACGGCGACGGGACGCCGCCGTACGACGTGCGCTGGTCGGACACCGGCAGGGTCTCGCTGGTGTTCCCCGGGCCCGACGCCCACGTCCGCCATCTGCACCACCACGGGGAGCCGGGCGCAGGACCCTGATCCCATGTGCCGCCCGCTCATCCCGGCTGTTCGGCGGAACGGACGACAACCTCCGGCCGACGAGCGCCGGAGACATGACCGACTCAACTCCAACAGCAGTTTCGCGTATCAACAGTCAAAACTGTTGATATATGGGCTTGCGAATGCTTCGCTGGTCACATGCGATTGAGCGCAACCGGCACGGCCAGTGCTCCACGGCCACTCCCCCAGGGCGATCAGGCACGGCTGCTCGCCCCGATGCTGCGAGCGATGGCCGACGAGACCCGGCTGACGCTCCTGCTGCTGCTTGCGGATCGCTCGCGCACGGTGAAGGAGCTGCACCAGGCGACCGGCCTGAGCAGGACCCTCATAAGCCACCACCTCGCACCGCTGCGCGAGCAGAAGCTGGTCGGGGTATTTCCACAAGGCCGTAGCAACGTCTACTCACTGCGCTGCTCGGCGCTCCGAGGGCCGTCGCAACTACTGGCCGCCCTGGCCGCCGTTTCTCCGGACGACACCAGGGTCCACCTGGAGCGTCCGGACGTCGGCCCGGTTCCCGCCACCGAGAGTTCACGGTCGTCGAAGCGAGCCGGCCCGGCACCCCTGTAGACCACTTGCCTGTTCGGCAAGTGGTGGGCTTTTCCTGCGACAACTCACCAAGAAAGGGATGTACCCATGAGCAAGTCCACGAAGAAGGGCGGCGTGCTCGGACGCCTCCTCGGGTCCGACAGCTCCAAGAACGACTGCTGTGCCGTTCAGATCGTCGAAGAGCCGGAGGAGACGAAGAACCAGGTCGCCCCCGCCCCCGCCCCCGCCCCCGCCCCCGCCCCCGCCCCCGAAAACAACACCGACAGCTCCTGCTGCGGTTCCCAGGCCGAGCAGGAGGTCCCGGTGGCGGAGGCGCGCCGCTGACTGAACCACTCGCGGCGGGGCGGCCCCTGAGCGGGCCGCCCAGCCGCCCGGGGGG
>NZ_JAJFAU010000115.1 GCF_022614595.1 Streptomyces sp. CNQ085
GGCGCGGGACCCGCGCCCGCGCCGCTCATCAGCGGCCCCACTCCGCGCCGAAGGCCACTGCGGCCGTGTCCGCCTCCGGCGCCTGCGCCGGATACCCCGGCCCGGCCACCTGGGCCGCCGCCGGGCGCCACAGCCGCCCGAAACCGAACCTCGCCGCCTCCACCTCGTGCCGCTGGTCGGCGTGGAGCACTCCGAGCGCGTAGGCGGTGGCGGGGGCGATACGGGGGGTACGGGCCGCGGCAGCGGCCGCCGAGGCCGCCTCGGCGGCGTCCTTGTGCCGGTCCAGCGCCCGGCTCGCGGCGGTCAGCGCCGGGTCGTCGGCGCCCAGCACCTCGTGGGCGTACCGGCGCAGCCGCACCAGCAGCCGCACCTGGTTCCAGGCCGCGTCCAGCTCCCCGTCCACGACGAGGGTGTGGGCGAACGCCTCGCCGTTGTACGACTGGCGGGCCCGGGTCAACGGCAGCGCCTCCACCGCCTCGGCCGCCCGCCGGTGGGCCTGCTCGGCCAGCGGCGGCAGCACGCGTACGGCCGGACGGGCGACGTCCTCGCCGGCCAGCGGCGCCTCGGAGGCCAGCACGGCGACCGCGTCGGCCACGGCGTGGAAGCGGGCCGAGCCGAGCGTCTGGAGGGCGGCGGAGTGGGCTCGGGTCCGGGCGAGGGTGAGCTGCCGCTCCAGCAGCGCTCCGGCGCGGGCCGCGCCGATGCCCAGGCCGCCGCCGGACGAGGAGGAGCCGCGCTGGGCGGGCGGTCCGGTGGCGGCGGAGCCGGCCGTGGAACTGTCGGCGCCCGCCACCCCGGCCGGCGCCGACGACAGCCGGTGCAGCGCCCCCAGCAGCCTCTCCAGCCGCACCTCGTACACCCGCTCCTGTCCCAGCACACCCGACAGCCAGGCCAGCTCGGAGCCGATCTGGTCGGCCCGGGCGGCATCGGTCAGCGGCCGGTAGACCCGCAGCGCCGCGCCGACGCGGCGGGCGCAGCGGCGCATCGTCCGCACGGCCTCGGCCGCGACGGCCGCCGACTCGGCGCTGCCCACGCTCTCCTCGTGCAGCCGCAGGCTGCGCAGGAAGCCGGTGGCCTGCCGGTGGAGGTACTCGGCCAGCACCTCGCCCGCGGTGGCCTCCCCCGGACCCGGACCCGGACCCGTCTCGCGGGGATCCTCGCGGACCACCTCCGGAAGCGTCCGCGGATACGGCTCCCCTCCCCCGTCGGACGCGTTGGGGGGCAGGTCATGTGGCTGGACCACGTCGGCGCCTCCGGGCGTCGATGAGCATTTCCTGGACGTTCCGCAGGGGCCGCCCCTCGGCGTCGGTCGCGTGACGCGTCCACTCGCCGTCCGGGCCGAGGTGCCAGGAGGCGGTGGTGTCCGCCATGCCGGTCTCCAGCAGCCGGTCGAGGGCAGCCCGGTGGCCGGGGTCGGTGACCCGTACCAGCGCCTCGATGCGCCGGTCGAGGTTGCGGTGCATCATGTCGGCGCTGCCGATCCACACCTCCGGATCGCCTCCGCCCGCGAAGGCGAAGACCCGGGAGTGCTCCAGGAATCGCCCCAGCACGCTGCGCACCCGGATGTTCTCCGACAGCCCCGCCACCCCCGGCCGTACCGCGCAGATGCCGCGCACCCACACGTCCACGGGCACCCCGGCCCGGGAGGCGCGGTAGAGGGAGTCGACGATCGCCTCGTCGACGATCGAGTTGACCTTGATCCGCACATACGCCGGCCGCCCGGCCCGGTGGTGGGCCATCTCGCGGTTGACGCGCTGGATCAGCCCGTCGCGCAGCGAGCTGGGCGCGACCAGCAGCCGGCGGTAGGTGGTGCGGCGCGAGTAGCCCGACAGCCGGTTGAACAGGTCGGACAGATCGGCGCCGACGTGCGGGTCGGCCGTCAGCAGACCCAGGTCCTCGTACAGGCGGGCGGTCTTGGGGTGGTAGTTGCCGGTGCCGACGTGGCTGTAGCGGCGCAGCGTATCGCCCTCCTGCCGCACCACCAGGGACAGCTTGCAGTGCGTCTTGAGACCGACGAGGCCGTAGACGACGTGGCAGCCGGCCTCCTCCAGCTTCCGCGCCCACTTGATGTTGGCCTGCTCGTCGAAGCGGGCCTTGATCTCCACCAGCACCAGCACCTGCTTGCCGGACTCGGCCGCGTCTATCAGCGCGTCCACGATCGGGGAGTCGCCGGAGGTGCGGTACAGCGTCTGCTTGATCGCCAGCACGTCCGGGTCGGCGGCGGCCTGCTCCAGGAGGCGCTGCACGGAGGTGGAGAAGGAGTCGTAGGGGTGGTGCAGCAGCACGTCGCGCTCGCGCAGCGCCCCGAAGACATCGGGCGCGGAGGCCGACTCGACCTCGGCCAGGTCGCGGTGGGTGCCGGCGACGAACTTGCGGTACTTCAGCTCCGGCTTGTCCAGCGAGACGATCCCGAACAGGCCGGTGAGGTCCAGCGGGCCGGGCAGCGGGTAGACCTCGGCCTCGGAGACCTTCAGCTCGCGCACCAGCAGGTCCAGCACGTACGGGTCGATGGACTCCTCGACCTCCAGGCGCACCGGCGGGCCGAAGCGGCGCCGCATCAGCTCCTTCTCCAGCGCCATCAGCAGGTTCTCGGCGTCGTCCTCCTCCACCTCCAGATCCTCGTTGCGGGTGACCCGGAACATGTGGTGGGCGAGGACCTCCATCCCCGGGAACAGCTCCTCCAGGTGGGCCGCGATCACGTCCTCGATGGGCACGTAGCGCTGCGGGGATGCCTCCAGGAAGCGGGACAGCAGTGGTGGCACCTTCACCCTCGCGAAGTGATTGTGCCCGCTGACCGGGTTGCGCACGACCACGGCCAGGTTCAGCGACAGCCCGGAGATGTAGGGGAAGGGGTGGGCCGGGTCCACCGCCAGCGGGGTCAGCACGGGGTAGATCCGCTGCCGGAAGAGGGTGAACAGGCGGGCCTGCTCCTTCTCCGTCAGGTCCGGCCAGCGCACCAGGTGGATGCCCTCGTCGGCCAGGGCGGGCAGGACGTCCTGCTGGAAGCAGGCGGCGTGCCGGGCCATGAGCTCGCGCGAGCGGTTCCAGATCAGCTCCAGCACCTCGCGCGGCTGGAGGCCGGAGGCTGAACGGGTGGCCACCCCGGTGGCGATGCGGCGCTTGAGGCCGGCGACGCGCACCATGAAGAACTCGTCGAGGTTGCTGGCGAAGATGGCCAGGAAGTTCGCCCGCTCCAGCAGCGGCGTGGCGGGGTCCTCGGCCAGTTCCAGCACCCGCTCGTTGAAGGCGAGCCAGCTTCGCTCCCGGTCGAGGAAACGTCCCTGCGGCAGCCCCTCGCCCGCCCCGTCGGGGCCCTCGCCCTCGCGGTACGCGTCGGAGTCCGCGTCGAGACCGGGCTCGATCGCGTGCCCCGGCGTGATCATGGCGTGGGGACGCGAGGCGGCGATGAAACCGACGGGAGGCTGGACAGACTGGCTCATTCCTCCATTGTTCCGCGCCGCCAGAGGCAACGGCGCGTCGGCGAGCTGCGGCCCGGGGCGTGGCCCCGGGGCCGACGCCTTCGGCACGACGGGCTGCATTCCGCGATGCTCGCAAGCGAGTCTGAATCGTCGGTTAAGCCGACATGGCTGTCAGGCGATCCCCGCACTTCGCACGGGTGTCGGAGACCGGAACGATTCGCTCCGGCGAACCGTCGCGGCGGGTTCCGGGAGTGTACGGCGGTGTACGGCGGATGCCGCCGATCGCCGACTGGGTGCTCCACAGTCGTTCGGACTGAATGTCAGAGGTCATCTCTATGTTCGTGTGCCATGACGACCACCTTCGACGGGCCGGTGGTGGAGAAGAAGGTGCCGCTGCCGGACCGCTGGCTGCGTGGCTTCGCCGAGACCCAGGTGATCGCCTCCGCCTTCGACCTGCGCGCGGAGGTCACCGCCGTCGAGGCGGTGCGTCTCCTGCGTTCCCTGCCGCGCACCCGTCCGGGTTCGGGGACCGCTCTCTGGGTGGTGCGGGCCGGGCGCTCCCTGCGGCCGGCCACCCGGCCCGTGCCCGGCGCCGTCTGCCTGCCCGGACCGGACCGGCTCTCGGCCCTGCTGCGGGTGATGCGCCACGCCACCGGGCTGCGCCTGTACGGGCCGCCCGCGACGACCGCGAGCGGCGCGGCGGCCTCCGCCTGGGAGCTGCTGCTGCCGGGGATGCGGCTCACCCTCACCCTCTCCCCCGATCCCGTGCGCGGCTTCTCGGGCGAGGGCGCGGCGCTGGAGACGCTGTCAGGTGAGGAGGCGGCCGAGGACGCCGATCCGGTCTCGGTGCTGCTGGCCTGGAAGCCGCGTGTGGATGTCGGGGAGCTGGCCCGGCGGTCGGGTCTGACGCCGCAGCGGGTGCGGGCCGCCCTGACCGTGCTGGGCACCGACGGGCGGATCGGCTACGACACGGCCGAGGCGGCGTACTTCCACCGCGAGCTGCCCTACGACGCCGGGCGGGACCGGCCCGTGCCACCACGTCCCGGCCGTGCGCCCCGTCCCGGACACCCGGGGCGTCCCGGATGACCAGGGAAGCCCCGGCTTCCGACGTCATGGCTTCCCGGACGGGTGAGGGGCCGATGTGTTCGCCCTCCTGCTCGCCACAGCCTTCCCCCGCGCCCCCGGTGGCCCTCACCCCCGGGCCCGGCGTGCTCACCGTGCCGCGCATCGGCACCGGCGGCGGGCGCCGCCCGGCCCGCCGCCTCCGGCTCCCCGTGCCGGTTCAGCCCTCCATGCGGTACATCAGGTCCACCTCGTGGGTCTCGAACCCCAGGCCCTCGTAGACCTTCACAGCCGCGGTGTTGTCGGCGTCCACGTACAGCATCGCGGTCGGCAGACCGCGGTCGCGGGCGAGGTAGCGCAGGCCCACCAGCGTCAGCGCCTTGCCCAGGCCGCCGCCCTGGGCCCCGGGGGTGACCCCGACGACGTACACCTCGCCGAGTTGCTCGGCGCTGTGGACCTTGGTCCAGTGGAAACCGAGCAGCTCCTCGCCCTCGCCGGCGCCCGCGGCGGCCCCGCCGCCGCGCACGGCGAGGAAGAAGCCCTTGGGGTCGAACCACGGCTCGGCCTTGCGGTCATCCAGGTCGCGCTGGGTCATGCCGCCCTGCTCGGGGTGGTGGGCGAAGGCGGCGGCGTTGGCGGCCAGCCAGGCGGTGTCGTCGCGGCCGGGGGCGAAAGTACGCAGCCGCACTCCCGGCGGCAGCGTCGGCTCGGGCAGGTCCAGTCCCGTCAGCGGGCGCCGCATCTGCCGCAGTTCGCGGAAGAGGGTGAGGCCGAGCAGCCGGGCCAGGTGCCGTGCGGCCGGGTGGCCGCCGTGCGCCCACACCCGCAGCCGCCGGCCCGACGCCTCCAGCAGCGCGCGGCCCAGAGCGAGTCCGTGGCCCTGGTTGCGGTGGCCGGGGTGGACGACGAACTCGCCCGTCGGGGCCTCGACCGGGTCGGTGTCCTCCAGTTGCCCGTAACCGGCCAGCTCCCCCTGTTGCCAGAGCAGCAGGTGCCGTACACCGGCGCGGCGACCACCGCGCAGCTGGAGGCGGCCCTGCTCGGAGACGGCCGACTGGCCGTCCACCCGGGCGGCCTCGTCGATCAGCGCCTGGGCCTGCCGCACGGCCTCGGGCGTCAGCTCGTCCACAACCACCACGTCGCTCATAGGGAGAAGCCTACGCAGCATCGAAACCCGGTGGTTACCAAAGCAACAATGACACGCTACGCGCGTTGACCTAGGCTTCCCCCGCCACCACCGGCCACTTCCAGGCCAACTCACGTCCTCAACAAGGGAACAGAAGGGGACAGAACATGTCCACTCCGCCCAAGCGGTTTCCCCTCTCCCGCAGACTCACCGCCGCCGCGGCCGGTCTGCTGACGGTCGGCGCCCTCGGCGCCGCCATGCCCGCCGCCGCCCAGGACGCCCCATCGGCGGCTCCCGGCGCGCACGGCGACCGCGGCAAGCACCACGGCCACACCGTCGACCTCCAGGTGCTCGCCATCAACGACTTCCACGGCAATCTGGAGCCCCCGACCGGCTCCTCCGGCCGTGTGACCCACGAGCACCCCGACGGCACCACCGAGCAGATCGACGCGGGTGGCGCCGAGTACCTCGCCACCTCCCTGCGCGAGGCCCGCAAGGGCAACCCGTACTCGGTCACCGTCGCCCCCGGCGACATCGTCGGCGCCAGCCCGCTGCTGTCGGGCCTCTTCCACGACGAGCCCACCATCGAGGCGATGAACGCGCTCGGCATGGACGTCGTGGGCGTCGGCAACCACGAGTTCGACGAGGGTGCCGCCGAGCTCGAGCGCCTGCGGAAGGGCGGCTGCCACCCCGAGGACGGCTGCTACGACGAGGGCCGTTCCTTCGGCGGCGCCGACTTCCCGATCCTCGCGGCCAACGTCGTCGACGAGAAGACCGGCAGGCCGCTGATGGCCCCCTATACCGTCAAGAAGATGAAGGGCGTCCGCGTCGGCTTCATCGGGGTCACGCTGGAGGGCACGCCGGACATCGTCTCGGCCGAGGGCGTCAAGGGACTGAAGTTCCTCGACGAGGCCGAGACCATCGACAAGTACACCGAGGAGCTGCGCCGCAAGGGCGTCAACGCCGTCATCGCCCTGGTCCACGAGGGCGGGTTCCCGGCCTCCAGCGCCTACAACGCCGACTGCGGCGAGGACGGCGGCGGGCTGTCCGGCCCGATCGTGGACATCGCCAGGCGGACGAACGCGGGCGTGGACGCGCTGATCACCGGCCACACCCACCAGCCGTACGTCTGCTCCGTCCCCGACCCGCGGGGCGAGGACCGCCTGGTCACCTCCGCCGCCTCCTACGGCCGGCTGTTCACCGAGCTGAACATGGAGTACGACCGCCGCACCCGCGACATCGTGCGCGCCTCGGTGGAGGGCGCCAACCGCGTCGTCCACCGCAACCAGGAGAAGGCCGCCGACCTCACCGCCCTGATCGACTACTGGAAGGGGCTGGCCGCGCCCGTCGCGGGCCGTCCCATCGGCTGGATCTCCGAGGACATCACCGCCGACCGCACCGCACCCGAGTCCCCGCTGGGCGACCTGATCGCCGACGCCCAGTTCGCCCACGCCCGCGGGCTGGACCCGGAGGCGGACCTGGCCCTGATGAACCCCGGCGGCATCCGCGCCGACCTGGTGCACGCGGCCTCCGGCACCGAGGGCGACGGCGTGGTGACGTACGCCGAGGGCTTCACCGTCCAGCCCTTCTCCAACACCGTCAACCTGACCACCCTCAGCGGCGAGCAGCTCCTGACAGTGCTGCGCGAGCAGGTCAGCGGCGCCAACGAGGCGTCCCCGAAGATCCTCCAGGTCTCCTCCGGCCTCACCTACACCCTCGACCTCACCCGGTCCGGCGCGGACCGGATCGTCGCGGACTCGGTGCGGCTGAACGGCGAACCGATCGACCCGTCGGCCTCCTACCGTGTCGCGGTCAACTCCTTCCTGGCGGGCGGCGGCGACGGCTTCCCGACGCTGGCCCAGGGCACCGACCCGCTGGTGGGCGGCGACGACCTGGCGGCCCTCCAGGACCACCTGACCGCCAACTCCTCCGCCGCCGACCCGCTGGACGCCCCGGCGGCGGACCGGATCACGGTCGTCCGGTGATCCCCCACGGCGGATGAGCCTCCCTCCGCGGGCCGCCTTCCCCCGGCCCGCGGAACTCCCCCACGACACTGCGACGGACCGCCGTCCGGGTGAAGATCCGGTTCCCACGGGGGCGGAAGCACCGTGTCCGGCATGGTCCGGTGCCAGGGCCGGAATGCTTCCGCGCGTCGGTTCGTCGGTTCGACGGCCCCGGCATCCGGTCACCCGGGGCGCGCGGGACCGCCCGCACGCCGAGAGGACCCGGGAGCATGCTCCGCAGCGTGAAGTACCGCCGGACGCGGAGGGGCGCCGTCCTGCCGCTGTCGGTTTCGTCTACGGGGACTTGGCGGAGGCCGAGTTCTGGAACGACGTCACCACCTGGACGGACAGGCGGATCGTCCTCACCGCCGAGGCCGGCGAGGTCATCGACGCGCACGCCCTCACCGTCGCCCGCGCCGACCCGGAGGACAGGGGGGACGAGACCGGTGGCCTCCTCCGTCGACACCTCGCCCCGCCTGGAGTGAGGACGCGTCGCCCCGTGCGGCGGCCCGGCTAGGCTAGGCAGCCATGACCACCCTTCTGACGTTCCACGGCATCCCCGTCCTGATGTGCGCCGACGAGGGCGCGGCCATCGGGGAGCGCGAGGCGCTGGACCTGATCGGCGACGCCGGATACCGGGGCGCCCGGTGGGTCGCCGTGCCGGCCGGGCGGCTGCACGAGGACTTCTTCCGGCTGCGCACCGGCCTCGCCGGGGAGATCGTCCAGAAGTTCGCCAACTACCGCCTGGGACTCGCCGTCGTCGGCGACGTCTCCGCCCGTACGGCGGCCAGCGCGTCGCTGCGGGACTTCGTCCGCGAGTGCGACCGCGGACAGCAGATGTGGTTCGTCGCCGACGAGACGGAACTCGCCGAGCGCCTCACCCCGTAGCCGTTCCGTCCGGCCTCCTCCCGGACCGGTCGGGCGTCTCCGGCGGGGGCACCGGGGCGCCGGGGAGGCGGAGGACGGCTTCCGTGCCGCCGCCCGGGGCCGGGTGGAGGGCGATCTCGCCGCCGCTGCGGCGCACCGTGCGGGCCACGATGGCCAGGCCCAGGCCCGAGCCGGGGAGGCTGCGGGCGGACGGGGAGCGCCAGAAGCGGTCGAAGACGTGGGGGAGTTCGTCCTCGGGGATGCCTGGGCCCCGGTCGCGCACGCGCAGGGTGCCGGTGGAGCCGTCGAGGCGGACGTCGATCGTTGCGCCGGGCGGGGAGAACTTCACGGCGTTGTCCAGCAGGTTGACCACCGCCCTCTCCAGCGCGGCCGGTTCGGCCCGCACGTACCAGGGGGCCAGGTCGCGGGTGATGGTGATGTCCGAGCCGCGCAGCCGGGCGCGTTCCACGGCGCGTCCGGCGGTCTCGTGCAGGCCGGTGATCTCCACCGGCCCGCCGGCGGCCGCGGCGTCGGGCCGGGACAGCTCCTGGAGGTCGCCGACGAGGGAGGCCAGTTCGCCGATCTGGACGCGCACCGATTCCAGCAGTTCCCGGCGGTCCTCGGGCGGGAGCGGGCGGGCGGCCTGCTCGCTGCGCACCAGCAGGTCGATGTTGGTGCGCAGCGAGGTCAGCGGGGTGCGCAACTCGTGCCCGGCGTCGGCGATCAGCTGTTGCTGGAGGTCGCGGGAGGTGGCCAGGGCGGCGGTCATGGCGTTGAAGGAGCGTGACAGGCGGGCGATCTCGTCGTCGCCCTCGACGGGAATGCGGACGGTCAGGTCCTCGGTGCGGGCGACGTGCTCGACCGCGCCCGTCAGACTGTCCACCGGGCGCAGGCCCGCGCGCGCGAGCAGGACGCCGGCGCCCGCCGCGCCGAGCACGCCGGTGGCGGCGACCAGGCCGAGGACGAGGGCGAGGGTGTCCAGGCTCTGGTCGATCTCGGCCATCGGGCGGGCCACGGTCACGGCGGCGTCCGTGCCGCTCAGGGGAGTGGTGAGCACCCGGTACTCATCGCCGCCCGCGGTGACGGTGTGCAGGGCCTCCGCGCGCTCGCCGCGGGCGACGGCCACGTCGGCGGCGGAGACCGGCAGGGGCCGTCCGCCGAAGGCCATGCACCTGTCGCCGTCACGGTCCACGAGCTGCACGGTGGAGTCGAAGGGGTTGGGGGTGTCCAGCCGCTCCTCTTCCGGCACCGCCCGGCACTGCCCGGCACGGACGAGGTCGATGAGCCGGCGGTCGGGGACCCGGTTGGTGTGCAGGGCGTCGTCGAGGGAGTCGACGAGCTGCGCCCGCACCAGGATCCAGGCGGCCAGCGAGCAGGCGGCAACCGCCATCGCCACGGCCGCCGCGACCAGCAGTGCCAGGCGTGAGCGCAGCGGCAGGGAGTTGAGCCGTGAGGTCACGGGCGCACTCCTCCCGGTGCGGGGCCGGATGCCGTGCCGGGTCCGGCGCCCGGGGTGTCCCGCAGGACGTAGCCGACGCCGCGCACGGTGTGCACCAGGCGCGGCTCGCCGCCGGCCTCGGTCTTGCGGCGCAGGTACATCACGTACACGTCCAGGGAGTTGGAGGAGGGTTCGAAGTCGAAGCCCCAGACGGCCTTGAGGATCTGCTCGCGGGTCAGGACCTGGCGCGGGTGGGCCATGAACATCTCCAGCAGCGTGAACTCCGTTCGCGTCAGCTCCACCGGCCGTCCGCCGCGGGTGACCTCGCGCGTGGCGAGGTCCATGCGCAGACCGGCGAAGGAGAGCACCTCGGTCTCCCCGGCGCCGGCCTGCTCACGGGCGTAGGAGCTGCGGCGCAGCAGGGCGCGGATACGGGCCAGCAGCTCGTCCAGCTCGAACGGCTTGACCAGGTAGTCGTCCGCGCCCGCGTCCAGGCCGGTGACGCGGTCGCCGACGGTGTCGCGGGCGGTGAGCATCAGCACGGGGACGGTCACCCCGTTCGCGCGCATCCGCCGGGCGGCGGTCAGCCCGTCCATGCGCGGCATCAGCACGTCCAGGATCACCAGGTCGGGGCGGTACGTCTCCACCTGCCGCAGCGCCTCCAGGCCGTCGGCGGCCAGCTCGGTCTCGTAGCCCTCGAAGGCCAGGCTGCGGCGCAGGGCCTGCCGTACGGCCGGCTCGTCATCGACGACCAGCACACGCGCGGGCGGGGCGGGACGGGGCGTGGCGGAGGAGACGGTGGTGGTCATGTCGGGGAGTGTCGCATCCGCCTCATCCGTCGGCGCGCAGGTCGTCGAGGATCTCCTTGACGTCGTTCACGGGTACGGCGAAGCCCAGGCCTACGCTGCCCGCCTCGGCGGCGGTGGAGGCGTTGCTGTGGATCGCGGAGTTGATGCCGACGACCCGGCCGTTCATGTCGACCAGCGGGCCGCCGGAGTTGCCGGGGTTGAGGGAGGCGTCGGTCTGGATGGCCCGGTAGGTGGTGGTCTCGGAGCCCAGCTCGCCGTTGTACCGGCCGCCGTCGAACTCGAAGGGCCAGGACCGGTCGTTCCTCGGCCGGCCGTCCTCTCCCGTCCGCTCCACGGTGACCTCGCGGTCCTTGGCGGAGACGATGCCGCTGGTGACCGTGCCCGACAGACCCTCGGGCGAGCCGAAGGCGACGACCCGGTCGCCGACACGGACGGAGTCGGAGTCGCCGAGCTCGGCGGGGGTGAGGTCGCCCGCGCCCTCGACCCGGAGCAGCGCCATGTCGAGGTCGGGCTCGGTGCCGACGACCTCGGCGCGGGCGGTGTCGCCGCCGGAGAAGGTGACCTCGATCCCGGTGGCGCCGGAGACGACGTGGTTGTTGGTGAGGATCTCGCCCTCCTCGGAGATCACCACGCCGGATCCGGTCGCGGAGCCGGAGCGTGAGGAGGCGCTGATCTCCACCACGCTGGGGGTGAGGGCCCCGACGACCCCGGCGACCCCGGTGCCGGTGTCGGAGACGCCTGTGCCGGGGACGGAGGAGGTGGCGGCGGGCGCGGCGCCGTTCCCGAACGTCTCGGCGGCCAGGGTCGCCGTACCGCCGCCGACCGCGGCGGCCACGATCGCCACGGCCGCCAGCAGCCCGACGGGGCGGCGCGCCCGCGGCCGGGCATGCGTGCCGGGGGCGTGTCCGGCACCGGGCTCGAGGACGGGGGGCCCGGGAGTGGGGGACTCGTACGGCGGGCGGGGCGGATACGCGCGGTTCGTCTCGTGGTCGCTCTCGTGGTCACTCATGCACACGACTGTGCGCGCCCGGAATGAGAACTTCATGAGGGCGGGCTGAAACCCGGGGAAGAACCGCCCCGGGGAGTCCTGGCCGGAGCCCGGCCCGGCCGCGGTCAGGCGCCACAGCCGCAGGAGCGGCGCACCACCAGTCCCGTCGGGAACTGCCGCACGCGCTCGCGCCGTGAGCCCGTCGCGCGCACCCCGTCGTCCAGCACCAGGTCGACCGCGGCACGGGCCATCGCCTCGCGGTCCGAGCCCACCGTGGTCAGCGGCGGATCGGTCAGCGCCGCCTCCTTGACGTCGTCGAACCCGGCCACCGCCAGTTCGCCGGGTACGTCCAGACCCAGTTCGCGGGCGGCGCGCAGCACGCCGATGGCCTGGTCGTCGGTGGCGCACACCAGCGCGGGCGGGCGGTCGGGGCCGGCCAGCAGGTCAAGGGCGACGCGGTAGGTGTCGTAGCGGTTGTAGGGGGCCTGGAAGAGACGGCCGTCGGTGGAGTGTCCGGCCTCCCTCATCGCCCGGCGCCAGCCCTCCACGTGGTCGGTCACCGGGTCGCCGTAGGCGGGGGTGGACTCCACGCCGCCCAGGCATGCCACGTACTCGTGGCCGTGCTCCAGCAGGTGCCGGGTGACCATCTGGGCGCCGCCGACGTCGTCGAGGACGACGGCCACGTCGTCGATCGCCTCGGGCCGCCGGTGCAGCAGCACCACACGCGCGTCCCAGGCATCTATCTCGGCGGCGGCGCGTTCGCTGGGGCCCTGGCTGATCAGGATCAGACCCGAGACGCGCATGCCGAGGAAGGCCCGCAGATAGTGCACCTCGCGCTCGTCGAGGTAGTCGGAGTTGCCGACGAGCACCATCTTCCCGCGGTCGGCGGCGGCCTGTTCGACCGCGTGCGCCATCTCCGCGAAGAACGGCTGGCGGGCGTCGGGGATGACAAGCCCTATCAGATCGGTGCGCCGGGACGCCATCGCCTGCGCGACCCGGTCCGGCCGGTATCCCAGCTCCTTGATCGCGGCGAGCACACGCTCGCGGGTCGCGGGCGCGACCGGCCGGGGCCCATCGTTTATCACATAACTGACGACCGCAGTCGACGTACCCGCCAGTCTCGCCACATCGTCCCGCGTCACCTTCGCCACAGCGGGCAGTCTACGCGCGCCAACTCAGTTCCCTCCCCGGCGAGCGGCGGCCCTCCGCCCGCCCCCGGCCGCGCCGCCGTCCACACCGCCGTCCACGCCGTCGGCCGCGTCCTGCGCCATTCTCTCGGCGGCGTCCACGGTCGCCTTCGCGTCCTCGCGGGCCCGGCGCTCCTCGGAGGTCGGCTCCTTCTTCTCCGGCAGCACGAAGCGGTAGCCGACGTTGCGCACGGTCCCGATCAGCGACTCGTGCTCCGGGCCGAGCTTGGCCCGCAGCCGCCGCACGTGGACATCGACGGTCCGGGTGCCGCCGAAGTAGTCGTAGCCCCACACCTCCTGGAGGAGCTGTGCCCTGCTGAACACCCGGCCGGGGTGCTGCGCCAGGTACTTCAGCAGCTCGAACTCCTTGAAGGTCAGGTCCAGCACGCGCCCCTTGATCTTGGCGCTGTAGGTGGCCTCGTCCACCGACAGGTCGCCGGTGCGGATCTCCGCCGGGCCGTCGTCACCGGCGATCTGCCGCCGCCCGGTGGCCAGCCGCAGCCGGGCCTCGACCTCGGCCGGGCCGGCGGTGTCCAGCAGGACATCGTCCACGCCCCACTCGGCGGTGACGGCCGCGAGGCCGCCTTCGGTGACCACCAGGATCAGCGGGCAGCCCGGCCCCGTGGAGCGCAGCAGCTGGCACAGGGAGCGTACCTGCGGCAGGTCGCGGCGGCCGTCGACCAGGACGGCGTCGGCGCCGGGGGTGTCCACCAGCGCCGGGCCCTCGGCCGGGGCCACACGGACGTTGTGCAGCAGCAGGCCGAGGGCGGGCAGGACTTCGGTGGAGGGCTGGAGGGCGTTGGTCAGCAGGAGTAGTGAGCTCATGACGTCGAGTCCTTCCCCGGCCCCGGTCGGGGCATGTGGCGGTACTGCTTCGTACTGCGCTCCGAAAGCACGAAAGGACCCGGGGGCGGCACTGCCCGGATCCTTCTCGTCATCGACAATATCCCACATGAGCGAGGACGTGGAGGGGACGGAGGGGTCTTTCCGTGGTGGGGTCATCACCCGCGGTGGCGGAGACGCGGGGCGGCGGACGCCTTCGCACACGCTGCCGCGGGCGCGGCTGCGGACCGAGGACGGAGTGGGCATAGACGCCTGCTACCAGCCCCGCGAGGGGGGCTTCGGCGACCGGGACGGGGGTGCGCGGCGGGCCGCCGGACGGGTTCCGGCGATCGTCGTCGCGCACGGTTTCACCGGCTCGCTGGAGCGGCCGGCGGTGCGACGAGTGTCACAGGCGTTCGCCCGGCACGCGGGTGTGATCACGTTCTCCTTCCGCGGACACGGCCGCTCCGGCGGGCGTTCCACGGTCGGCGACCGGGAGGTGCTCGACCTGGCCGCGGCGGTGCGCTGGGCGCGTTCGCTGGGGCACTCCGCGGTGGTGACGGCGGGCTTCTCGATGGGCGGCTCGGTGGTACTGCGGCACGCGGCGCTCCACCGGCCGGAGGCGGCCGGCACGGGGCGCGGAACCGGGGAGGGCGGCGGGGACGGCCCCGGTGACACCGCGCACAGGATGCACCGGGGGCGCACAGACGCACACACCGACGCGGTCGTCGCCGTGAGCGCCCCCGCCCGCTGGTACTACAGGGGCACCCCGGCCATGCGGCGGGTCCACTGGGCGATCCAGCACCCCGCCGGACGCCTGGTCTCCCGCTACGGGCTGCGCACCCGCATCCATCACCGGGACTGGGACCCGGTGCCGCTGTCACCGGTGGAGGCCGTGCCGCTGATCGCCCCGACCCCACTGCTGGTGGTGCACGGCGACCGGGACACCTACTTTCCGCTGGACCACCCGTACTCGCTGGCCGAGGCGGCCGACCCGGCGTCCTCGGAGCTGTGGATCGAGCGCGGCTTCGGCCACGCCGAGAACGCCGCGCCCCCGGAGCTGCTGGAACGGATCGCCGCCTGGGCGACGGCACGGACCGGGGCGGCGCCACGTCATCATGGGAGCGGCACGACGGACGGCTGAGAGGGACACACCATGCCGAGCGGCATGATCCGCTACTGGGCCGCGGCCAAGGCCGCCGCCGGGATCACCGAGGAGAGATACGAGGCCCACACGCTGGCCGAGGCGCTGGCCGAGGCGCGCCGGCGGCATGCCGGCCGGCCGGACTTCGACCGGGTGCTGGGCCTGTGCTCCTTCCTGGTGGACGGCGAGCCGGTCGGCAAGCGCGACCACAACCTCGTCCGACTGACCGAGGGCGGCGCCGTCGAGGTGCTCCCCCCCTTCGCGGGAGGCTCCCGTTGACCGACCAGCACTACCCGCCCGGACGGCCGTACGGCTCCCAGCCCGGCCCCCACGGCCACGAGGACGGCCACGAGCACGGCCAGGACCCTTCGGCTCCCGCGTACGGCGGGTACGACGCCTACGGCGAGCCCGCCGGACAGGACCGGTACGGCCGGTACCAGCAGTACGACCACCAGTACCGGCAGCCCAGCCAGTACGGCCAGTACACCGCCCCCGGTCAGGAACCGTACGCCGCCCCCGGCGTCTCCGCGCCGCCCCACCGCCC
Organism: Streptomyces sp. CNQ085; assembly: GCF_022614595.1. Lineage (GTDB taxonomy): Bacteria > Actinomycetota > Actinomycetes > Streptomycetales > Streptomycetaceae > Streptomyces. The sequence continues at coordinate 15,410 of NZ_JAJFAU010000115.1, forward strand.
CGGCCCCGGGTCCCTGCCGCCGGAGCAGGGCGGTACGGCCGGCGTACCCCGTGCGGCGGCCGCCGCCGCTCCCACCACCCCGCGGCGTACCGGCAGTCCGATCATCGCGCCGGGCCTGGCACCCGCCGCCCTCACCGCCCTCCTGGCCGTGCTGCTCGCGGCCACCGCCCAGGTCTCCCGCCCGGTGTCGGCCGTCGCCGTGGTGCTGCTCCAGGCGGTCACGGCCGCGGGCTGGTTCCGGCTCAACGGCATGTGGCCCGCGCGGCAGGGCATCGCGCTGGCGTTCCTGGCGGGCGTCACCGCGGACATCGCCCTGCTGGCGCTCGGCGCCGGGCACGCCTCGGCCGTCGTCGTCGGCACGCTCGGGGTGTGGGTCCTGTTCGTCCTCGTGCTCCAGCTGCGCAACCACTCCTCGCCCGACGAGCGCCTGTACGCCCTGACGGCCGGGGTCGCCTCCACCGCCCTCGCCGTACTCGCCGTCGGCCATCTGGCCGCCGAGCCCGACGCGGTGACGGCCGGCGCGCTCGCCGTGGCGGCCGCCGCGCTGGCCCGGGCGCTGCCGCTGCCGCGG